>CAIVZR010000026.1 GCA_903910445.1 uncultured Bacteroidota bacterium
AATTCATCAAAATAAAAACGAAGTTATACATACCGAATATTAATTTCCAGGAAACGCGACCTCAAGTGTTATTCCCTTTGTGCCGACCATTTCTGGGACAAGATAGCTGGGAAAATAAGGAGTCGAATTTTAAGGAATGGCGTATGGAAGGCGGGATGTTCGAATTCACCAATGATATTGCAACGGCAGAATTTGTACTCCTCCCGTTTTCAATTAATTATTATTTCGAACATCGGCTACAAACCTATTTAGATGCTCTATCTAAACGTTGTATAGGGTTGGGTATAAAAGCGTATGGATTTATTTCTGGGGATTTCGGGATTCATTTAAATGAATTTGAGAATATCATTTATCTAAGACCTAGCGGATTTAGAAGTCAACTTAGCGCTGCCAATCAAGGCCTACCGGTGTTTTTGAGTGATCATTATTCAAGAATTATGGAAACGAAGGAGGTTACTCTGCGTGAAAAAAATCAATTGCCAAGAGTTGGGTTCTGTGGGCATGCATCCATGTCGTTAGAAAAAAGGGTGAAAGAAGATTTAAAGGTGATGAGAGAGAATGCACTTCGTGTATCAAATAATGATTGGGTTTTAGAACCAATATTTCCCTCCGCTTTTCATCGAGCCCGAAAATTGAAATCATTGGAACGAAATAAAAATATAGATGCTAATTTCATCTACCGTTCGCAATATAGGGCAGGTGCACATTCCGAAGAAGAAAAGAAACGTACCACCTTGGAATACTATCATAATATGATTGATTCTGACTATGTTTTCTGTTTGAGAGGAGGAGGCAACTTTTCTGTTAGACTCTATGAAACTCTAATGTGCGGGCGTATTCCTTTATTTATAAACACGGATTGTATTTTGCCACAAGCCAATACCATTGACTGGAAGAAGCATTTAATTTGGATTGAATGGTCGGACCGAAGTAGAATTGCTGAAATCCTTTTGGATTTTCATAATGAAATACATAATGATGATTTTAAGGCAATGCAAATTGCGAATCGTGGCTTATGGATAAATCAACTTTCTGTTTCTGGTTGTTTAAATCATTGCATTAGTAAATTCAATTTGGATAAATTATAACACAAGTTTCTCTAAAATGTTTATGAATGAGTTAGTCTGTGTCAAAAATAAGCACCTTTTATTTGGCTAGTATACAATGTTTTTTGAATTTATAAAATATATTTCCCCTAATTGGTATTTCAATTTAAAGGATTTTAAAAATACGATACCATATGAAATTAATTGTGACAAATTGAGTGAACAGGAGCAGAAATTCTTGTCTTTTGATTGTAATTATAGTTCCGAATTTATTTCAAAAATAGATATAGCCTTTCAGGCTTGGCAGAAAGGAATTATCAAATTGGATTCAAATATCAAATTGAGTCAGAATGGAATTCGACCTTTACTTAAGGATGAATATTATTTTGTTCGGAAGAATTATAAGTTTTTCTGGTCGATTTATATTTTAATCATTAGGATTATATCATTGAATAATCCATTTAATGAAATAGTTGCCTTTTATAGTGCCAAGAGGGCAAAAAATGTAAAACCTAATATTTTGAAATTCAAAAATGATGACTATTCATTTTATAACAGCAGGTTACTTAAATCCAATCCATTTATCACTATCATTATCCCAACATTGAACCGATACAAGTATCTTGATGATGTAATAGCGGATTTGGAAATACAAGACTACACAAATTTTGAAGTAATAATTATTGATCAGTCTGAGAATTTTGATTCAGAATTCTATAAAAATAGAAGCGTAGTTCTAACAGTAATTCAACAAAATGAGAAGGCTTTATGGCAGGCACGAAATACAGGTGTGAAATTGGCTAAAGGTGATTACTTGCTTTTTTATGATGACGATTCGCGAGTAGATTCTGACTGGATAACTCAGCATTTAAAAACACTCGATTTTTTTAACGCCGATATCTCTTCTGGAGTTTCTTTTTCGGTGGTAGGTGCTGAAGTGCCTTTCCATTATTCGTATTTTCGTTGGGGTGATCAAATTGATACTGGAAACTTTTTAATCAAAAAGGAAGTTTTCAAAACCACTGGTTTATTTGATAGGCAATTTGAACGGCAACGAATGGGAGATGGGGAATTTGGATTGCGATGCTATTTGAATGGGTTTAAAAATATTTCTAACCCATATGCAAAAAGAATTCATCTAAAGGTAAGTGAAGGAGGCTTGAGGCAAATGGGCAGCTGGGACGCCTTTCGTCCAAAGAAATTATTTAGCCCGAGACCGATTCCAAGCGTAAATTATTTAACTCGTAAGTATTTTGGAAATGCGAATGCTATTTATAATATTTTACTTAATGTTCCCGCTTCCATCGTACCGTATAAATTTAAAAGTAGTAAGAAGCATAAATTTTTAGGAGTCTTACTTTTTATAATTGGCCTTCCGCTATTTCTTATTCCAATAATTCGCTCTTGGAATATAGCTACTCGTATGCTTAAGGAAGGGTCGAAAATTGACCAACTAGATTAGTGATTGAAAGAATGACAACCAAAAGTATCTTACTAATCACTTCTGAATTTCCGCCTGAACCCGGGGGCATTGGGAATCATGCCCTAAATCTGGCATTGGCAATGCATACTATTGGTTATCAGGTAAAAGTTATTGTTTTCGATAGAGAGTCGAAAAAGAATTCAAATGAAATTTTCGATAAGCAGTTGCCATTCGAAGTGGAAAGAGTGGAGCACCATGCATCGTATATATTGATGTATTGGTTTCGAATAAAAGCAGTTCTTAAAAGTTCAAGTACTTTCAATCAAGTTTTACTCAGTGGGAAATCGGCCTTATGGATGCAATGGATTATTCCTAAAAGAGCCATTGCAATAGTGCATGGCTCGGAATTACTTTTAAGTAATAATATTTTAAGGGGCTTAACCAATATCGCCCTGCGAATGATGCAGCGTAGCATTGCAGTTTCGAAGTTTACCAAAAGTCTTTTACTCCCTTCACTCCAAAGCGATTGTACGGTGATACCTAACGGTGTGAATTTATCGGAATTTAATTTGCAACCGAAATCAAATTTTGATCGCATTGAATTTATTACCGTCGGCACCATTCATCAACGCAAAGGGCAACATAATTTTATTGCAGCATTGCCTCAAATCATCTCACGATTTCCTCAATGCCATTATCATGTTATAGGTCTTATTCAAGATGCCGGACATTTACAGGAATTGGTGAAATCGATGAACCTGGAATCCTTTGTAACAATACATGGAAGTGTACCACGTGCTATATTAATAGAGAAGCTAAAGAATGCAACCATCGCGGTGATGTTAAGCGAAAATACCCATCAGGGTGATGTAGAAGGCTTTGGAATTTCACTGCTTGAAGCCAATGCCATGGGGGTTCCTGCACTTGGTTCCAGAGGAACTGGAATAGAAGATGCCATTCAAAATGAATTTAACGGTATTTTAGTGGATGCAAAAAATGCAGCAGAAATAGCAGATGCCATAGGAATTATTTTAAATGATTATTCAAGTTATTCAAGAAATGCAGTGGAATTTGCGAAGCTTCATAGTTGGAATTTACTGGCCGAGAAATACAGTGATTGTATTGACCAATGAAACTATTAATAATAAGTCATACCGAACATTACCTGGTGAATAATGAAGTTCGTGGCTGGAATGCAACCATCAGGGAAATAGATCAACTGGCCTCCATCTTTGATCATGTTACGCATTTGGCTCCATTGCATAATACCCCTGCACCACCAAGCTCAGCGGCATATAAGGCTTCCAATATTAGCTTTCAGCCATTAATTCCTTCTGGTGGAGATGGTTTCGGCAATAAATTGAAAATTATTTTGTACGCAATCCCAAATTTAATAAAAATAAACAGGGCTTGCCTTGAGGCGGATATCATTCATTTCAGAGCTCCTACCAACTTAGGAGTATATACCTTGCCATTTCTATGGTTTTATAGGCATAAGATGCAATGGGTGAAATATGCAGGTAACTGGATTCAGGAAAATAAACCTTGGAGTTATCGTTTCCAGCAATGGTGGATGATCAAAAATTTTAATAAAGGCATTGGAACCATCAATGGTCATTGGCCCAATCAACCCAACCATCTTCATACATTTGAGAATCCTTGTTTAAGTCAGGCAGAACTTATAAATGCCCAGCAAACCCAACGCAATTGGAATGGTAAATTAACCGTCTGCT
>CAIVZR010000027.1 GCA_903910445.1 uncultured Bacteroidota bacterium
AACCGATGGAATTAACTGGAATCAGCGTTCAATTGCCAGTTATTATTGGGAAGAATGGAAGTACTGGAGTCAGGTGCAATATCTAATTTTACTGTGTTTGTGCCTGGCTGCTTTAGGTATGTATTTGTTCAAGAAATTAAAAATTCCTTCCCTTATATTTCAGAGTATTTTATCCTTTTTTATTGTTGGAATTCTCTTTTTTGGCGATTCACGATTTCACTTTCCCACCATTCCTTTTATTTGTTTGATGGCTGCTTGTGCTATAAACTTTTTTCTCATTAAATTGCGGCCCATATGGAAGTTCTTAAAAAAATAATCGAAGCCGCATGGCTCGATAAATCTTTATTGCAAGTTGCTGCAACCCAAGACACAATTCGTGAGGTAATTGAACATCTCGACAAAGGAAGAATAAGAGTTGCCACACCCGCCGTCGGTGGCTGGGTGGTGAACGACTGGGTGAAGAAGGCAGTACTAATGTATTTCCCGATACAGAAAATGCAAACCATCGAAGTGGGGCCATTTGAATTTTACGATAAGATGGCATTGAAAAAGAATTACGAACAATTGGGCGTTCGCGTAGTACCTCACGCGGTGGCTCGATATGGGGCGTTCTTGGCTAAGGGTGTTATCATGATGCCGAGTTACGTTAATATAGGAGCGTATGTCGACGAAGGAACGATGGTTGATACCTGGGCTACCGTTGGAAGCTGTGCTCAAATTGGTAAAGGTGTACATCTTAGCGGTGGTGTTGGAATTGGTGGTGTACTGGAACCCGTGCAAGCCGCACCAGTAATTATTGAAGATGGTTGTTTTATTGGTTCACGCTGTATTGTGGTTGAAGGGGTTCATGTAAAAAGTGAAGCCGTATTGGGAGCCAATGTATGCTTAACCCAAAGCACCAAAATTATCGATGTTACAGGAAGTGAGCCAATAGAAATGAAAGGGGTAGTACCCGAACGTTCGGTGGTAATTCCGGGTAGTTATTCTAAGAAATTTCCAGCAGGTGAATACCAAGTAAACTGCGCGTTGATAATTGGTAAACGTAAAGCGAGCACTGACCTAAAAACGAGTTTGAATGATGCTTTGCGAGATTTCGGTGTGGCTGTTTAATTTATTTCATACGCATCAAGATTTTTTATTTCTTAAAATTATATTATAAAATGAAGCATATTTTCTTTGTAGCATTCGCTTTTATTAGTTTACTCTCGGTAGCACAAAACAAGCCTCAGGAAGGAACGATAGAAAACAATCCAACCCGCAAGTTTACTATGAACGATGCCGTACTCGGTCAGCGTTCGTATTTGCAACCCAAAAGATTATCACAATTACAATGGATACCAGGTACTACCAAATACAGCTATGTGGTTAAACAAAATAACCGTGAAGTGGTAATGGAAGGAGAGGCCGGTAAAACCGATGAAACTCCAATGTTTGCGAGCGATATGATTGGAGCCAAGCTGGCAGAGAATGGAGTGGATAGTATGTTAAGCTTACCACCATTTACTTGGGAAAATTCGAACACCATTCATTTCATGTTCAAGCATCGCATGGTATGGTTTGATTTAGATAAACAAGAAGTGCGTACGAGCGGCACCTGGATTGATGATGCAGCCAATTTTGATATCGACCCGAATGGGAAACAAATTGCCTATACTATAGAAAATAATTTGGTAGTGATGAATGTAAAAGGTGATAAATTGATGGTGAGTAACGAGGATGATAAATCACATGTATATGCTTCTTCCAATGTACATCGCAACGAATATGGAATTTCTAAAGGTACGTTTTGGAGTCCGAAAGGAAATTTGCTCGCCTATTACCGCATGGATGAGTCGATGGTGACCGAGTATCCCATCATGAATATTAACGACAAACCTGCTTCTGTTAAAATGATTCGTTACCCAATGGCAGGAGGCAATAGTCATCATGTAACTGTTGGAGTATTTAATACCATTAGCAATACTTCTATCTTCTTAAATATAGCTGGCGATCCCGAGCACTATATCACCAATATTAGCTGGAGCAGGGATGAGTCGAAAATTTATTTAGCTTTACTCAACCGTCATACCGACTCATGCTGGTATCAAATTTATGATGTTCAAAGTGGGAACCTAATTAAGACCTGGGCAATTTTTACTGCCCCAACTTATGTAGAACCCTTATATCCATTGGCTTATTTGGGAAATTCAAATAAGTTAATCTGGCGCACTTATGAGTTGGCAGCCGATAAGAAATCGACCAATGAAGTAGTTCGTATCATAGATGAGAATGGAAATAGTGTTGACAAGAACAGCTATAGTTTTGGTGATGCCATGGGCGATATTTATGCCTTCGACGATAAAGGATATTATTTCACCTATTTCTATAATGATGGATTAAATAAGGGAGTAGCTTATCAGCCATTGAATGCAAAAGGCAAAATGGTTGCTGCCATTAAACGTAATGCCAGTGATGGAATTAATACTCCAATGTTTTGTGATAATGGAGCCTTTTATATCAATCAGCTACAATCATCTACAATACCTAGGGTCATCACAGTGAATGAAAGTGCAACGGGTGCCAGTACTCAAACTTTATTGAAATCAATCAATCCCCTTTCCGATTATGCAATGCCAATAATGAAATTTGTGAAGATCAAGTCGGCAGATGGAATTACTAATTTGAATGCAAGAATTATTTACCCACTGGGATTTGATAGCACGAAAAAGTATCCATCGATAACCTATGTTTATAATGGCCCACATGTGCAATTGGTAAGTAATAGCTGGTTAGGCGGTGCCGATTTATGGTTGTATTATATGGCACAACAAGGTTATGTTGTTTTCACTGTGGATGGAAGAGGCAGTGGCAACCGCGGAAAAGAATTTGAGCAAGTAATCCATCGTCAATTGGGTACTGCCGAAATTGCCGATCAGATAAAAGGGAATGAATATCTCAAATCAATGGCCTTCATTGACCAAAACAGGATGGGCGTATTTGGATGGAGCTTTGGTGGTTTCATGACTACGAGCTTGATGACACGTACTCCAGGTACTTACAAAGTAGGTGTTGCTGGTGGTGCGGTAATCGATTGGAGCTATTACGAAGTAATGTATACCGAAAGATATATGGATACCCCAGATGAAAACCCAACAGGATACGACAATTCAAACTTACTCAATTATGTTGGCGCATTGCAAGGTAAATTGATGATGATTCACGGCACCAGCGACGATGTGGTAGTGTGGCAACATACTTTAATGTATACGAAGAAATGCGTGGAGTCGAAGAAACAAATAGATTACTTTATGTATCCAGGTCACTTGCATAATGTACTAGGTGTTGATCGAGTTAATCTAATGCAAAAGATAACTGATTATTTTAGTCTGAATTTATAGCCAATAAAAAAAGCCACTTCAATTTGAAGTGGCTTTTTTTATTAAATTGAGTTATTTTATTATTTGGTATAAGTATTAGTGCCTTTTGTAGTATTAGAATGAGTTGCATCTTCTACGTAAGATTCGTCTCTTAGCACAACCAATTGTGATTTACCTAATTCATCAAATACAACGGTTACCGTATTATCAGTGGCACCAATAGTAGTAGTGGTATTTCCTGAAACATATTTTGTTGCATGAAGAATGATTGCTTCTTTATTTTTCAAACCAGCCGATTTGTCTTTACCAGCAAAAGCCCAGCTACCCGACTCTATATCGGTTTGTCCACCTTGAACAGTAGTCATAGTGTAGGTATTGTCTTTTGTGAATTCCCAGGTTTCACTATAGGTATAAGAATTAGTTGTGGTTTGAGATGCAGCATTTCCAATTTTAATTACGGTAGTCACTTTTTGATTGGTGCCATCAAAAGAATAATCTCTTGTAGTTACGATATTGCCGTTAATAGTAGAAACGGTATAAGTATTTGCTGATAGTTTCCAGGTGCCTTCAAGACGGCCTTTACGAGAGCTAAATGGTAAAGCTGGATCGTTAGCTCCTTTTTTACATGAAGATACAGGAATAATGGTGGTTGCAATGATTGCAAATAGGAGGAATTTTATAATAGATTTCATATGGAATAAAATTGATTTATATATGGCGAAGATAAATAATTAAATTTGAACCCAAATAATACTCTTTTTTTAATATGGCAACATCCAATGTAAATTACGAAGGTGGCTTAAGAACCAAGGCCACACATATTTTTTCGGGAAATTCCATTATCACCGACGCACCCCTCGATAACCACGGCAAAGCGGAGGCTTTTTCGCCTACCGACCTGATGGCCACCTCATTGGGCGCTTGCATGCTCACGGTAATGGGGATTAAGGCCGAACAAAGCCAATGGAATATTGATAATACCAGCGTGGAAATTACCAAGATTATGGGAACCGAACCACGACGGGTGATACAAATAGATGCCCTGGTTACCTTTCCTAAGGGGGATTTCGATGCCAAAACTAGAACCATTTTGGAGCATACCGCACTTACTTGTCCGGTAAGCAGAAGCCTGCATCCCGACCTAAAACAGAATATTCAATTTGTTTGGAGCTAAGGCTTTAATGCAATATTTAATAATAATTTAAACTTTGTAATTTTGCCCTTTATCATTTAATATCAATCATAAAATCAATCCTTTCAATTTAAGGGATACAAATTATCTTCGCATCATGTTAAAAATAAAATTTGGAACCGACGGATGGCGCGCCATCATTGCACAAGAATATACTGTTGATAATGTAAAACGCGTAGCCGATGCTACTGCAAAATGGTTATTGCAAAGCAATCCAAAGCCCACTGTAGTGGTTGGTAATGATTGCCGTTTCGCTGGTAAATTATTTAGCGAAACAGTAACACGTGTCATGGCATACAATGGTATTAAGGTGTTTTTAGCGGAGAATGAATTTGTAAGCACTCCAATGATTTCATTAGGTACTGTGAATTTAAAGGCCAGTCAAGGAATTATTATCACTGCGAGTCATAACCCAGCAAGTTATAATGGGTATAAATTAAAAGGTGCATATGGTGGACCCACTACCCCAAAAGATATAGAGATTGTTGAATCATTGATACCCGATTCGGTTGACTATGAAACAAAATCATTAGAAACATATTTCGCCGATGGATTGGTGGAGTACGTTGATTTGGAAACCATGTATTGCGATCATGCTGAGGCCAATTTCGATTTGGATGCAATTCGTAAAAGCAATTTGAATTTTGCATACGATGCAATGTATGGTGCGGGCCAAAATGTGATGAAAAGATTATTACCCGATGTTGATCGTTTACATTGCGAGTACAATCCAGGATTTAATGGACAGGCACCAGAGCCTATTCATAAAAACTTACAAGAATTTAGCGATATGATTAGTGTGAGCGGAGATATTTCTTGTGGATTGGCTACCGATGGAGATGCCGACCGTATAGGGCTATACGATAGTTCAGGTAAATTCATCGATTCGCATCATATCATTTTGTTGCTCATCAATTATTTACACAACTATAAAAATTTAGGAGGTAAGGTAATTTTTACTTTCAGTTGTTCTCAAAAAATTAAAAAGCTTTGCGAACATTTCGAATTGGAATACGATATCAAAAAAATAGGTTTCAAATATATTTGTGAAGACATGATTACCCAGGATGTATTAGTTGGAGGCGAAGAGAGTGGAGGTATTGCAATTAAAGGGCATATTCCTGAACGTGATGGAATTTGGATGGGATTGGCATTATGGGAGTTCATGGTGAAAACAGGGAAGAGCATTGAAGCCTTGATTGAAGAGGTGTATGCTATTGTAGGAACCTTTGCTGTAGAGCGTTTGGATTTACATTTGACCGAAGAAAAGAAACAACAAATCATTGCTTCATGCAAATCGGGTCAATATACAAGTTTCGGAAATTTGAATGTTACAAGCACCGAAGATTTGGATGGATTTAAATTTCATTTGGGTAATGAAGAGTGGGTAATGCTTCGTCCGAGCGGAACCGAGCCTGTGCTTCGTGTATATTGTGAAGCAGCAACCAGCAAAAGAAGTTTCGAAATTTTGCATATTGTTGAAACCGCAATCCTATAAATTAGATTTAAGCAACTACTAAACAATTTGCTTGTTTGATAGTTTTTAGTTTACCATCGATTCATTTCTCATTTTATTATTCTGTGACTAATATTCTCATCTTATCTGATACACATAATTATCTGGATGAAAGAATTTGGAAATATATTGATGCCTGCGATTTAGTGTGGCATGGTGGTGATATTGGAACGATTGCTATTACCGATGCCATTAAAAAACTCAAACCCGTTGAAGCAGTTTATGGTAATATTGATGGAACTGATGTACGACAGGTGCATCCACTCATTCATCGGTTTAAATGTGAAGAAGTATCGGTGGCAATGACGCATATTGGGGGTTACCCCGATCGTTATCGGCCCGATGCGATGAAAATTTTAAATGAGCAGGTACCCGATATCATGGTATGTGGACACTCCCATATTTTGAAAGTGATGCGTGATAAAAAATATCAGAATATGCTCTTCATCAATCCAGGAGCTGCCGGTATACATGGCTTTCATCCAATACAAACCTTAATAAAACTAAAGATTGACGGGAAAAGAATTTTCGATTTGGAGGTAGTAGAATTAAAAAGAGCGAAGCTCTCTTGAGTTATTTGCCCTTGCCAATAATACGTTTACGGTGTGCTTCACCCCAATCTCTTAATTCATCAATTAGCTTATCTAAAGTCTTTCCATAAGGTGTCATAGAATATTCCACCACCACTGGAACCGAATCGTATACGGTACGTTTAATAAGTTGATTCATTTCCAAATCACGTAATTCTTTTGAGAGCATCTTATCGGTGATATCAGGAATTTCTTTGGCCATTTGGCTGAAACGCTTATTGCCAAAGGTAAGTGAGATGATGATTGGGAGTTTCCATTTACCACTTAATATATCCAATGCGTCACGCACAGGTAAGATGGCTTTGGTACATTCGGCCAAGTTTTTAACTTTAGGTTGTTTTGCTGTTGTCATTGATCTAGATGCTTTCTCAAAGTATAGCACTATCCACAGGGGTAGTACTTACTATTGGATAGCAAATATAGATACCTTTGAATCCTCAAACAAGTAAATTGACTGTCAAAATTTTATGATTAATTTAAAGATAATTTCGTCCACCATACGACCGGGTAGAAAAGGGCCATTGATAGCCGCCTGGATTGAAAGGCAAGCGCATAATTATGGTGGCTTCGATATTGATGTTATTGATTTAGGAGAATTAAATTTACCGATGATGAATGAGGCAGCGCATCCACGATTGAAAAAATATGAGTTCGAACACACTAAGAATTGGAGTTCAATTATTGATTCGGCTGATGCTTTTATTTTTGTTACTGCCGAATATGATTATAATTATCCAGCGCCTTTGCGCAATGCTATTGAGTATTTGTCGCAAGAATGGGCATATAAAGCAGCAGGAATTGTTAGTTATGGCGGCGTATCAGCGGGCACACGCGCAGGAAATAGTTTGAAAGGCGATTTGGCAACAATGAAAATTGTGCCACTCACTGAAGGGGTAAATTTTTCGATGTTCACGCAGTTTTTTAACGAAAAAGGTGAATTTGCAGGAAACGAAATCTCCATTAAATCGACTAAGGTAATGCTGGACGAACTGGTGAAATGGACAAAAGGCTTAAAATTAATTAGAGAAAATACATTATGAAAGTAGATATCTGGTCGGACATACGCTGTCCGTTTTGCTATATAGGCAAACGAAAATTTGAGATGGCTTTAGAGAAATTTCCAGAACGCCAGCAGATAGAAGTGGAGTGGCATAGTTTCGAATTAGATCCTAATTTAAAAACTGAGCCTGGTAAAAGCGTATATGATTACTTAGCAGAGCGTAAAGGGATGACTCGTGCACAATCGGAAACGATGCATGTTCAAGTAACTCAGATGGCGGCAGATGTGGGGTTGAAATATGATTTTGATTCGGCAGTAATCTCTAATTCATTCGATGCGCATAGAATTATTCAATTGGCCAAAACCAAAGGTTTGGGTGATGTATCTGAAGAAGAATTTTTCAAAGCATATTTCTGTGAAGGTGTTGATATAAGCAATCATGCATCACTATTCCTTATTGGTCAACGTATCGGATTGGAAGAAGTAGATATATCTAGGGTTTTATCGAGCAATGAGTTTGCCGATGAAGTACGTTACGATGAACACCAGGCACAAGAAATAGGAGTGACGGGAGTTCCGTTCTTTGTGCTCAATAATAAATATGCAGTATCGGGTGCACAAGCCCCTGAAACATTCTTACATGCACTTGAAGTAGCTTGGTCGGAAATCACACCAACGGATGCACCAATGAATGATGGGGCAAGTTGTGATGCGGATGGCAATTGTTAAATTGAAGTTATACTGAATGCCAAAAATTATAAATATACACGCCGCTGAGAATACTCCAATGGGCGAATTGGTTACCTATAGGGCCATGCCTACGCGCAGCATTGATATGTTGGATCCGTTCTTGTTTCTAAATCATCACGGACCACAGGTATATGCGTCGAATAATTCAGGGTTGCCATTTGGACCACATCCACACCGTGGCATAGAAACCGTTACCTTTATTATTGATGGCGATATTTGCCATAAGGATAATGGAGGACATGAAAGCGTGATGACTGCTGGTGGTGTGCAATGGATGACAGCTGGCAGTGGCCTGATGCATGAAGAGATTTCATCTAAAGAGTTTAAGAAAAACGGAGGGCCATTAGAGATTTTGCAATTGTGGCTGAACCTGCCTTCACGTCTAAGAATGACAAAGCCCAATTATGTTGGGTTAGAGAAAGATGCTATTCCAATTTTATCTGTGAGTAATGGCGTAAATATTCAATGTATCTCTGGAACATGGGGAAATATTGAAGGGCCATTTCCATCAATCACAGGGATTTCTTCGGCAATGGTTCATTTTAAAAGCGGAGCATCCTTTACCTTGAATGCACCTGGAGCGCATACCATTTTCTTTTATATTATCAGAGGTAGTTTGACAGTAGAGAATACGATGGTGAAGGCCTTGAATTTGGTGGAGTTTACTGATGAAGGTGGCGAAATTAACATTATATCAAATGAAGAAAGTATCTTGCTTTTAGGATATGGTAAGCCTTATCACGAGCCAATATTAACCCATGGCCCCTTTGTAATGAATACAAAAGAAGAAATCATGGAAGCCTATAATGATTATAACGCAGGTAAATTTGGTGCCTGGAATTAAGAAACTAAATGGAACGTAAAAAATTTATACAAACTTTAGGAATAGGAACTCTAGGTACTTTAGCAATGACAACATTATCAGATTTTAAAAAATTTACTGGCGACTTAAAAGTGCAAGATGAAATGATGCCTGTATTATTCGTTGGTCATGGCTCACCAATGAATGCCATAGAAGACAATGAATTTAGCACCCGGTGGATGGCGATGGGTAAAGAAATACCAGTACCGAAGGCTGTTCTTATTATATCGGCACATTGGCTTACTCAGGGCACTAAGATTACTGCGATGGAGATGCCTAAAACCATTCACGATTTCGGTGGATTTCCAAAAGCGCTTTTCGATTATGAATATCCAGCACCTGGCAATCCAGCCTTGGCAGCCGAAACAGCGAGTATGATTAAGTCAACAGCCCTAACCCTTGATCACGACTGGGGTTTGGATCATGGGGCTTGGTCGGTGGTGTGTCGTATGTATCCGGATGCAAAAATTCCCATGTTGCAATTGAGTATCGATTACTCCAAGGGCGCGCAATATCATTACGATTTATCAAAAGAATTGGCTGCGTTGCGTAAGAAAGGTGTATTGATTTTGGCAAGTGGTAATATGATTCACAACTTAGGCATGATTGATTGGTCGATGATGAATGGTGGAGGATTTGATTGGGCTCTAAGTTTGAATGATACATTCAAGTCACTAATCTCAAGTGGGGATCATCAAAAGCTGATTGATTACGAAAAATTGGGAAGCGCTGCCAAATTGGCGATTCCAACTCCCGATCATTATTTCCCATTGATGTATAGCTTAGGATTGAAAACAGAACAAGATAAGATTAGCTTTTTCAATGATAAGGCATTGGGTGGTTCCTTGACGATGACCTCTGTAAAGTTCGGGTAAGCCTTACTATATAAGGGTTCTCGTCTATTTGTTTTAGTTCTTTTTCAATCGTGTACCTTTGTATTTTATTATACAATGTAAATGAATTCTGCGAATACCATTCGAAAAATTAAAACAGCACTCTTTTGTTTTACTTCCATTTTATTTATTGGATGTGATCAGGTTACAAAAAACTTAGCCAAAGAACATTTGATGAATCGAGGCGCTGTATCCTATTTCAATGATTTATTTGTACTCTATTACGCAGAGAATACTGGGGCCGCCATGGGGCTTGGTGATGCATTACCACAGGTATTGAGTTTTTTGTTATTAGGCATCTTGCCATTGTTGTTTTTAATAGCACTATCCTTCTATATTATTAAGCATATGAATCGTTTATCGCCCTTATTGCTCACTGGTTTAACCTTTGTGTTTGCTGGTGGTATTGGAAATATTATCGATCGTTTACTTCACGATAGGCATGTTACTGATTTTATGATTATGGGAATAGGAAAACTACATACAGGGATATTTAATTTTTCCGATTTATATATTAGCACCGGAGCAATTATTTTACTCATTTATATTTTAAAGCTCAATATTGCAGAATCAAAGCGCAATAAATTGGAGGTATAAAAAAAGGCCGCTCCTTTTGAGAGCGACCTTTTTATTTAGTAAAATCAATATACTAGAATTTTGTCAAGATAACTTTTCTGTAAAGTGTTTGACCTCCCATTTCAATTCTCACCATATAGTAAGTAGAAGCAGCATCTTGAAGATCGATTCTTACAGAAGCAGTTCCGTTAAAATTAGGTTTAGAGATGGTTTGAACTTCTTGCCCTAAGTAGTTCAATACAGTAATAGTTAATGGGCCAGTGATTGCTGAGTTGATTTCAACATTGAATGGTCCTTCAGTTGGATTTGGATATACATTGATGTTGATTTCATCCTTAGCGTAGGTTCTGTTATTATCAGCTTGAGCCGTAGGTTGCGTTTTGTTCAATGAACATCCTGTACATACATTATTCCAATTCCAAGTAGTGTATTCACCTTCAACTTCTTCTCCAA
>CAIVZR010000028.1 GCA_903910445.1 uncultured Bacteroidota bacterium
GTAGATTTGCCTCTTTGCGCAACGCCTAAGATTTTATTATTTGGTAAAAAAGCAATACTCGACAAATCGAGGAAATAATGTTTAGATAAAGTAAGGGGAGTAAAATCGGAGGTTCTAATTTTTCCGGTTTCGTTATTGATGATTGCAATTCTAGTAGATGATTTATTTTTCTTGGTGTAATTGTAATAAATAATTTTCACCTCCTGATCATTTCTATTGATAATAAAGGTATTAATTTTCATATCCACGGTTGAATAGTACTTAGGTATACGCTGTATATTTTGGACTTCCCCCTCGGCGTTTACTTTAAAAATGAAGATATCGAGATAGTGATACACGGTATGGGTTTGTGAAGAACCATTAGATCCCTGTGTGGTATAAGTTGTTATAAAGTATTGCTCGGCCATTACCAAATAACTACCATCATTATTGCTTAATACTTCACGAATTTTTAAAAGAGCTAAATTATTTTTTCCAGCCGTTTCAATTTTTTTATCAGAAACATCTTTCTCAGGAATGGGTTTTTTATTCCCTTTTTTATCCTGACTTGATATGGCCAGCATTTTCCGATAATCAGGAACACTGAAATTTTGATTGGCTACAGTTACAAACGCTCCGGTGCTATCAACCAAGGAAAGGCGAATGGCAGCTTTCTCTTCCTTTTCAAATAAAGCAGCAACGAGTGCACTATTTTTTTGATCAACAGAGAGACACAAGTCGATGAGCGTATTATCTCCGCTTGAGACCAAATTAGAGCTTATTTTTTTTTGAGTACGGTTATAGCCTGTGATATAGGTATCAAAACGTTTTCTAAATGTAATTTTCTTCTTCTTTTTTATTTGTTGTTGTTCCAAGAAATAGAAGGAACCTAAATTATCAATTACCACAGGGTTTTGTTTTCCAGAAACAGTTTTTAATGCATTGAATGAAGTTCCAGGTAAGGTATTATGTTTCTTGAGGGTGTACCCAACATTATATTTTTTTGTAAAGGTGGAATCGAACATCATGAAGCGATACCGTGAACGGCCTTTATTGGCTTTGCGCTCTCTTCTATTAAATTTTTGTTTAGTATAAAACATGAAATAATTTTTTTGTTCAGAAAACACCAAACCATAATTTAAGCCTACACCAAAGAACATGCTGTTATGTGCCTTAACAGAGGTAAGAAAAACCGGATCCCCTTCGGCATACCCAGCTTCCAAATTAAGTTGAGTTACATAAAAATCCACTTGATGTGTTTGGCGATTATATTGATAATAGAAAGCATAATTTTCTCCATCAATTTTTGCAACATCTACCAGGTATTTGGTGTTTTTTTTAAGCTTTCCAACGGCATACACTTCAAAGTCGTTGATTTTAGTGGTTTCTGTTTGCTTTAATTTCTCGTCGTAGGTGTTTAGATAAATGTATTCATGAACATTTTGGTACCAGGGAAACAGCAAAAGATAAGGAATTACGCCCTTTATACGAAATTGCACCATAGTATGCGTGCTTTCGGTTGATTTAACATGAAAACTACTTGAGGTAAATGATTTTTGTTTTGTTTTTGACCCTATTGTATATTTAACATTAACTGCACCAGGCTTGGAAGTGATTGGTTTTTTCTGAGCATAAGTACTTATTGTGAATAAGAGAAATAAAATGAGATAAGGTAATATTCTAAATTTCATCGTATAGGATTTGTGCAAACATAGTAATTAAATTTACCCAAGTCTCTAATATAGATCATATTTTGAAGTGTTCAGTCTCCGTAGGCTGTTTACCACAATGTTTCTTATTTTTGCCCTATGCAACGCATTTTAAATTTCATTAATGGCGAGTATGTAGCGCCTGTTTCTAATCAATATTTAAAAGGATTTAATCCAGCTATTGGAGCGGTTTACAGCGAAGTGCCGGATAGTGATGAACGAGACGTAGCGCTGGCTGTTAAAGCAGCAACAGCGGCGTTCGAAGTATGGAGTAATTATACCCAAGAACAACGAAGTGATATTTTATTAAAAATAGCCCAAGGGATTGAAAACAGATTAGAGGAATTTGCTTTAGCAGAAACCAACGATCAAGGCAAGCCACTATGGTTAAGCAAAGTGATGGATATTCCTAGGGCGGTTAGTAATTTTAAATTTTATGCAACCACCGCATTAAGTTTGAGTGGAGAGTTTCATAAAACAGATTCACAAATTTTCAATTATACCTTGCGTTCCCCAATTGGAATTGTTGGATGTATTAGCCCTTGGAATTTACCGTTATATTTATTCTCATGGAAGATAACTCCTGCTTTAGCCATGGGCAATTGTGTTATTGCAAAGCCGTCGGAAATTACCCCGATGACGGCTTCTATGCTTGGAGAGGTTTGTAATGCGGCGGGTTTACCGAAAGGAGTTCTCAATATAATTCATGGTTTGGGACCAAAGGTAGGAAGTTCGATTACGGCGCATCAGGATATTAAAGCTATTTCGTTCACTGGTGGAACAAAAACGGGCGCAGAAATTTCTCGAATTGCAGCGCCAATGTTTAAGAAGATGAGTTTGGAATTGGGGGGTAAAAACCCAAATATTATTTTTGATGATTGTGATTTTGAGAAGACCGTGAAAATAAGTGCGGCAGCAGCATTTACGAATCAAGGAGAAATCTGTTTATGCGGATCACGCATCTTCATACAAGACACCCTTTATGAACGATTTAAAAATGCTTTTGTGGAGGAAGTTAAGAAACGAAAGGTGGGTGATCCATTGCTTGATACATCGAGGGTTGGGGCCATTGTTTCGAAACCTCATTTTGAAAAGGTACTTTCTTATATCGCGTTGGCCAAGGAGGAGGGAGGTAGTATTATTTTAGGTGGAGGGCCGGTAGAAGTGCCTGGAAGATGTAAGGATGGATGGTTTATTGAACCAACAATCATTGAAGGGTTAGCGTATGATTGTAGGGTAAATCGGGAAGAAATTTTTGGGCCAGTAGTCACGTTGGTTCCATTTTCTACCGAAGCCGAAGCATTAAAAATGGCGAACTCCACACAGTATGGTTTGGCTTGTACGATATTCACCGAAAATTTATCAAAGGCCCATCGAGTAGCTGCTAAAATTGAGAGTGGTATTGTATGGATTAACTGCTGGCTTGAGCGCGATTTACGTACTCCTTTTGGGGGTGTTAAGCAAAGTGGGGTTGGAAGAGAAGGAGGCTTTGAAGCCTTGAAGTTTTTTACAGAAGAGAAAAATGTGTGCATCAAGATAGATAGTTAGTAAACCAAATAAATCTGAGATTTAATAATAAAAAAACCCATTAGATTCCTAACGGGTTTTTGTGTCTAAATTATTATTGATATGTCTAATTAATCAATTTCTTGTTTTGTTTTTATGGTCGCTGCTGCTGCTGCTCTGATTTTGTTTTCAATCTCGATACTCATCTCCGGGTTATCGAGTAACATTTGTTTAACGGCATCGCGACCTTGACCAATCTTGGTTTCATTATAGCTGAACCATGAACCTGATTTCTTAATGATTTCGAAGTCAACTCCCAAGTCCACAATTTCACCCACTTTACTGATACCTTCACCATAGTTGATATCGAACTCTACCACACGAAAAGGAGGGGCCACTTTATTTTTAGCTACTTTCACTTTGGTACGATTCCCTACGATGGCGTCTCCATCTTTTATTTGACCAATACGACGAATATCTAAACGTACAGATGCGTAAAATTTAAGGGCATTTCCACCAGTTGTTGTTTCGGGGCTACCGAACATCACACCAATTTTATCACGCAATTGATTAATGAATATACAAACACAATTAGTTTTATTGATAGATCCAGTGAGTTTACGCAATGCCTGGCTCATTAAACGAGCTTGTAATCCCATTTTGCTGTCTCCCATATCACCTTCAATTTCGGCTTTCGGAACCAATGCTGCTACGGAGTCAATTACAATGATATCAATAGCGCCAGAGCGGATGAGGTTATCAGCAATTTCGAGGGCTTGCTCACCATTATCTGGTTGGGCAATAAGTAAGTTTGAAGTATCAATACCTAACCTTTCTGCATATGTTTTGTCGAAAGCATGCTCTGCATCGATGAATGCAGCCATACCACCTTGGCGCTGGCACTCAGCAATTGCATGCATACTTAAGGTTGTTTTACCAGAACTTTCAGGTCCATAAATTTCGATAACACGACCTTTTGGTAAGCCGCCTACACCAAGCGCTATATCTAGGCCTAAAGAACCTGTAGGGATTACCTCTAAGGGCTCTATACGTGTATCGCTCATGCGCATTACAACGCCTTTGCCATATTCCTTTTCGAGTTTCTCAATTGTGAGCTGTAATGTTTTCAAACGTTCTTTATTATCGTTTGCTACTTCTTTTGATTCTTTTGCCATGATTTGTAATGATTAGATGTTTTTTATTGAAGGCAAAAATAGGTGGTAGGATTCGAATAATATTCGAGTTGGAAAATTATCTGCTAATATTTTTAGCAGGTTTTTTTCACTCAAGCGACGTGATATCAAAGCAGATACACCCCTAAAAGTATTATCTAATAAGGGATTGGGTGTTTAGTATGGAAGCAATATTATATTATTTAGTATTTGTTCCCCAGGCTTCTAATTCGGTTGAAGACCATAATTCGGGAAAGAAAATGCGGCGTTGAAAACGAGGAGGCAGGTATTTTTGCCAATTGGTTCCTCCAGTTGCTGCAATATCTTCGGGTTTCTTTTCTAGATATCGCGCTGCACTCTTATAATGCATCAATGGCCATTGAACATTTACTTGGGTATCGTATTCCTTCATCAAATCAATCAATTCTTGATTTTGCTGTTCAGAATCGGGCAACTGCTTAAATTTTTTCCATAAAGTTTGCCCCTCATATTTTTTTGCCAATGAATATAATTCCGAAAGATATTTTTCTTCAAATTGCAATAAGGTCAGCGTTTTTTTGCCTGTAGCCAATTCAGTTGCACCTTGCTTCCAGTAAATATTTTCAAACTGTTCATCAAAACCTTTACCAGCCATTGTCTCTCTTTTTGATACTGAAACCAAATTTTCGATTGATGTTGTTAGGATTTCAATTTTTCTGTATTGGGCACTTTGGAAGCCACTTGCAGGAAGCAACGCCATTCGATATTTAAGAAACTGTGCCGAATCCATCCCATCAATCATAATGGTAAACGAAGCGATGAGGTTTTTAAAATATTGAACAATGCGATGTAAGCGTTCTTGGAAAAAGCCGATACTAATTTCTACCGATGCAATTTGTTCTAATTCGTGAAGAATAAGATTGAAGTAGAGCTCCGTAATTTGATGATAAATGATAAATATTTTTTCATCCGGGTAGGAGGTTTTAGGATTTTGTAGGGTAAGGAGGGTATCCAAATGTATATAATCCCAATAGGTAAGATAATCCGATTCGATCAAACCTTCCAAATAGCTGCTCATATCTTGCCCCATCGTGGCATATTTGGCATGAAGGCGTTCGAGTTGATGAATTACTTTTTCGTCAATTTGCATCTTGCAAAGAAAGTACATTTGCCTCAATTGGAAGGCCACCGAAATTGATAAAGAACCATCCCGATTTTCACCCCCTATTTAAATCGATTCTTAATAATGACAATAGCCCACCATTGATAGCCTTCTTGCGTATTAAATTACAAGCAAAGGTAATTTTACCCCCAATCATTTAATTTTTTTGACTATTAAAAAGCGTCTACTAACTCTACTCGTTATTGTATTTTCTGTTTTTTCAGCCAATGCAAATAATATCCTGATATCAAATGTTTCCTTGTCGGGACAAAATGGTGTATTGAATTATACCATGATTAATTTCGATTTAAGTTGGGATCATTCCTGGCGTACTTCTACCTATGAAAGCAATTGGGATGCGGCATGGGTATTTGTAAAATGGCGACTCAAAACATCGAATGTTTGGAATCATGCTACCATTGACACGCTGGGGCACACGGTACCTGCAGATGCTACGATTGAAACCCCATCGGATGAAAGAGGTGTATTTATCTATAATGCTTATGATACCATTTCATCGAATGCTTTCACTGGAATCCAATTGCGCTGGGATTATGGAGTAGATGGATTATTTGATAATGATAGTGTAGAGATTTGTGTATTCGCCATTGAGATGGTGTATGTACCTCAAGGCGAATTTTATTTGGGTGATGGAGAGCTGACAAAACCAGAAGGACATTTTACCAACGAGAACACCACCGATCCATTTTATTTAACTTCGGAAGCAGCAATTACACTAGGAGATGGCAGCGCCGGTAGCATGGGTGATAATGGGGGTAATGGAATGGATTTCGATGATGACTTTGCTGGCGGAACAGCCAAGACCTTACCAGCTGCTTTTCCCAAAGGGTATAATGCGTTCTATATTATGAAATATGAAGTGTCGCAGGAACAGTATGTGGAATTTTTAAATAAATTGACGTATACCCAACAAGTAACTCGAACAACCAATGCACCAACGAGTGCCTCAGGAACTGGAGCTTTGTGCGCAAACACATTTAGAAATGGAATTGATGTAATGACGTCTGGAACGAGCCCTGGAACTCCTGCGGTGTATGCATGTAATTATACCAGTAATGCCATCTTTAAACAGGCATTTGATGGACAAAATATTGCCTGTAACTTTATTAGTTGGGGCGATTTGGCGGCTTACCTTGATTGGAGCGGATTGAGGCCTTTTACTGAATTAGAGTATGAGAAGGCTTGCAGAGGAAGTAATATTACACCCTTTATGGGAGAATATGCATGGGGAGATACCACGTTGAAAGGTGCCAAATCAATCATCTATCCTGGATACAATAATGAAACAGATACCACTACCGGAGCGAATGCTGCATATCGAGACACCTCAGGTGTTCAAGGCCCGATGCGTGTAGGCAATTTTGCAAAATCGAACACCGATCGAATTTATTCGGGGGGTGCCTATTATGGTGCTATGGATATGAGTGGTAATTTATGGGAAAGGGTAATAACGGTAAGCAATGCAAGTGGTAGAATTTATACAGGAGTTCATGGCGATGGAAATTTGGATGCATCAGGATACGCCAACGTTAGCAATTGGCCATCGAATACAACAGCACTTGGAATAGGCTCGAAAGGAGGGGGGTGGGAATCGAATGCTGTATCATTGCGAATATCAAGTCGGTATTATTCAAATACGACGGTAGCCACTCGTGGAAGATATTACGGAGGAAGAGGTGTAAGAAATTCACGCTATTAAATTTAATAAACTATAAAATAATCATACCTTATCGATAGCATGTTTACTTCGGCAACGCTTAAAAAATTAATATTAGGAAACGTACTCTTTTTTAGTATTTCAGTTTCTGCACAGAATAATGGAATTTTTCACGGTAGTATTAGCGATGGATTCGCTATGAGTTGTGCTGGTACAACTTCGGTAATTGCTATGCCCGTTCATTTGGTGTCCTTTGATGGAGTATGTAATGATAAACAGGTACAGTTATCTTGGAGAACAGCTTCTGAAATAAATAGCTCACATTTTATTTTAGAAAGAAGCTATTGTGGAACACGTTGGGAATTTGTTTCCAAAATTAATAGTGTTGGAAATGCAGCACATTTAAGCGGTTATTCATTTAATGATAAGCTAGACGGAACGAATCGGAGAGCATATTATCGCCTAAAGCAAGTAGATAATGATGGAAATTATGAATATTCAAAAATAATAAAGATAGAAGCCTGTCAACGCGAGGCCATAGACTTTAGCATTTACCCAAACCCTACACAAGGTAAAATTAATTTTGTGTACAATGGAAACCCTTCTCAAGTTCAATACTTTGAAATATGCAATGTGATTGGTGAAGTATTATATACTTCCAATCAGTTTGAAACCTCTTTAAATATTAGCATGTTACCTAGTGGAGTATATTTTGTTAGATTGGGTTTGATAGATCATAGCCTAACTCAAAAACTGATAATAGGTGATTCTAACTAATGAACTAAATTTAGTTTTTAGTTTAAATACATATTCAAAACAATTTGCTTGTTTATGACTCGAATCATAAACGTGATTGCAGACGTGGATAGACCTTTGTTTCGAAATTCAAGGTCAGTATCCAATGAAAAATTTAACCGTCTATTTTGTAGTCCTAGGTATCTTAACCGTTGCGTTATTATCTAGTTGTGGAGGAAGCGAAACCCGCTCACCCAATGCACCAAATCCCAATGGTGAATCTAAAAACCCCAATACCTCTTCTTATGACCCCAATCGAGGGGAAGGAAAATTTACCAACGACAATATTGTTATTGGTTCTAGCTTAGATGCTCCCATGGCCAAAAGTGGCGAAGCAATTGTTGGCACCAAATGTACTTCTTGTCATAAACTTACCGCTGAAAAGCTTGTTGGTCCTGGTTGGAAAGGTGTAACCGAAAGAAGAAAACCTGCGTGGATAATGAACTTTATTACCAATCCAGATCCTATGATTGATAAAGACCCGGCAGTTCAAGCTGCCTTAGAATTATGTTTGGTGAGAATGCCAAACCAAAGTTTAACAGACGAAGACGCTCGACATGTGCTTGAGTTCTTGCGCAAAAATGACGGCGTAAAATAATATTAATCCTTAAACCCAATACCCAATGAACAAATCAATTAGTTTAATATCCTTAGCCACTTTATGTGTGCTATTCTTTGTTACTTCATGCAAACCCAAAAATTCGGGGAATGCAGTAAGTGGTGATGCTGCAACGAAAGTTTATGTAGCCCCAGGAAAATATGATGAATTTTATAATTTTGTTTCTGGTGGATTCAGCGGACAAATGAGTGTATACGGTATACCTAGCGGAAGACTGTTGAGAGTAATACCTGTATTTTCGGTAGACCCTGAAAAAGGATGGGGGTATAGTGAAGAAACAAAACCGATGCTTAATACTTCTCATGGCATGGTTCCTTGGGATGACTTACATCACGTTCAACTTTCAAAAACCGATGGCAATTACGATGGCAGATGGGCTTTTGGAAATGCTAATAATACACCTCGAGTGGCGCGTATTGATTTGAAAACTTTTAGGACTACTGAAATCATAGAATTGCCTAATAGCGCTGGAAATCACTCGTCGCCATTTATTACCGAAAACACTGAATATGTTGTTGCAGGTACTCGATTCAGTATTCCACCAGATGATGTGAATGGAGATGTTGCTATTAATACCTATAAGAAAAACTTTAAAGGCACCTTATCATTTATTAGTGTTGGTAAGGAAGATGGGAAAATGGATATCGCATTTCAAATTCAATGCCCTGGAGTAAATTTCGACCTTAGTCGTGCAGGTAAAGGAAAATCGCATGGTTGGTTTTTCTTTAGCTGCTATAATACCGAACAAGCAAATACTTTATTAGAAGTAAATGCTTCACAAAAAGATAAAGATTTTATTATGGCCGTTAATTGGAAGAAAGCTGAAGAATACATAAAAGCAGGAAAAGGTAAAAAGCAAGCCGTACGCTATGCACATAATACCTATAGTGATATTACACACAGTGCTACTTCAGAAATTAAAACAGAAGTTACTGTGCTTGATTCCAAAGAATTTGCGGATATCTGTTATTTTATTCCATGCCCAAAATCACCTCATGGTTGTGATGTTGATCCAACAGGAGAATTTATTGTAGGGAGTGGAAAACTTGCTGCTCTGATTCCTGTTTTTGGCTTCGATAAAATTCAGAAAGCAATTGCTGATAAAGCTTTTGATGGTGAATATGAAGGGATACCAGTTATTAAATATGAAGCCGCACTTTATGGAGAGGTTAAGAAACCAGGCTTAGGCCCATTGCATACTGAGTTTGATAATAACGGTAATGCATATACTTCATTCTTTGTATCATCAGAGGTAGTAAAATGGAATATTAAAGACTTGAAAGTTTTAGATCGAGTTGCAACCTATTATTCTGTAGGTCACTTATGTGTAGCTGGAGGAGACACTAAAACACCAAATGGCAAATACCTTATCGCCTATAACAAAATAACCAAAGACAGATATTTACCAACGGGTCCTGAACTTTCGCAGAGTGCTCAACTTTATGATATTAGCGGAGATAAAATGCAATTAATTTTAGACTTCCCAACAATTGGTGAGCCGCATTATGCACAAATGGCACCGGCCGACTTGATTAGAAATAATGGCCAATTGAAAATATTTAAGATTGCTGATAACATGAATCCATTTGCTACTAAAGGTGAAGGAGAATCTAAAGTAGTTCGAGAAGGAAATAAAGTTCATGTATACATGACCGCAATAAGATCACATTTCTCACCCGACAATATTGAGGGTGTACGAGTAGGTGATGAGGTATACTTTCACATTACTAATCTCGAACAAGATTGGGATGTACCACATGGATTTGCTGTGAAAGGTGCTTCAAATGCAGAGCTACTAATTATGCCAGGAGAAACAAGCACCCTTAAATGGGTTCCAGAAAAAGCAGGAATGTACCCTATTTATTGTACAGATTTCTGTAGTGCGTTACATCAAGAAATGCAAGGATATGTGAGAGTTTCGCCAGCTGGAAGTAATGTGCCACTTAGCTTCTCTTTGGGAAGTACGGTACCCGAAACCAAATAGTTAAATCAAATACAATCGAAGGAGCAGTTAGGTAATTGAATCTTGCTGCTCCTTTTTTATGCCATTTTAATTTATAATATCATGAATGAAATACGAATTTCCAGAACCTCCCGAGTACTTTTAATTATTTCGGCGATATTGTTGGTAGCTTCAATATTCATCCCAATTTGGCGAATAGAGCTCGACGCTCCGCAATATCCAGAAGGGTTGGCACTCTTAATATATTCGAATAATATTGGGGGCGATGTTGATATCATTAATGGTTTGAATCATTATATAGGGATGCAAACGCTTCATGCAGAAAATTTCATAGAGTTTACTATTTTGCCATATATCATTAGTTTTTTTGCAGCATTAGCTTTGGCTACAAGTATCATTGGAAGAAAGAAAATACTCTATCTTTTATTGTTTACTTTTATTGCCTTTGGAATTATTGCGATGGGTGATTTTTGGAGATGGGAATATAATTATGGACATAACCTCGACCCTAAGGCAGCCATTATTGTGCCTGGAATGGCCTACCAACCACCATTGATTGGCTTTAAGCAATTGTTAAACTTTGGAGCCTATTCTATTCCTGATATTGGAGGGTGGTTTTTTATTGGGAGTGGCCTCCTCATGCTAGTGGCTTCGGTTATAGAATCAAAAATTCTAGATAAATTCATGAAACAAAAGAACGTAAACAAAAGCATCTTGTTTTCACCTTTGCTATGCTTGTTAATATCATGTAGTTCTTCGCAACCACAGCCATTGAAATTAAACACCGACAATTGTGATTTTTGTAAAATGACTATTGCTGATGGGAATTTTGGATGTGAATTAATAACTGAAAAAGGGCGAGTTTATAAGTTTGATGATTTACGTTGTTTGATTCATTATAAATCGGCCAATTCAAATACCACTTTTAGTTCTGTATATGTGAATGCCTATCGTGCTGATAATTTATTAATCGATGCTGAAAAAGCTTTCTATATCAAAGCTAACGATTTAACGAGTCCAATGGGCGGAAATATCGCTGCATTTAAGGACTCTACGGAAGCAAATTTTTATGCTTCAAAATTCCATACTACAAAGCAATTGTGGAAAGACATCATAAAATAAACAAACAGTGAAAAACCCACTTTTATTTTTTTTAATTTTCATCTCAATACTTTCTGAAGGGAGAACCATCAGGGTTGGGCCAACTCATGAAATAAAACAGATTAAACCCGCATTAAGTCTTTCAAGCCAAGGTGATACAATAATTGTTGAAGCAGGATTATATCAAGAAGGAAATATTGTGATAAACCAATCTATAGTTTTTCTAGGAGTAGGAATGCCAATTATAGATGGAGAAAAAATATATGAAGTGTTATCTATAAAGGCAAATAATGTTGTTGTAAGCGGATTTACAATTCAGCATTCAGGCATAGCAACAATGGACGACCCAGGTGGCATAAAAGTATATTATTCAAATCATGTTACAGTTAGTGATAATTATTTATATGACAATTTTTTCGGTGTTTATATGCTATGCTGTAAAAATTGTTTGATAAAGAACAATAAGATTGTTGCACTAGGAAAGGAAGAACAAATGATAGGTAATGGTATCCATTGCTGGAAAAGTGATAGCATGTTGATTATTGCCAATAATATTTCAGGACACCGAGATGGAATTTATTTCGAATTTGTAACTCATTCGGTTATCTGGAGAAATATTTCAACGTATAATATCCGTTATGGTTTGCATTTTATGTTTTCCAACGACGATTCCTATTTCACCAATCTCTTTAGAGGAAATGGTGCCGGGGTTGCTGTGATGTTTACCAGCCGTGTAATTATGATAAACAATACGTTCGAAGAGAATTGGGGAGATGCAGCCTATGGATTACTATTAAAGGAAATATCTGACAGTTATATTTATGGGAATCATTTTGTAAAGAATACTTCCGGAATTTATATGGAAGGGACTAATAGGATTTATATTTCAATGAATGTTTTACAAAGTAATGGCTGGGGAATGAAGATTCAAGCGAGTTGTATGGATAATACAATAACCAACAATAATTTCGTTTCCAATACATTTGATATTAGTACTAATGGAAGTTTGGTTCTAAATACTTTTAATGAAAACTATTGGGATAAGTATGAGGGCTATGATTTGAATCGTGATCAAACAGGCGATATTCCATACCACCCATTAAGTTTATTTTCGGTTATCATTGAAAAAAACCCACCAGCAATGTTGCTCTATCGAAGTTCCATGGTGATGTTGCTCGACAAGTCGGAAAAGGTGCTACCCAGTTTAACACCAGATAATTTCATCGACCATAAACCACGCATGCATGCGTTACCACTATGATTTCAATAATTAAAGCACGTAAGCAATTCTCCAAATTACAAGTACTAGACGATGTTAGTATTGAATTCCAACGCGGGGAATGTATTGCTTTGATTGGCCCGAATGGTTGTGGTAAAACCACACTTATCAAAAGCATTTTAGGAATGGTTATTCCTGATAGTGGTGAGATACATTTTCAAGGAAAGGCGGTATTAAATGATGAAACCTACCGAAAGCAGATTGGTTACATGCCACAAATTGGTCGCTATCCTCAAAACATGACCATCGGACAGGTAATAGAAATGATATGCGATATTAGAAAACCGAATCAATCTTTGGATGAAGAACTCCTGTTTAAATTTGATCTAAGAAAATTGTACCATAAAAAGATGAGTACACTTAGTGGCGGAACCACTCAAAAGGTAAGCGCCACCCTAGCATTTTTATTTAACCCCGATGTTTTGATTCTAGATGAACCCACAGCGGGCTTAGATCCAATTTCTGCTGAAATATTAAAAGCGAAAATTATTCGTGAGAAATCAAATGGGAAATTAATCATAATCACATCTCATATTTTAAGTGAACTCGATGATTTAATTACCGCCTTGATTTATATGCAGGATGGGAAAATAATTTTTCATAAAACCATGGAGGCAATAAGACAAGAGTCGGGAGAACAAAGAATATCAAAAGCTTTAGCACAGATACTTCAAAAGCAAGCATAAGATGAACCGAATTATAAAATTTATATTACTCGACATTGTAAAAAACAAGGTAGTATTACTCTACACAATTTTATTGGCTGCATTCTCATGGAGTGCCTTTGGGCTAGAAGACAATAGCACCAAAGGGATACTTACCTTATTAAATATTATACTACTTACGGTGCCTTTGGTGGCCATTTTATTTGCTACTATTTATATATATAATAGCGCAGAATTTATTGAATTGTTATTAGGCCAACCCATTAAAAGAAGTAAAATATGGTGTGCCCTATTTTTAAGTCTATGTTTCAGTTTATTATTTGCTTTTTTAATTGGAGCCGGAATACCAATTCTAATTTATGCTCCGAATGATGTAGGGCTCATGATGTTAATTCTAGGAAGCTTTATAACGGTAATCTTTGTTTCCATTGCATTTTTAAGTGCTATTGCCACTCGCGACAAAGCCAAAGGAATCGGGATTTCCATGATGCTTTGGCTGTACTTTGCATTATTATTCGATGGGCTAATCTTGTTTTTAACATTTCAGTTTTCTGAGTATCCAATTGAAAAAATGATGATAGGAGTAAGTATGTTAAGCCCTATTGATATGGCGCGTATTATGATATTATTAAAGCTTGATGTATCAGCAATGATGGGCTATACTGGGGCTGTATTCAAGGAGTTCTTTGGAACTGTTTTAGGAACTATTGTTTCAATAGCCATCTTATTCTTATGGATGTGGATTCCATTTTTTTGGTCCTTATTTAAATTTAAACACAAGGATTTATAACCTTTAAAGCCCAAAATAAAATGAAGACAGATATTCGAGATCGTGCCGACATCGAGCACTTGATAAATGCCTTTTATAGTAAGGTTAAGATTGATCCGGTTATTGGATTTTATTTTAGCAAGGTAGTTAATGTTAATTGGGATAGCCACTTACCCAAGATGTATGATTTTTGGGAGAATATCCTTTTTCATAGTGGTGTGTACTCAGGAAATCCAATGGAGAAGCACGTACAATTGCATCAAAAGCATCCCATGAATCAGGAGCATTTCAAACAATGGACTAGCCTATTTACTCAAACTGCAGATGAATTATTTGAAGGAGAGATGGTTGAAACTATTAAGCAGCGAGCATTAAGTATAGCCACTGTTATGCAGATAAAGGTGATTTCTTAAGTTTTCTATATTTTCAAAAGCAAAACGGCGGAATGTTCAACTAATAGAACATTCCGCCGTTTGTGTAAGTGTTTTTATTTATTGAGGAAGCAATACTTCGTCAATCACATGAATAATACCATTTGATGTGGGGATTGAAGCAATTATTGTTGCTTTTCCATTGATGATTACTTTTCCATCTTTCTTGGTTATTGTAATTTTCCCTCCATTCACTTGTTCAAATGACTGGCCATCTTGCATGTATTCGGTTTTTAAAACGCCCACATAAGTATGATACTCTAGAATATTTTTTAAATCGGCTATTTTATCCGCCTTTAATAACCCTTCAACAGTTCCTGCTGGCAATTTTTCAAAGGCTGCATTCGTAGGGGCAAAAACGGTGAATGGACCAGCATTACTCAAGACATCCACAAGGTTGGCTGCTTTAACGGCCGCTACCAAAGTTGTATGGTCCTTACTGCCAGAAGCAACTTGTACAATATTTGGCGCAGAAGTCTCATCTTTCACTCCTGATTGGCCTGTAGTTGGAGATGATGGTTCAGTGGAGCTTGTTGATTTTGATTCAGTGGTTGAAGTACACGATGTCACACAAAGACTGGCACTAATTAATAATAAGAGGAGTAGGTTTTTCATGATGCAATAAAATTTCTTACAAAATTATAGTGCCTTACGACCCTAGCTTTATGACTGGAATCACAAAGGAAGAACTATTTTTTCGATGTAAATTTTAATTGCCCCAATATTATCAAGCACAATGAAATAAAAATAGTAATCGCGATAATTAATAAAATAATGTTAACACCTGGAATAACGATGTACTGAAGAGAGCCGATACCCTGAAAAGCAAGTACTACTTCATTAAAAAATACAGCAATTGCAAATACTACAATTCCTGTTAGTGTAAGCTTAGACTTGGTTATAAGATTATTAATTAACACGTAAGTAATAAGATATACGGATGTGATAGCCAATAGAACCAAATGCAAATAGGCTATTACAATTGGGCGGAAACCAAAGGCTAATTTGCTAATTTCCGGAATCGTTGAAACTGCCTGTAATAGCAATTTCAAGGTAAGTGCTAATGCAATATATAAAAATAGAAAAAAGTAGAGCGCTTTGTTTGGTTTAAAATCAAAAGAGGGAAGGATCCGAATTCTCTTTATCATTATCCCCCATGCAACTAGTTGTGTGATTGCCCCCAGTGCAATTATAATATAAAGCCATAAAGGAATTTCTACCCATAACACCGATAACCCATAGGCAGGAATACAACTAACTGCAAATAGCCAAAATGCCCTATTTGAGATGTTGAAATCGGGATGTATTCTTTTAAGATAATTAAGAAATAAACCAACGCAGGCAAAGAAAAACCAGCCATTATATTGAAAATGAAGATACCAATAAACAGAAGCCAAATAATAGTGTTGTTGAAAGTTTTTTGTAGCCATTATATAGGCTAAGGCAAATGTTCCTAAAGAAGAAAGAATATTGAATACTAATGATGCTCTAAGCCAAGGAATTCCTGGCCAGTTTTTTTGGTGATGTAAGTCAAGTAAACACCACCAGGTAAAGCAGGCATTCACCAAAATTGACAACGTAGAAAAAATCAAGGAATATGTTCCATACCCTTGAATCGCAAAACTAAAGAGCATTCCATAGGAGACTATAAGATTAGAAGCTAGCAGAATATTATATAATTTATAGCTCGAACGTGAAATAAAAGGTGAAAGGAAATGCACTATTAGCACCATTAAGGTTTGTGTAACCCAACCGCTAAAGGCAAAATGAGCATGAGCATGCTGCAAATATTTTTGATCAAAGTAGTCAAAATCAAAGCCAATTTTATAACGCATTAATACGCCTACCAGCGCAACGACCAATAAATTGAAGAGCGATAGGTTAATCCATCTTTGTGAAAAGTTAGAATCCCTCATTAAAAGTAGAGTTTATGATTTATGATTTCAACCTTATCTTGTTCTTGCATTTTTATTAATGTTCGAATTACTGTTTCTACTCTTAACCCCGTTAGGTTGGCAATTTCTTGACGAGTGAAAGGAATGAGTATTCTTTCCTTTGGACTTCCATTTTTCTTTTTGGTAACATTTAAAAAGCTAAGAATTCGGGATTCAGGCGGGTTATTAGTTATATCTCTTACTGTTGTTGATTTACTGAAAATTCTACGTGCGAATTCAACCAAGAATTGTTTTTGCAACGATGGATACTCATCTAATATTTTCATAAAATCGTCAGCGGCAATTCTAATAATTACAGAATATTTTACAGCAACAGCTGATGCTGGATAAGGTTCTTTGATAAAGATAGGGGGCTCTCCGAAACTACTTCCATCATAGAAAACCCCTTGAGTAAATTCCTTACCATCGTTATTAATATTGTACATTTTTACTTCTCCACTAATAATTTGATAGTATCTCCGAGCCTCCGTACCCTCTTCAAAAATGAGTTCCCCTTTTTCAAAGTTTTTTATGGCTGCTCCCCATGCTAACAAAATGTCAATGTCAATCTGCATATTTGATACTTTGTTCTGATTAAAAAGAGTGAAAAATTTGGTTCATTGAAGTATACCGCAAAGGAAGTACAAATATTTAGAAATTACTGGGCTAAATGACAAATCTATTTACGGCCTTTATTTTGTAACTTTCCCTACATTTACACGTTATATTAGTAGGCAGTAATTATTGATGAATATATTCCCAAGACTTTTTATTTTCCTTCTGGTTTTTGTGCTAACGCCCTCGTACTTAAATGCGCAGCGCGGAGTAGTAAATGGCATTGTAAAGGATACGACTTCCTACCCACGTGTGGCCAATGCCACTGCATTAGTCATTTCCGCCAAGGATTCAATATTGCAGAAATTCACCCATACACAAAAGGATGGTAGCTTTAAACTAGTTGGAGTTCCTTATGGAAATTATATCCTCATTATTTCGCATCCTAATTTTGGAGATTATACGGAGGAGATTACCCTTTCTGATTCAATAAAAATAATTTCCAAAGATTTTTTCCTAGTACAGAAAAGTATTCTGATAAACGAAGTGCTCATTCAACGCCAGCGTGATGTAAAAATTAATGGAGATACAACAGAGTTTAATGCCAACAATTATAAACTCTTAGAAAATGCCAGTGCAGAGGATCTATTAAAATTATTGCCAGGAATAAAAGTAGATAAGGACGGAAAAGTAACTGCATATGGGGAAGCGGTAAATAAAGTATATGTTGATGGAGAGGAGTTTTTTGGCGAGGATCCAACCTTGGCCACCAAAAATATCAGAGCCGAAATGATTGATAAAGTTCAAGTTTATGATAAGAAGACGGATCAGGAAACAATTACAGGAGTGGATGATGGAGAGAAGAATACTGTAATTAACCTAAAACTTAAAGATGAGTTTAAAAAGGGTTTTTTTGGCAAGGTGTATTCAAGAGCCGGCATGCCTAATAGCTTTGATAATGGTGCCATGATAAATATCTTCAACAACAAGCAAAAACTATCTGCGTATGTAACCCAATCGAATATTGGAGGTAATAGTTTAAGCTGGAGCGATCGTAAAAATTATAGTGCAAGCGATAACAATACTGTTTATGAAGATGGATACATGTATACTTACTACTCTAGCGAAGATGATATTCTTGATGGTGATGAAGGAGTGAGTAATTCTATCAATGGTGGTACTAATTACTCAAACAAGTTTATGAAGGAGAAACTCGGATTGAACGCAAGTTATAGTTTTAATAGCGGTAACCGTGACATCTTGAGGACCACCAATACTCGACAATCCATCAATGACTCTGTTTACCTGAAGAATGATTCCGAACAATATCATGCTTCGTTAAAATTGCATACACCTTCAGCGCGATTAGTGTTTGATTTGGATTCGAATAATAAACTAACCTATTCTGTAACAGCCAAAATCAAGGAAGTAAAACTCCAAGGAGGATATTATAGTGAGACGCTCAACAGCCAATTTGATTCGGTAAATAATAGTGAAAGGAGTATTGATCAAAACACACAAACCACCAATTTTTCTCAGTCGTTGTTATTATCGCATAAGTTTAGGCATATTGGACGCACACTATCAATAAATGCCAGCCTTGATATAAATAATTCGGCTAAGACTAAGTATGTGAATACCCGACAACAATATTATAATGGAGGTTTATTATCAAGGAAGGATACTCTTAATCAAAAAAACGATCAAGATATGGCTGCCCTAACTACAAGTGTAAAAGTATCATATACCGAATCGCTTGGTAAAAAATGGCTACTAGAACTTCATTATAAACCGACATTTGCAACAAGCAGTTCAGCAATATTTTCAAAAGTAAAAGACCCTATTGGAGAATACACTTTATCACTAGATACATTAAGTAATCAATTTGAATTCAATTTCAACAAGCACGAAACAGGATTTAGCCTTCGATACACGAATAAAAAATTAAATGGTTCTATTTCTATTAACGACGAATTGGGTGAACAGCAGCGCATCGACTTGTTAAATAGTATCAACAATAAAAGCCTTAATTATAATGCAATTAATCCATCGTTACAATTGCGATATACCTTTTCTAACAATATGAATTTGCATTTAAGGTATTCTGGGAATAATCAACAACCCCAAATAAATCAATTACAACCGATCAAAGATTACTCAAACCCTCTAAGTATTAACATTGGTAACCCAACGTTAATTGCAGCTTATGAGCATCGTTTGAATGTTTTTGTACATAAGTACAGTGTTCAGCATAGCAAGTATTTTTATGCAAATATTAGTTACAATTTAACACAGCGTGATTTCACTCAAAAGAGCACCTTTAGTAACGAAGGAATAACCCGGTATATGACCATTAATGGCGATAATACATCGGGAATAAGCGTGTGGTCGACGATAGGAAGAAGCATTTTAAAGGATCTTCTTCGTGTTTCAATAGAATATAGCTTCTATACTAACAATGGTAATAATATAGTAAACGACGTAAAGAATAGAAGCTTTAACGCTCAGAATTCTATTGGTTGTGAATTTGAATATTCAATAGAAAAAGTGCTCAATGTGAGTCTGAAATACAATTTATCTTATGGCACAAATAAAAACGTAGGAACGATTACCACCGCTACGAATATCACTGGGAATTCAATTGGAACTTCGGGAAAGTATAACTTTTTGAAACACTTTTATTTCGCATGGGATTATTCCTATAATAGAAACCAAAGTAATACCGCTACAGCAGCTCCGTATACTACTCACATGTTGGAAGCCAATGGAGGATACAAACTCTTTAAGAATAAGGGAGAATTGGGGTTGGTAGGCTACAACCTATTAAATCAGAATAATGGCTATAATTTATATCAAAGTGCTTCAACAATTACTCGTTCACAGCATAATGTATTAGGGAGATATTTTATGATTTCATTTACCTATAATTTTTCAAACAAAGGAGGCATTCAAAAGAACGGAGATGATGATGACTATTAATAGAATCATTTTAGCAAAGATTTTAATTATGTGCTCTGTGATGGGTTATGCCCAAAATTTCATAAACAAGGGGGTTATAACCTATGAGCGTAAGGTACAAATACATAAAGTGTTGGAAGGTAATTCATGGGCTAAAAACAATATCGAAAGCTTCCCCAAGTTTTACGTTTCCACCTTCGATTTGAAATTCAATCATGATACATCCATCTATACGAAAACCAGTGAGGATGATCAAAAAAGTGGCTCTTGGGCTGTTTATTCTAAGGACAATGAAATTATAACCTTTTTTGCATTTGAACAAAACATTGTAAAACGCGCTATTTATAGTGATGTTTATACTGTAAAAGATTCCTTGCCAAAGATAAACTGGAAACTAGTTAACGAAACAAGAATGATTGCAGGCATTGAATGCAAGAAGGCTACTGCCATCATTAATGACTCTATTTTTGTAGTTGCATTTTATTCTGAAAGAATTCAAATTAGCGGTGGCCCAGAGCAATTCAATGGCTTGCCCGGAATGATTTTAGGAGTTGTAGTTCCGAGATTGCACGTTAGTTATTATGCTCAAAAGGTAACTTCAATGGAAAATCAAACGACACCCATGCCCAAGCAGAAGAAACAAAGTATGACCCGAAAGGAGTTTGAAGAAATGGTAATGAAGAACATGAAATGGGCCTTTACCAATTCAGGCATAGGAGTCTTATATTTGTTCCTATAAAATAGGAAATGGATATCAAGGAAGCCTTGCTCCAGGAGCATAGTAAACGTCAAACAATAGCCATAGCTAATTATATTGGCAACAATTCAACACGGTTTAATGCATTAATGAAGCTTGTTTTAGGCAATGAACCACTTTTAGTACAACGTGGTTATTGGGTATTAGGTTATTGCGCAGAGGATCACCCAGGGCTATTTAAGAACCATATTGAAGCATTACTAGAGCACTTATCAAAAGTTGGAATTCACAATGCTGTAAAACGCAATACACTGAAAGTATTTCAATTTATTAAAGTCCCAGATAAAATGCTTGGTGCTGTGGTAGATATTTGTTTTGGCTATTTGTATAGTGCGAGTGAAGCAATTGCTGTAAAATCCCTAAGTATTAATTTGTTGATTGATACTTGTATGAGATATCCAGAACTAAAGGAGGAACTCATACCGTTATTACATGAATTATCTACCCATGAGGCACCGGCCATTTTGGCAAGTACTCGCAATGGAATAGCATTATTAAATAAACAAATCAAAAAGCAAACACTTTAAATTGTTAAGCACAAACACTTTAAATTTTCACAAATCGAAAAGTAATCGTTTCTTTTGATGAAATTATTTTTAGAAGATAAATACCAGGGTTTAAATCACCAACATCAATAGTTGGATTGGGAGCTACCGTTAATGATTTAAGAATATCTCCATGGAGGTTATAAACTTTAATGGTAGCGTTATCTAAGAAATTAAGTTGAAGAGAAGAGGCTACGGGGTTTGGGAAAAAACTTAATATTGTTGCGTTAGATTCGGCAGGAATTCCTGATGTTCCTGTACCTGCAATTGATAATGTTTTCGTATAAATTTCATCACCACTATTGGAGCTCGAGTGATTTGTTGCATTGAATGCAGCATATACTGTAGCAGTTCCAAAATTACCCGTAGGGGCTTTCCAATTAAATTGCCATGTTCCATTATTCGTTGCAAAATCAATTCCCCCTAATTTATGCATGATGTTTTTGCGATTTGCAGGGCCAAATAGCTGAGTAGAATCGGGAGATGTAATAATCATAGTACCTACGGCTGTACTATTGGTTCCGATGCCTCGCAAAACAATCGCTTCAAAACCATATCTGGTTTTAGTTCCTTCACTTACACGAAGTTTAATTGTATAAGTATGATTGGGTATATAGGAGGTAACAATATTTCCTAAAGAATCGAGACATAGGATAGCAGTAGATCCACCCCCACTATTGAGAGGGCTACCTGTATGACACCCGCCAACATTGCAGGTTTCATTTAGTGGTGGTTCACCTGCAACCCCATAAGTTGGTCCACCAGCATTGGTATAGAGTTGGAAACTTATTAAGGAAAAGAGAATGATAAAACTTAAAACGACAATTTTGGGCATGACTTGTATGAAATAGAAATGCAATAAAGGTTTAATTAACGAGAATAAAAAAACCCCTTCAGATTATGAAGGGGTTTTACAAAAATATTACAATATTTTAGTTTTTAGGTTGCTCTGGTACAACAACTGGTGAAGGTTGTTCAACAGGCTTCGCTTCAACAACACCAGTAATAGTTAATACTTTTGGTGAAGATTTAGCATTTGAAGTAACAGTGATACTTTTTGTGAATGGTCCTGGACGGCCACTTGAATTATAAGAAGCAGTAATTGTTCCTGTTTTTCCAGGTGCAATTGGCTCATTGCTCCATTTTGGAGTAGTGCAACCGCAAGATGCTTGTACGTTGCTAATGATTAATGGCTCTTTTCCAGTATTTGTAAATTTGAATTCAAAAGTTGCTTGAGTTCCTTCAGGTACAGTACCGAAATCGTGACTTTCAGCTTCGAATAAAAAATCAGGTTGGGTAGAAGCTGGAGTAGCTGGAGTAGCTGGTACTGTTGCAGTAGTAGCTTTAGGTGCTGGAGTAGTAGCTGGCTTTTTAGGAGCCATTTTGTTTCCTGTTTGTGCGAATGTTACCATTGCTCCTAAAAGTATGGTAGCAATTGTTAGTGTGAACTTTTTCATGATGAGAGTAAATGATATTAAAATATGATGGAATAATTTATTTAGGTTTCAAATGTAAGTTATCCTTTTATTACTGAAATAGGGCTTAACATTATTTTACATTTATTGAATTAATGAACTTCTTGAGGCCCAGCAATTACATTTCCTGAAATAATAAGTGTTACAACAGGTGAAATTGATGAGTTGGAAGTTACGGTGATTGATTTTGTAAATGCCCCCACACGGCCATGTGTAGCATATTTAACGATAACGGTACCACTTTTTCCAGGCATTACGGGTTCATGTGTAAAATCGCTTACGGTACAACTACAGCCGGGGCGTGCATCCGAAATAGTAAGTGGCTCCTTACCAATATTGTAAAAAGTGAAAACATAAATTGCATCTACTCCTTCAAACACTTCTTTAAAATCGTGTGAGGTGGAATCAAACTTAATTTCGGCTTTGTCGTAAATTATCGCAGGTGTAGTAGGTTTAACTTCCTTTTTTTTAGAGGCTGTTTTTACTTTTTCTTGTGATGTTTTGTTTTTGGTGTTTTGGGCATTTGATTGAAATGCAACAAAAACAACAAGGAGGGTTAGGAATAGGTGCTTCATATAAATAAAATTGATAGGGCAAAAATGCAATGATTGAATGCAAACAGATGTTATTGTTAACAGCTATTAGTAAAGTATTTTATTGAATTACTCCAGCGTCTAAGGATTCGAACACGGAATTTTTGCTGATGAATTCTGGAACAATGATTTTCATTTTCGCCACGATACTATCATTATTCTGTGTTTTAAAGAGTTTTATTAAGTCTTCAAGTTCTCGATAGGCTTGCTCATATTTATAGCTTTGAACATGCGCAATCATTATTTTAGGATGATGTGTTGGGATTGTTTTTTCCTTGTCGTTAAGCAATTCTTCCTTCAATTTTTCTCCAGGCCGAAGTCCTGAAAATACAATTTGAATGTCCTTACCAAGTTCCATTCCAGCCAATTTAATCATCTTACGTGCTAAATCTACGATACGAACACTTTCACCCATATCGAAGATTAAAATTTCACCGCCACGGCCAATGGCTCCTGCTTCTAATACCAATTGACAAGCTTCGGGAATGGTCATGAAATATCGAGTGATATCGGGGTGCGTGACGGTTACTGGCCCACCTTCTTTAATTTGTTTTTGAAAAACAGGAATTACAGAACCGTTGGACCCAAGTACATTTCCAAATCGAGTAGTTACAAATTGGGTATAGGTAGTACCGCCAACTTTGAATAAATGTTCGTTTAATGATTGAATATAGATTTCAGCTATTCGTTTACTGCATCCCATCACACTGGTAGGGTTCACCGCTTTGTCGGTACTTACAAAAACAAACTTTTCAATTCGAAAACGTACAGCTAGATCGGCCACAACTTTGGTTCCGAAAACATTTGTATTTATGGCTTCACTGGGGTTATCTTCCATAAGCGGTACATGCTTATAGGCGGCGGCATGATATACAACTTGTGGCTTGAAGGTGGCGAAAACATTTTCCATTCGCACTTCATTTCTTACATCAGCAACAACAATCTCAAATGCATTGAATCGTAATTTTTCCCTAAGTTCAATTTCCAATTCATAAAGAGGTGATTCTGCTTGATCGAGTAAGTAAATTTTTTCGGGATGGAAAAAGCGAAGTTGTCGTGCAATTTCGCTACCGATGCTACCACTAGCACCTGTAACTAAAACCCGCTTACCGCTTACTTCTCGGCTTATTATTTTTTTATCTAAGGTAATTTCGTCGCGATCTAATAAATCCTCAATATTTACGTTTTGAAATTGTGCTAAGCTTAATTCTCCATTAATCCAGCGTTCCACACGAGGAACACTTTTTACAATTACTTTTAATTTCAGGCATAGCTCAATGATTTCTTTTTTGCGCTTAGGAGCTATATTTTGAACAGAAATTAAAATAGTATGTATTTTGTATTTTTCAATAACTTCTGTGATTGATTCTGATGTTGAGTGATAGATATTAATTCCTTCTACCTTTTTCCATGCTTTCTTTTCGTCATCATCTAGGAATGCTACAATTTTGTAGGATGATCTACTATCCTTATCCAAAGAGCGTTTGGTGATGATGCCAGATTCACCCGCGCCAAAGATGGCAATGTTTTCTTTGGGTTCGTGAGGGGAGCTACGATAGTAACTATAAAGTAATTTATACGCGACCCTAGAGAATGCTAATGCCACTAGGGTTATGAAGAAATCAAGTAAGATAATACTGATTGGAATGTAAAGCTCAGGATTTTCGCTAACGAAGTAAACAACAAAATCGAAAGCAAGAATACTTGAGCTACTAATAAAGACTGCCGCCAATATTCTAATTGCATCACTAATACTTGTGTATCTAACCAAGCCTTGGTACATCCTGGTAAGTGCAAAGGCAAATATTTTGAAAAACAAAACCACTAACAGGGACTCCAATAACCACCCTGTACCATGGGGTTCAAAGGAAAAGTTTAAAATAATAAAGGTGATAAATACATACGAGAACGCGCATCACAAAACGTCAATCAGTAACACCACCCAACGAGGCGTGTGGTTAGTAGAAAATTTCAGAAAGAGTTTTTCTAGTGAAAACATTTTTTTAATTGCTTTTGCATTCAATGACAAATCTAGCCATTTATTTAGTCGTTGGCAAATCAATGGGGTTGCTTATACTCCCATTAGGAAATTCAACATGCAATATAGATGAAATTGTTGGAGCTATATCGGTGATATTTATCTGGTTTTTACTGCTTCCGTGAAGGATATTATACCCATAAAAATATAAAGGAACATGTGTATCGTAGCTATAGGGTGCACCATGAGTTGTGCCTTTTTTATTTGTGCTTTCGATATAGTTCGGAGGTAAAACATAGAATACATCACCGCTTCTATTTGAATTATAGGCCATTTGCAGCAGGTGAATCGTTTTGTTATGAGCCTCTTCAAAATTCAAAACAGGCGCAGGATAGGCATCTGCCAATCCGGGAATTTTCATCAATACCTCTGCTAATTGAGATCGAATAGTTACTAACGATAATTTTTTCTTTTCAATTTCGTCGTGATTTAAATAGATACTTTGATCGCCCATTGCCTCAAACAACAATGAATCGTGATATTCGTTCACTAAGAAATCCTTAGCTACACGTTCAACTTCTTTTGGGTCAAAAAACCCAGCATTGAATTTATGGTCAATTAAAAACTGTGGATTTTGAACAGCCCCGTGATCAGCAGTAAGAAACAATAGCACATTTTTTTTGCCAAGATTCTGGTCAAGAAAATTTAATAAATCTTCCAAATCCTTATCAAGTCGGAGGTAACAATCCTCTGTTTCAATTGCATTAGGACCAAATTGATGTCCAATATAATCGGTGGATGAAAAGCTAACGCAAAGCAAATCGGTTATTTCATCGGCACCTAGTTTTTCGCTGGTGATTGTAGCTTTGGCAAAATCCGTTGTTAGGGTATTGCCAAAAGGGCTTCTACGAATATTTTCAAAATCTTTTGAATTTAACTTCCCAAAATCGTGTGGAAATATGGGAGCGCTTTCTCCTTTAAAGGCATTCTCATAAATCGTATTATCATCAGTTGATTCGGTATATTTACTTATTTCAAGCAAAGTATTCCATGCCATTTTGTTGTATTCTTCAGGAAATTTCAAGGCATTGAATTGATTTACCCATTCGGGCAATTGTGGCATATAGTAGGTGCTTGAAATCCAGTAACCTGTTTTGTTATCAAACCAATAGGCCGCATTGGCCGCATGACCTGCAGGAAGAATGGCACCCCGATCTTTTAATGAAATACCTATTACTTTTGATTTAAAATTGGTTGCCAACATGAGTTCATCACCAATGGTATTTGCTAGTAAATTTTTTGGTGACATGGCGCCTGTTTTGCTATCACATCCTACCGATTTTACTGAATTATCTTCGGCACAATAGATATTTTTTTTGGTAATGCGATCGTACCAATCATTGCTAATAATACCATGCACTGAAGGAGTAGTGCCTGTATATATACTAGCATGCCCCGGGCCAGTAACAGTAGGAGCATAATTATATCGGGTATTACTACATTCAAATCCTTCTTTCACCAATCGTTTAAATCCGCCATCACCCAATTTATCCCAATAGCGATAAATATAATCATACTTCATTTGATCTACTACAATGCCAATAACTAATTTAGGGCGCTGCAATGATTGTGCTGTAATTGTTAAAAAAAGGCACGAAAGAAGAAGGGTATTGATGAGCTTCATAGGTTGGCAAATGTAACCTAATTGCCCATGATGAAAACTACACAACTGTTAAATTTTGGAAAAGAAACTGAGAAATTCTTGTTTTTTTTGGCGTGACACATTGATCGTTTTACCATTACTCATTACCACCTCTCCACCATCGCCACGTATGTACTTTCGAATATGTTTCATATTAATGAGATACGACTGATGTACTCTATAGAAGCCGCTTTCAGCGAGTGTTTCCTCTACATCTTTAATTGGTTTCGAAGTTTGAATTCGACGGTTATCGTTAAAGAAAAATGCAGTATAACTGCCATCTGATTCACAGTAAACTATGTCCTTTACTTCAATAAAGGTGATCCCTTCCATGCTAGAAATAGCAATTACATCTGGGTTTTTTTGAAATGTGCTCTTCATCTTCAAGATTTCATTACCCTGACGTTTCTCTTCTGGCTTTTTTTCTGTAATTTTTTTAATGGCACCAATTAGCTCGTCCTTATCAATAGGCTTCAATAGGTAATCTATCGCATTAAATTTAAAAGCACGCACTGCGTATTTGTCGTAAGCAGTAGTAAATATCACATGAAAGTTTATTTCGCCTAATTCACTTAGCAAATCGAATCCATTTAAAATGGGCATCTCAATATCGAGAAAAAGTAAATCGGGGGTATTATTTCTAAGGTAAGTAAGCCCTTCTGATGAATTGTTGAACAATTTTACATCAGTCACTTGCTTACAATACTTTTGCAAAAGCAGTTGCAGAACCTCGCAACAATTAATTTCATCGTCAATAATTACTACATTCATTTTTTAGGTATTTAATGTTGTTCTTTAATGGGGATTTCAATTTTAACAGTTGTGCCAAAGGCAATACCAGTATCACCTAATTTATCAATTATTTCTACCGTAGCATGGGTATCATAAATTCTATTAATCATTTCAATTCTTTCAGCAGTTACTTTCATTCCATGTGACTTGTGTTCGATGGCTGTTTTACTTTTCATTCGTTGCGCCAAATCTCTTCCAATCCCATTATCGTCAATAATAGCAGTAAGAATATTACCCTTTCTCGAGAAACTTAAATTAATTTTCCCCTCACCATTATATTGCATTAGCCCATGCCAGATTGCATTTTCAACATAAGGCTGCAAGATCATAGGAGGTATCTCGGTTTCTTCAATATTGATATTATCATTCACGATAATTTCATAGCCAAACTTATTGGCGAAGCGAAGTGCCTCCATTTCAATATAAAGTTTTATTGCAGTAATTTCATTGCTTAAAGTTACCTGTTGAGTGCGCGAATTGTCAAGTACAAGCCGTATTAAACGCGAAAATTTAGTAAGATAATCTGAGGCAATATCGGGTTCGCTTTTAAGAATGAAAAGATTAATAGAATTTAAACAATTGAAAATGAAATGAGGGTTCATTTGGGCTCTCAGAGCCGCCATTTCAGTTTCAATGATTTTCTTTTGAAAATCGGATTGAATTTGTTGGATACGTTGTTCTTCAAAATGTTTATTGATACGAAGTACCTCATCTGTACGTTTATTCACCTGCACTTCAAGTTGCTCGTTCATTTGAATTTGTAGTTTTTGATTCTCTTGTAATTGCGTAATAAGTTGCTCTTGTGCCCTGTTTTTTTCTCTTTCAATAACCCTACTCTTGTGCCCTAACCCAACAGAGAAAAATAGAATTTCTAGGATCACACCCGTTTCGGCAAAATTACTTGGTATCATAAATGCCGAGCGAATCATCGTTTGAGAGACGGCCAAATAAGAAGCAATGATAACCCCAGAAAGTAGTGCAATGGTGCCAATTATGATATATCGAGAAAGAATATTTTTATTAAAAAACAATTGAATTAAGGCTGCCAATAGTATTCCATAATTGATGAATTTTTCAATAGCAAACAGAGGAATATTTTGATATGAATAGGGGCTTATAACGATAATCACCAAATCCAAAGCAATCAATCCAATAAGGAAATACACGCTAATTGTTATGAACTTTTGAAGATAGCTTTGATGTAAATTTGTTTCTAAGAAATACTCTACAAATTTCAAGTAAAAAATCAAGGCTAGCGCGGTAAGTAAATTTTCGAAGCAATAAAAAAATTGAGGAAACCAGTAGGTGATAATTCTTAGATTGGCATTGAATTCAAGTAGTCGAAAGAAGATGAAAAAATTGGCCAAAATAAACAAGGCATAAAACACATAACCCCTATAATAGTTGCTTGAAAATTGCAGGATAGTATATAAGAACATGAAGAGCATGCATGCTAAAAAGCAACTCTGAAAGATGAGAAATGGCATCCGTGATTCGGACTGACGTGAATTATAGTTTTGATATTGTGTTTGAGAATAAATTGCTACCCGAATATTTTGCATCAAGCGGAAATAGTTTTCTATTTTTAGATAGTAAATTTTAGTGGCTCCTGGTTCTATATTCAAATTAAAACCAAATGGAACACTCTTGCTCGAATATTCACGATTGGGGATTCCAAAACCCGCACTCATTTCTGTAAAATGATCATTTTCGGGAATATATAAACTTAGGATATCGCAACGATTTGAGAGTACAATTGCCTGAATAGAATCTTTGCCTTGGTTATGTAGAACCAATTGGAACCAAACGTTTTGTTTGCCAAAAGCAAAAGGGGCATTGAGTGCATTCGTGAAATCAAGCGTTTTAAACTCTTTAGTTTCAATTTGTTTGGTATTTAATTGCTTACTGCTATCGATGTATGCAGGGCAATTAGTTAAATCGAAACCGTCAGGAGAATTAAATAGTATACTATTTGAAATATCAATTTCATTTTGAGCCCAGCCCTCCCCTTTGAATAAGAAGAACATGGAAAGCACATAGAGTATTCTAAGATTTCTTTTAAGCAAGTGTTTTAATTTCGTGGAGTTACAAATATGTGATATTTTTCTAAGTTAATGAGCTTATAAATTAGGATTGGTTTTTTTATTCGCCCTTATCATTTCTGTGTATCCCATTTTTCTGCTCAAAGCACCAATTGCCATAATAATTCTTTTTGCCTTTGTATCATTAGTTTTGGCACTATCAATCCATTTCGAAAAATATTTCTGATGCGAAAACGGTAATGATTTGAAATATTTCGATGCTTCAGGGTCATCGTTTAGGCAAAGCATAAATTCTTCGGAGAATTCAAATGGGGTGTTATCGGGCTCCATTATTACATCCAACTCATAGCCTGCTCGTTTACCCAATGCCTTTCTCACATCTGCCTTTAGTGCCATTATAAAGTTGCCTTCACCCATTGGTAATAAGGATACCTGACGAAACGAATATTCGTCCAGGGTGCCTTTCACAGCGAATGATGTTTTTTGATTCGGTATTAATTTTGAGGCAATATTTTCAGGAATTTCAATATAGGTCCAACCGGTTTTTTCACCCATCTCCTCAAATTTTTTCATCGTTGCTTTGAAGCGAATTATATTATTGCTTTTGGCCATTTTTACAAAAGTAGGAAACTTTTTTATTTGGGTAATAACAATTGCATAAGCATCAAATTTCTGTCAGTAATTGCAAACGATATACAGATATGCGTGAGAAACTCTTATTTTGCAAAGGTTTTATTATACAATATGTTAGCTCCATCAATATATGATCGTAAAAAACGCTGGAAAATCTGGTTGTTTTTTGTGGCTATTGCTATCGGCATCTTTACTTTACTCTACACCAATTTCATGGTGAAGAAGCTATCGGTAGAGGAGCGAAATAAAATGCAACAATGGGCCGATGCTTATCGATTGATAACATCGGATGAAGATTTGAGCTCGGGCACTCAAAATTATTTGCTTAATAGTGTAATTCGCGCCAATAAGACCATTCCAGTAATTTTGGCCGACGAGAAAGGCAATATTAATTCGGTACTTAATTTCGATTCGGTACGAGATTCTGATCCTGACTTTTTAAAAGGGTCGTATATGCAAAAGCAATTGCAATTAATGCAGAGTAAGAATGATAGCATCAAATTTTATTTCGACCCTAGCGACTCTACCCGATATAATGTTTTGTACTATAAGGAAAGTTTGATACTTCAACAGTTAAGGTATTATCCATTTGTGCAACTCGGAATTATAGCATTGTTTTTACTGGTTTCTTATCTGGCATTTTCTGCTTCACGTAGAAGCGAACAAAATAAAGTATGGCTGGGAATGAGTAAAGAAACAGCCCATCAGCTGGGTACTCCAATTTCTTCTTTGATGGCGTGGATGGAAATGATAAAAACAGACAGGGAACATATTGATCCTACCTTGGTAGAGGAGATGGATAAGGATTTACAACGCTTGAATTTGATAACGGAGCGCTTTAGTAAGATTGGTTCAGAGCCAATACTTAAAGAAGCCAATCTAAGCGAAGTGGTTTCATCGGCATTGGATTATATGGAGAAACGAAGTAGTAAAAAGGTATTGTTTGGATTCTATACCAACGATGCTGCCGACAGTATTTGTAAATTAAATATTCCATTGTTTGAATGGGTGATTGAGAACCTAACCAAAAATGCTATTGACGCAATGGATGGGGAAGGCACCATAACTTGTGCCATGCACGTTTCGGGCAAAAATGTTATTATTGATTTTACTGATACTGGAAAAGGATTAAAAACGAATCAATTTAAAACAATTTTCAATCCAGGATTTACCACCAAGAAAAGGGGATGGGGCATGGGTTTAAGCCTTGTAAAACGAATTATTGAAGCGTATCATGAAGGTAAAATATATGTACGGGGTAGTGAACTCAACCGAGGAACTACCATAAGGATAGAATTGAAACGTGTTAATTAATATTGATAAAACAAAAAAAGCCGGTTGAAATTTCATCCGGCTTTTTTTAATAAATATTATTAGTTTTCCTTGCTTGGTGCAGGTTGTTCGTTCCTTCCTCCACAATGCTTGCCCCAACGCGATTTCATTTGTTGTTTGAAGGCTTCACGCTCTTCGGGCGACATATTCGCCATGCGTTGATCCATACGAGCTTTCCAGTGTTGTGGGCCTCCATGATGACCACCCCATCCACCGTGACCACGGTGACCGCGGAAACCACCTACCAAAATACGCATCAGCACTAAAATACCGAGTGCCTGTGCAAAGCCAATATTTCCGGTGAATACCGCAGGAATTAGCCAATTCCAAAGATGCATAATGATATATCCGCCAAGCAATACAAATGCAATTCCGAATAATGCAAATTTCAATCCTTTTAAAATCCAAAAACGTTTCATTTTATTAATAATTAAATTGTTAGAAAAAGTATTAGTTGTTTTTTTCAGGGTTTACTATTTCCTGATTGTTGCAATGATTGGGATATCCTTGATATCCGCCTGGGTGACCTCCACGATGTAATCCTCCGGTGAGAATAAAGGAGAGCGCCATCAATCCTAGTGCATGCTTTAGTTTGATTTTTGGACCAGAGAATAATTCTGGTACCAGCCAATTCCAAAGTTTGAGCACAAGGAATCCAGTTACAAAAACTGCTAATAATGCAAGGCCAATAAATTTAAGGGCCATGAGTACTGTGAATGTTGTCATTTTAATTTTTAATTAAGATTATTATAATTCATTATATAAATATTGCAATCGTTCCCGCATGAAGCTTACTGCATAACGTTTACGTGAGATCAAGGTTTTCACAGGAGTGCCGGTAAGTGCCGCTATCTGTTCAAATTTTAATCCATCAAACTCATGCATTTCAAATACATCCCTTTGCGCTTCGGGCAATTCATCAAGCACTTCTGCTATAGCATCCATAATACTTTCACGCATCAGGAGTGTATCCGCCGAATCGCTGGCAGCAGGAAGCAAATCGGCCAATAACAAAGCATCGTCATCATCTTCTCCCAGGGTGATTTCCTGATCTAAACGTTCAGGTTTCTTGCGACGATAGGTATCGGTGATTTTGTTGCGTGCTACTGTAAATAACCATGACGCCAATTGTTGTACAGGCTTCATGAGTCGGTAGCTTTGCACCAGTTCATAGAAAACATCCTGCAGAATGTCCTCCGCATCCTCTTCGTCGGGAATTCGAAAGCGAATAAAATCGAGCAGCCTCCCTCTGTTGGAGCTTACCACATCCTCAATATTTTGATTCTGCTGATTTGTTATTTCTTCCATTGCATGGGTTGCAATATCCATATATAAGGATAAAGACGAATAGGAATGAAAATTACTTTAAAATATTTAAAAATATTTTAGACTTGCTGTTCAAGGCCTATAAAATTGGGTAGAATAATGGAGTAGGGTATAGGATAAAGGAAGCATTTACCCCTCAAAACCTTTTACTTTTTCCATTACTTCACTGGTAAGTTGTAATTTGTAGTCAATTACTTTTTGTTGTAAAGAAGTATCGGATATCGCAAGAATTTGTAATGCAAGAATCCCTGCATTCTTTGATGCATTGAGTGCTACGGTTGCCACGGGCACCCCGTTTGGCATTTGCAAAATAGACAGGATTGAGTCCCAGCCATCGAGGCTATTGCTACTTTTAACGGGCACTCCAATTACAGGCAATGGCGTGATACTCGCCACCATTCCTGGCAAATGGGCAGCACCGCCTGCACCTGCAATAATTACTTTGATGCCTCTGGTATGCGCTTGGGTTGCATATTCCATCATACGATGGGGTGTACGATGTGCCGATACAATGGTGGCTTCATAGGCAATATGATGTTCTTTTAAAAAATCGGCAGCAGCTTGCATTACTTTCCAGTCGCTGTCGCTACCCATAATAATACCTACAATTGGTGTTGAACTCATGATGTTGCTTTTACGCTTATTTCTTTTTTTACTTTATTGGCCAATGCAATGGCATCATCGATACGATTGCTACACACCGTAATATGACCCATCTTACGAAAAGGCTTGGTGGTGGTTTTTCCGTACAAATGTACATATACCCCGGCATTTGAAATTATTTTTTCAAACCCTTCATACCAAACCTTCCCAGTATAATTTTTTTCTCCAGTTAAATTTATCATTACTGCGGGTTGTATCACCTCCGTATTGCCTAATGGCAAATTAAGAATGGCTCTTAAATGTTGTTCAAACTGGCTGCAGGCGCATGCTTCAATAGTATGATGGCCACTATTGTGTGGGCGAGGTGCCACTTCGTTCACATATAAACCACCCTCCTTATCTAAAATCATTTCTACAGCAAGTATACCTACATGATGAAAAGCATCACTTACTTCGAGTGCTAAGGATTTCATCTGGTTGCTTAGTTTTTCGTCGACACGTGCTGGATAAACCAATACATCTAATAAATTGGCCTCGTCATTGAAAACCATTTCCACCGCATCGTAAATAGCGGTTTCGCCATGAGCATTGCGAGCAACAATGATTGCGTATTCGGTATCGATATTTAATTTTGACTCAATAACACTTTCACCATCGAGCAATAAAAATAAATCATCATTTGAATTAATTACCGCCACCCCTTTGCCATCATAGCCTCCCGTAGCAAGCTTTTGAACAAATGGATAGCTAAGTTTTGCTTCAGCTAAATGATTGAGTATTTCCTCTTTGCTTTGAACAATGGTAAAGGAGGCTGTTTTTATTTCATTTTCATCATAAAAGGCCTTTTGCAACGCCTTGTTCTGAATAGTACGAAGTACCGAAGGTTGAGGATAAACGTGCACTCCTTCTTTTTCTAATTGTTCTAAGGCATCAACATTTACATGTTCAATTTCAATAGTAAGAATATGGCATGATTTCCCAAAATTATAGATTGCATCGTAGTCGAAATAGCTCTTACATACTTTGTATTCATTGCAAAGTATTTTACAAGGAGCATTTTCTTCATTTGCAAGAATACTTGTATTTAAATCCCATTTTACGGCCTCTTCTAGAAGCATTTTACCCAATTGTCCGCTACCAATGATGCCTATCTTTTGTTGTTGTAATGTCATGTTTGTCTGTTATAAATTCTCAATACCTGTTGCTTATATTTTCCAAAGTGCCTCTCCATGAAGGTATGTTTTAATTTGATTGTTCACTATTAACTCAATCGTTCCATCGGCATGTATGCCTTTAATGGTGCAGGTTTCCTTTTCCCCATCTATAAAAAAAACTTGTGTTTCATGCACTTTGTAAAGATGCTGAAAGTAATTGGAATCCACTGTTTTAAAATTCCCTAATTGTAATTCCAGATAACGTTTGCTGATCCTGGCAAGTAAGTGATTGGCCACCTCTTGTAAAGGAAATTCTTGTCCTGAACAGTTTAAAATAGAGGTTGGGAGGTTCTCACTTAGGAAGCTTTCTTGATTTATATTTAGCCCGATTCCTATAATTGATTGCTTTACAAATTCGCCTTGAATACTGTTTTCAATAAGGATACCAGCAATTTTTGATTGATCTACATAGATATCGTTGGGCCATTTTATACTAACTTTCTTCTGAATAAAGTGATGCACTGTATCAAGAACCGCCACGGCAATGGTTTTACTTAATCTGAAGGCTTCAATGGCTTTGAGAGAAGCAGGTTTCAATAAAATGCTGAGGGTGAGATTCTTTCCAGTTTCGGAGCGCCATTGATTTTGGTGTTGACCCCTACCGGCTGTTTGTTCCAATGCCCATATAACAGTGCCTTCCGGGGTGTTTTCGGTAGTCGAACAAATACTTTTCAAATAATCGTTCGTACTAGGAAGTGAATCAAACACATGGATTTGAGCCGGTAAAAATTGTAAAGGGGCGAAAGCGTTTGTCAAATTAAAAAAGTGTAAATTTGTGGCAGCAAATTTAACATAGTTAATGCGTAAAGTAAAACCCGTAAACGACACCGATCAGTTAATTCCTTCCATCATCAAAGGCATACAGGAAAAAAAAGGTAAAGACATTGTAATTCTCGATCTTCGACAATTGGCTACCCGAGCCACCGATGTATTTATTGTATGCCATGGAGATAGTACCACACAAGTAGATGCTGTATACAGAAGCATTGAAGAAGAAGTTCACAAAACCAATGACGAATGGCCTTGGCACACCGAAGGACAGCAAAATTCCGAATGGATTTTACTAGATTATATTAACGTGGTGGTGCATGTGTTTTTGAAGGATCGACGAGAGTTTTATGGTATCGAAGACCTATGGGGTGATGCTAAAATAGAGCGATTAGAAAACCTTTAGGAAACCATTCCCTGACACTTTGACGTAAGTTCTTTGTGGAATGGCTTTTGGAATATCGAATTCACAAAATTTTATAGTAGTTAAAATGAGCGACGAAACAAAAGAACCTGGTGGCGACTTTGAAGGCCAGCAAAAACAGGAGCCTAAGCGCCCTGTTACCAGTGATGATTTATCTCCTAATAGCAATACCAACAAACCTTTAGCACGTAAACCACAAATTCCCAAATTCAATTTTTATTGGATTTATGGAATCATTGCGATTATACTTTTGGTTACCTTAATGGTACCTGGAGAAAATGCTGTTAGCACCAGTTGGACCAAGGTGCAACGTGAGATGTTACCAAACAAAGATGTCAAGAAGATTATTATTGACCGTGAACATGGCAGAGTTTATGTCGTGATTAACAAAGATTTGGTACGTGTTAAAGAACCATACTCAAAGGATTTGAAGAGCTTGAATCCTGATATGCCCGCCGGACATTATTTCTTTTATGTAAGTGATTTGGAAAGTTTTAATCGCCAGTTGGAAGAATCGTTAAAGCAAAATGACCCTGAAAAACAGGTAGAGGTAACTACCGATCCCAATCGTGGAGATTGGACCGACTTCTTTAAAAACGGAAATTTGATCATCTTAATTATGATTGTCATTTTTTCAGTAGTGATGTTCAGAAAGATGAGTGGTGGTGGTGCAGGAGGAGGCCCTGGGTCGCAAATATTTAATATTGGTAAGAGCCGAGCTACCTTATTTGATAAGGATACAAAAGTGAATATTAATTTCTCCGATGTAGCCGGATTAGAAGAAGCGAAACAAGAGGTGATGGAAATTGTAGATTTCCTTAAGAACCCTAAAAAATATACAAACCTGGGTGGTAAAATTCCGAAAGGAGCATTACTTATAGGCCCTCCAGGAACAGGTAAAACATTATTGGCAAAAGCGGTTGCTGGTGAAGCGAGCGTTCCCTTCTTCTCTTTGTCGGGTAGCGACTTTGTAGAGATGTTTGTTGGTGTGGGCGCATCACGTGTGCGTGACTTATTCCGTCAGGCAAAAGAAAAAGCACCTTGTATCATTTTCATTGATGAGATTGATGCCATTGGTAGAGCTCGTGGAAAGAACTTAGTTCAAGGAGGAAATGACGAACGTGAAAACACGTTGAATCAATTGCTCACCGAAATGGATGGATTTGGAACGGATAGCGGTGTTATTATTTTAGCAGCTACCAATCGTCCTGACATTTTGGATACCGCCTTATTAAGACCAGGTCGTTTCGATAGACAAATTGGTGTTGACCGCCCCGACCTAAGTGGACGTGAACAGATATTTAAAGTGCATTTGAAGAGCTTAAAGCTCGACAATACCATCGACCCTCATAAATTGGCGTTACAAACTCCAGGATTTGTAGGAGCGGATATTGCGAATATTTGTAATGAAGCGGCTTTGTTTGCTGCTCGTAGAAACAAGCCAGCCATTGAAATGCAGGACTTCAATGATGCCATCGATCGTGTAATTGGTGGATTGGAGAAGAAGAATAAATTAATATCACCTGAAGAGAAGAAGATTGTTGCTTATCATGAAGCGGGTCATGCGATTACAGGATGGTTCCTTGAGCATGCCGATCCATTGGTGAAAGTAACGATTGTACCTCGTGGTGTAGCTGCATTAGGTTATGCGCAATACCTTCCAAAGGATCAATACTTATATACCACAGAGCAACTCACCGATAGTATGTGTATGACTTTGGGTGGACGTGCCAGTGAAGATTTAGTGTTTGGAAAAATATCTACTGGAGCTCAAAACGACTTAGAACGAATTACTAAACTGGCTTATGGAATGGTTACCATTTACGGTATGAATTCAAAGGTTGGTAACGTATCATTCAATAATTTTAGTCAGGATGAGTTTTCAATGGGTAAACCATATAGCGAAAAAACGGCTGAATTAATTGATGTTGAAGTACGCGGAATCATCGATTCTGCTTACCAGCGCACACGTAATTTGTTGGTTGAGAAAAGAGAACAACTAGAGATATTAGCACAGAAATTATTAGAAAAAGAAGTGTTGTTCCAACAAGATTTAGAAGATCTCCTGGGTAAACGCCAATGGAGTGGTAAACCTGCCGAGCCAATCATTTAATTTGCAAGGCAATCATAAAAAAAAGCGAAGTTTCAATTGAAACTTCGCTTTTTTATTTTATGTAATTCTAATAGAATTAAGCCTCTTTAGTTTCTTTTACCTGAAGGCAAAGAACACCAGCAATCACCATTGAAATTCCACCGACTACCAATGCGTAAATGCTTTCGCTATTAAAAACATTCTTAATAAAAAATCCCAAGATGGCAGCGGCTACTATTTGAGGAATTACGATGAAGAAATTAAATACCCCCATATAAAATCCCATTTTATTGGGAGGCAATGAGTTGGCAAGAATTGCATAAGGCATGGTAAGTGTAGAAGCCCAGGCCAGTCCTACGCCCAGCATTGGAAGCAAGAGCATGGTTTTGTCTTTAATAATAAACATCGAGATTAAACCAATGCCACCGATGATTAAACAAATCATGTGCGTATAATTTTTGCCGATGCGCTTGGCAAGTACGGGAAGCATAAATGCAACTATTGCCGAGATACCATTATATACCATGAACATTACACCTACCCAGTCGCCTGCATCTTGAAATGCCTTAGAGGTAGTATCGGTAGTTCCAAATGCATTTTGAGCCACACTTGAAGTAGTGTAAATCCACATTGAGAAGAGCGCAAGCCATGTAAAAAACTGTACGATGGCAAGTTGCAACATTATTTTAGGCATCTTGAATACCCCTTGTACAATTTCTATAATACCGTTGAATAACCCTTTTGATTTTAATTTTTCTTGTTCCCATTTCGCAATATCTTCAGGTGGGAATTCATCGGTAGAAAGTACGGTCCATAAAACCGATGCTAAAAACACGATAGCTCCAATGAAGAATGAATATTTCACAGAATCGGGAATGATGCCTTCGGCGGCGGTATTGCTGAAGCCGAGCACGTTGGTGAAAAAGTAGGGTAGTAGTGAAGCAATGACGGCACCAGTGCCAATAAAGAAAGTTTGCATGGCATATCCAGTCGTTTGTTGCTCAGCAGGAAGTTTATCACCTACAAACGCACGAAAAGGCTCCATGCTAATATTAATAGATGCATCGAGTATCCAAAGCAGAACGGCTGCCATCCAAAGTGCTGAAGAGTTGGGCATAAGAAATAATGCCAATGAAGAGAATACAGCACCCATAAAAAAGAATGGGCGGCGGCGACCAAATTTTGGATGCCAGGTACGATCGCTAATATATCCTATGATTGGCTGTACTAAGAAACCTGTGATGGGAGCGGCAATCCATAGAATAGGAATATCGTCGATTTTAGCACCAAGAGTTTGAAAAATTCGACTCACATTGGCGTTTTGCAATGCGAAACCAAACTGGATTCCTAAAAACCCAAAACTCATATTGAAAATTTGAGTTAAAGTTAAACGTGGTTTTTCTTTTAGAGATATTGCCATAGCACACAATTTAATTTGTTATTTAAACAAGGGAAAGTTAAAAAGCAATGATAAATAAAATTATTTGGAAATAGGCTGATAATGTAGACTAGCTATTTTCATATCTTTGTTATAGTAAGAAAGTTGTTATGATTTCCAAAGGGTATTTGATTCTATTTATAATGCTAACGCAATTCGCCTGTGTTAGGAAAGCAATCATTCCTAATTCTATAGAAATTGGTAACTCAACAGGTATGATAATAACCCAATTAGATTCAACTCTTATTCCATCCCGTTTTACTCCAACCTCATTTCTTATGGACCTTAACACGGATGGTGAAAATGATTTAAATTTTTATTTGGATTATTCCTACTCTCCTGGAGGTGGGGCACATGGCAATATAAAAGTCAAATTTCTCAATAATAAGATAGCTTTTAAAGGGGCTAAATTCGATGAGAACGTTTATATAAGGTTGGATACTTCATATGTGAATTTTAAGCCACCAGCCATTGAGAAGAAAGTGGTTCGATCTTATTATTTCATCCCGAATGGTGCTAAGGATAGTATCTCATCTATTAATATATACCCTTTTAAAACACTTGCATTAGATAAGGGGAATATTATTTTTACTGACGACAATTTCGAAAGTGGTGAAACTTCTTTACATATTGACAACCAATTTACGAATGACTCCTCGTATAAAACCTATACTTCAGGCGATACCACGTATACCTTCTTTGTTAACCAAAAAATAAATGAAAATCCATTTCCTTGGAATAAAGAAATCCATTTTGGATTTAAGCTGGATGATAAGTCGGGAAGCCGATTGGGATGGATAAAGTTCAATATTTTAGATATCAGCAGGATTAAAATTATAGAGACCGCAATTCAAAAAAGTTAATAGATGATTTACCATATTACCACACCCGATTTACACGCAAAATTTATCGCAACAGATTATTACGAAGCCCCTTCATTACAGCTTGAAGGATTTATCCATTGCAGCACTTTAGTACAGCTCAAAGCCACTGCAGAAAGGTACTACAGCGAGGTACCCGAAATTTTGGTGTACTATATTGATGAAAAACTATTGGAATCTGAATTAAAGTATGAAATGGCAACCATTGGGGAATCGTTTCCTCATATTTATGGAAGCATAAATAAGAATGCTATCGTATCAGTTCAAAGTTATCCGAATCGCTCGGGAAGCTTTGATATTAAAGTTGTGTGATTTAGTTCATCAACTTTTTCACTTCTTCAATATTTGGAATATTATAACTACTCCATTTATGAATCACCACATCTTTCTTGATAAGAAGTAATCCTGGATTGCTTCTCACCATCATTTTAATTGGTGTTGCATCGAGATTATAAAAGTCGATATACATCTGAAAGTCGTGACGCAAGGCTTCAGTTTCTGGTTCCAAACTATTGGTAAGTCCCCAGAAATCCTTTCCTAATTTTCTCCATTCATCACTTAATTTGGCGATGCGTGGAAAGGCACCACGATTGCTATTTTTCAAATCATAGCTCGTAAACACCAGTTTATAATCATCGGCAAAAAATGAAAGTGTTACATCATTGCCGTCTTTATCCGATATAATAAAATCGTGGATGGGTGCTTTCTTACCTTCGTGTACCAGTTTTGTTTCACGATCTTTGTATTTGTATAAAGTGTCGGTACCTTCATGATAGATGGCTTTTAAGCGTGCTTCATTGATACTGCTGTCGGCGCCGGTTGGCAAGTAAGTATAGATGAAATTATTTTCATATACATCCGGATCGTCGCTTACCATATTCGCCTGAATACTGTTTCCAACTTTAAAAGGCAAATAATCCTTAGCTGGGAGGTATAAATAATTTTTAAGTGTAAATCCCATACTTAAAAAGAAAACCACAATAAAGCTTACCATTCCAATTGCTTTTCCAAGGATTGGTTTTATATGATTTAATCCAAACAAAATAAGGATGATAAGTGCTAAGAAGATACTATCATTTATAAACTCTTGTTTCACAGAGAACTTAATGGCATCGCCAAAACAACCACAATCGGTAACTTTGCCGGTATACGCTGAAAAGCCCACCAATAGCCAGAAAAAGAGCATCATTACAAATGTAAGCCAGGCGGTAAGCTTGGGTTTAAGGCCCATAAGGAGCGCATAGCCAATTAAAATTTCAACCACCGATACTACACACGCTAAAGCGAAGGCAATAGGGTTGAGCGCCGATAAATTGAACACCTCAAAATAATCGTGCAATTTAAATCCAAAGCCAGAAGGGTCGTTGGCTTTAAGCAAGCCTGAGATGATGAATACCAACGCTATAAGAACGCGAGCAATATTGGTTAATATTTTCATGATTTACTTTCGTTGATTCGAATGAGTGCAAATACTGCATAATTGAGCATGTCGCGGTAATTGGCGTCGATACCTTCACTAATGATGGTTTCTCCTTTATTATCCTCAATTTGTTTTACCCTAAATAATTTTACGAGAATGAGGTCGGTAAAAGTATTGATACGCATATCTCTCCAGGCTTCACCATAATCATGGTTTTTATCTTCCATTAATGATTTGGTTTGTTGTACCTCTGATTCGAATAGTGCCATTACTGTATCCTTTGGCATTTCAACTTCATCGGTAAGCGGGAGGGTTAATTGAATGAGTCCAATCACACAATAATTAATGATTCCCACGTATTCGTTTCTAATATCTTCCTGAATTTTCTGTGTTCCTTTTTGTTCGATACTTCGGATACGCTGTGCCTTGATAAAGATTTGATCTGTTATCGAGGAGGTACGCATGATTCTCCAGGAAGTACCATAATCCGTATTTTTCTTTTGAAAGATATCGCGACACTGACTGATAACGGCATCGTATTGCTGGGAGGTAAGGGTGGCTGCGCTCATGTAAAATTGCATGGCAAAGATAAAATTAATGTGGTAATTTGCTAATGAGATACATCTCGTAAAAGTCGCAACCAGCAAGGCGTTATCATAAATTCACATTTACGCACTTCAAAAAAATGAATACCCCTGAAACAATAATCTCAGAAGATGGCTGGGTAACTTATATTTCCGATTTTTTATCCTTCGATTTAAGCGAGGATTTTTTTCATCGTATAAACAATTCCACCAACTGGTCACAGCAAGAAATTAGAATATTTGGTAGCATGGTGCCCATGCCGCGACTTACCGCTTGGTATGGTGATAAAGAAAGCCGCTACACTTATTCGGGGCTTGATAATAACCCGCAGCCTTGGACGCCAGTATTGCTGGAACTAAAGCAAATGGTTGAAGTGCATACAGGTTTATACTTCAACAGTGTATTACTCAACTTATATAGAAATGGAGATGATGCCATGGGCTGGCATCGCGATAATGAAAAGGAACTAGGACAGAATCCAGAAATTGTATCACTGTCCTTTGGAGCCCCTAGAAACATGCGATTTAAGCATGCTAATAATAAAGAGAAAAAGGCAGCAGTGGAACTAGCTTCAGGCAGTTTGTTGTGGATGCGTGGTGCTACCCAACATCATTGGTATCATTGTATCCCACGCACTGCAAAAGTAGTGGCGCCAAGGATTAATCTCACCTTTCGAACGATATTAAAAAAGTGAATTAGCGACTGATGGCGCGGGCAATCACAATCTTTTGAATTTCGCTGGTTCCTTCGCCAATCGTACACAATTTACTATCGCGATAGAATTTCTCTACTGGGAAATCTTTGGTATAACCATAACCACCAAAAATTTGAACCGCATCGGTGCTTACACTTACTGCCACCTCACTTGCATAGTATTTCGCCATGGCACTTTCTTTTGTCATAGGGAGATGTGCATTTTTGAGTGATGCCGCTTGCATCGTAAGAAGGGTTGCTGCTTCAATTTTGGTTGCCATGTCGGCCAACTTAAAGCTGATGGCTTGAAACTCTCCAATAGGTTTTCCAAATTGCTCGCGCTCCTTAGCATATTTTACAGAAGCCTCATAAGCACCGGTAGCAATACCAATTGAAAGTGATGCGATAGAAATTCGTCCACCATCGAGCACTTTCATGGCCTGAATAAATCCATCTCCTTCGTTGCCTAAGAGCTGACTTTTATGAATTCTACAATTGTCGAATACCAACTCCGCAGTTTCACTGGCGCGCATTCCCAATTTATTTTCTTTTTTACCTGCACTAAAACCAAGTGTACCACGCTCAACGATAAAGGCTGAGATACCATGTGAATCGAGTAAATCGCCAGTACGAGCAAGTACTACAGCTACATTTCCACTTTTACCATGTGTAATCCAATTCTTAGTTCCATTGATAATATAATCATCACCATCCTTCACCGCCACACATTTCATACGTAAAGCGTCGCTTCCTGTATTGGCTTCGGTAAGTCCCCAGGCTCCAATCCATTCGGCGGTTGCGAGCTTAGGTAAGTATTTTCTTTTTTGTTCTTCGTTGCCGAATTGTAAAATATGGCCTGTACATAATGAGTTGTGTGCTGCTAGTGATAATCCAATACTACCGCACACTTTGGCCACTTCGGTAATCACAGTTACATATTCAATATAACCAAAACCACTCCCACCATACTCTTGAGGAACCAATACACCCATGAGTCCGAGTTCGCCCAATTGTTTAAAAATATGCACAGGGAATTCCTGACTTTCGTCCCATTCCATGAGGTGAGGGCGAATATTTTTTTCAGCAAAATCGCGCACCATTTGGGCGATCATAATTTGATTTTCGTTGGTTGCAAAATTCATACGGACGAGAGTATTTAGTGGAATAATTTCAGGGGCCTTTTTTGAATAAAGAGATTGCCTAAAACTATTTTTCCGCGCGAAGGTATTTTAAATTCCCATCTTAATCAATATAGATATAAGATTTAATTTTCTCAAAAACCTCGTCTGTCATAATTAAGATATTTTTCAGGTCGTCGATGGATTTATAATTACCATGCTGGGTGCGATAATTGACGATGGCATTGGCCAGTTTGTAGCGCAGGTAGGGATGAATTTTGAGTTGGTCGATAGTGGCAGTATTAAGGGGCAATTTAATCACCTTGGAGGGATCGAGGGTAAGATATGGCCGAATAGAATCGAGAAGCCCTGTACGAAACCCATAAACTTCCATCAATTGATTTAGATTGACAAAGCCACCCAGTGAGTTGCGGTATTTTATGATTCTTCGTGCGTATCCCATACCGATGCCAGGAAGTTCATCGAGTGCTAATGAATCGGCAGTGTTGATTTCTATATGGCGACCTTCTATGGAATTAATTTTATGATGCGATCCTGATTTAGAAACAGACTCCCTCGTTTCGGGCAAATCAATATAAGGCTCGAGTTGGGTAAATTGAGTTGAAGAGATGCCATATATTTTTTTGAAATCAGCCTTGCTTTTTATCTCACCTACTTTGGCAATATAATTCTGAATTGTATGTATTTGTTTTTCGGAAAATCCAAGCTTTAGAAAATCATCTAAAGAAATTGTGTTGGGATTAAAGCTAAATAGTTCAATGTTATGATTTGCGATGCTGGTATCATGAAGCGGAGGATTGAATTCGGAATTTGAAGATTCGTTGGATAAGAGCAATGCATCTAATTCATAGGCTTTTGCGAGCAGTTGTTCTTGATTGTATTTGGGAGAAAATACTTTCAGGTGAATATCGGGATAGCACCATACTGCGATAGTAATTAGGAATAATGCTAAAGTCGCTTTGTATTCGCGACGGCTGAAAGTGAAATACTTTCTTAAAAGCTCGGGGAGTTCAGGATGAAATTGCATAAGTTTTATTTTTCACGAAAGTAAAAAATAAAATGCAAAAACAACACTCAATTATTAAATTTCAAGCAAGATGAATCACACAAAAGGCTAACAGAAAACAACGACAATTAAACTTTCTTTTTCTGAAGTTCTTGCCATAAGTAGTAAATAGGGAATCCAAGGGCAACAATAAATAGCCCGATCATGGTTTCTTTACGCGATTGCTCATTATAGAGTAAAGCCACGCAAATGGCGGTAGTAATTATAATGTACAACGCAGGAATTACGGGATATCCAAATGCCTTGTAAGGTCTTTCGGTATCAGGTTCTTTGGTTCTAAGAATAAACAATCCAGCAATGGTAAGAATATAAAAAATTAGAGAAGCAAAGGTGGCATAAGTTAGCAGGGTTCCATATTTACCCGATAAACACAGTACAGAAGCCCAAATACACTGAGCCCATAAAGCATATGCTGGTACACCATGCACATTGCTATCGGCAGCCTTCTTAAAGAATAAATCATCTTTAGCCATGGTTTGAAAGAGGCGGCCTCCAGCCAATATAATTCCATTATTACAACCAAAGGTCGACACCATGATTAATGCTGCCATTAAATATTTCGCTGTATCACCAAAGAGCACACTGGCTGCTGCGGTACCCACACGATCGCCTGCTGCATTTTGAATATCATGCATAGGTAATAAAGCTAAGTAAGCGATATTGGCCAGAATATAAATCACAGTTACGATTAATGTTCCCCAGAACAAACTCAAAGGAATATTACGTTTAGGATTATCTATTTCACCAGCAATGAAGGTTACATTATTCCATGCATCACTACTAAACAATGGATTGATGATGGAAGCTCCCAAGGCGATGGCCAGGGTTAGGCCAGTGAGGGGCGACCATTCGGAAACGATGGTTCCATCGACCGTGCTTTTACTAATCGCACTTGCATCCCATGCATTTTGAAAATTGTCCCAAAGGATGGTTCCTTTCAAGCCAACGTATAATCCAAAAATGATTAACCCAAAGAGTGCTATTAATTTTGCGGAGGTAAAAACAAGTTGAATTAATTTACCATTCTGAATTCCTTTGGTATTGATATACGTGAGAAAAACAATACAAGCGATGGCGAGTAATTGTGCGTATCGAATGGTGAATTCAAAATTTGATATTTTAATTGGGTCGAAGATATTTCCATCTAGGAAAGGGAAAAACACCCCTGCATAATTAGCGAAGGCCACCGCTACGGCAGCAATTACACCGGTTTGAATTACTGCAAAAACGGTCCAACCATATAAGAATGCAGTAAGTTTATTATAGGCACGTTGAATGTAAACATACTGACCCCCCGCTTTGGGCATCATCCCAGCAAGTTCGCCGTAACTTAATGCAGCAGCAATGGTAATTAAACCAGTTATGAGCCAAAGAGATATTAGCCATCCAGCACTTCCTAAATCGCGTGCCATTTGTGCACTAACGAGGAAAATACCAGAGCCAATCATACTACCTGAAACAAGTAGGGTAGCATCAAGTAGTGAGAGTTTTTTCAAAATGGAATATTAATTATTTAATTTACTGTTACCTTTTGAATAGGCGAAATAGATGACCAAGCCAATAACAAGCCAAGCGCCCAATCGAAGCCAATTGGTCCAGCCTAATCCAAGAATCATTAAAAAGCATACCGCAATACCAAGTAATGGAACAAATGGAACCCACGGTGTTTTAAATTTACGAGGTAAATCAGGATTTGTTTTTCTTAAAATAATAACTCCAGCACATACCAACATAAATGCGAACAATGTACCAATGCTCGTCATGTCGCCTACAATATCGCCAGGAATAAAAGCTGCAAAAGCCCCTACAATCAATAAAATGATCAAGTTCGCTTTATAAGGAGTTTTAAATTTAGGATGTACATCACCAAATACCTTTGGTAATAAACCATCAAGGCTCATGCTATAGAATACGCGTGATTGTCCCAAAAGCATAACTAAGATTACCGAAGAGAAGCCAGCTAAAATGGCAATTGTAACCAAATTAGCAAGCCAAGTATATCCCATGTATTTTTGAATAACAAAGGATACAGATGCTTCTTTACCCGTGGTTCTAAAATCTTCAACAGTGCCTAAGCCAGTTAATACATGAGCGAATAAAATATATAGCACGGTACAAATAACCAACGATCCTAAAATACCGATTGGCATATCTTTTCCCGGATTCTTAGCTTCTTGAGCAGCTGTACTTACAGCATCAAAACCAATAAAAGCAAAAAACACAACGCCTGCTGCACCTATGATTCCCCAGAACCCCCCAAAATTATGAGAGATGTTTTGAGAGTCGACATAGGTGGTAGCAACCGGGATATAGGGGGTGTGATTGGTGGGATTAATAAATCCCCATCCTAATATAATAATCATAATTACGATGGCCACTTTTGCTACCACAATAATTCCATTTACGAAAGCTGATTCTTGTGTACCGCGAATCAGGAGTAAACTCAGAATTGCAACAATAGCGAAGGCAGGCAGATTTACCATTCCGTGAACCCCTGCAGTGGAAATTTCAAAAGGAGAATGACACCATTCATAGGGTATGGCTTTCCAATGCAGAACATTTACCAATAAATTATTTAAATATTCACTCCAAGCAATACCGACAGTAGCGGCACCCACAGCATATTCAAGAACCAAGTCCCAACCAATAATCCAGGCGATGAACTCACCCATGGTTGCATAGCTATAGGTATAGGCACTTCCAGCAATAGGAATAGAAGAGGACAATTCGGCATAGCATAAACCTGCAAGCGCGCAACCGATTGCGGCTACAATAAACCCGAGGGTAACCGATGGGCCTGCATTTTGAGCGGCAGCAGCAGCAGTTCTAACAAAGAGGCCCGCGCCAATGATTGCTCCTATTCCTAGTGCAATTAAATTGGTGGATGTTAAGGTTCGTTTCAAACCTTTTCCATGTTCGTTGGAACTTTGCATTAAATCGGATATCGATTTCTTACGCCATAAAGGATTCGCCATAATTGAATGATATAATTTTTGCAATATAAAAATAAATTGCAGGAAACAAAGTAAGCACTTATTTTTACAAAGTGCAGTTGCGAAATTTAATCTTCTTACGTGACATCCTCATTTTGGCGTGTACTGCCTTTGGAGGGCCCCAAGTGCATATTAGTATGTTTCTTAAACGACTCGTTGTGCAACGACGTTATCTTACCGAAGATGAGTTTATGGAAATCAATGCATTGTGTAATGTATTACCAGGACCCTCTTCAACACAAACGATTACTGCCATTGGTTATAAACAAGGGGGTCCGCTCCTGGCTTTACTCACCTTATTAATCTGGGCATTGCCTGCATCTATTATTGTATCCTTGGTGGTACTGGGTTTCACTGTATTTTCCAATGTCGATTTAAGCTTCACAAAATTCATCACCCCAATGGCTATTGGATTTATCCTTGCAGGGGCATATACTTTAGGAAAAGCAGTTATCAATGATAAGCTAAGTATCATTTTATTTATTTGCTCAGCTATAGCAGGTGTCATTTTTACAAGTCCCTGGGTGTATCCTCTCATCATTGTTGCAGGAGCATTAGCGGCCAATATCTTTATAAAGGGATATAATTTTGAGCCATTAGAAGGAGTTAAAATTAAGTTGCAGTACATATTTACTTTTTTTGGTGTTTTAATTTTGGCTGCCATAATTGGAAAAATATCTCAACATCGTTCGGTACTCTTGTTTGAAAACACCTATCGATTTGGTAGTTTGGTATATGGGGGTGGCAATGTACTGGTGCCTTTAATGTACGAGCAGTTCGTCGATTTTAAGCATTATATCAGTGCACAAGAGTTCGCTATTGGTTACGGATTGGTACAGGCATTGCCCGGTCCGATATTTACTTTGGGAACCTTTACTGCCGGAATGAGTATGAAGAGTTACGGATTATGGTGGCAACTGGCAGGTTGCTTGATTGGAATGACTGCCATCTTTTTACCAGGTGTATTACTCATTTTCTTTTTTTATCCTATATGGCAACAAGTAAAGAAGTACCCAATTTTTAAGAAATCGGTTAAAGGGAGCAATGCGGTATCAACTGGGTTAATACTCTCGGCAGCTTTTATTTTAACGCAACCATTACTCATTCAAGGCAGCATGCAAATTCAAAACATGTTGATTATTACGATTACATTTTTGGTCATTGCGTTTACCAAAATCCCCTCACCACTAGTAGTATTGGCCGCTATTTTACTTGGGTTTATTTTTTAACAAAATTAAAGCGTAATTTTGCTTTAAGCGATTTAAGGATATGAAGAATAGATTTTTACTTTTAGTTTTTTTTACTTTTGGTTATACTTCAATGCAAGCTCAGGTGGCTGAGATGGGCTTGAATTTCACACCACATAAATTCTATCTTACCAATCCAGCAGAAAAGGTTGAGGGCGGTGGTTTTACTGAAGTTTTACCAACCCTTAGATCGGGAAGTTCGGTGGGCGTGTTCTTCAATAAAATTTTAGGAAATCAAAATGGACTGCAATTGGATGTAAATTTCATGCACCAAACCCAAAACTATATTTATACAGGGCTTTCGGAGAACAAGAGTAAAATATATACTTCCTTCAATACCATCAATATTGGGATTTCACATAATATCTATTTGTGGAATTATGACAACGATGATAATATCATGTTTAGTTATGGATTGAGCTACCGGAGTTTAATGGATTATACCGATTTTTATAGTCTGGAATTCGATTCTAAAACCAATGGAGTAATTACTAAAGATTTGCATCTTACCATTATTGAAAATGATAAGTCGGTGAGCACAAATACCATCACTAGAAATGATTCAATTCTGTCGGTAACAGGAGATGCAAAAACGTCAGCACCACGCTATAAGAGCAGTAATATTGGATTTAATTTTGGAATACATTTTTTACATTACTTCACCGATAATTTAGCATTTACGGTAGGAGCCAAGTCGACTTATTATTTAATGAATCCAGAAAATACCACTTCAGGTTTTTGGAGTAACACTTCAAAATTTAAATATGGTACAGTTTCTTCAAGTGATGATCGAATCGCCACGAAAATGTATACTTTCGGACTCTCGGTGAGTTTAATTTATTGCTTTGGGAGGTAAGTTTAGCCGCCCGCTTTTTTCACTTGATATCCTTTCTTAACCAGGTGCGTTATAATTTTATCACGTGCATCTCCTTGAATCATAATCTCTCCATCCTTAGCACTGCCGCCCGATCCACAAAGTTGCTTTAGTTGTTTTCCCAATTCTTGTAAGTCGGCATCACTGCCAACAAAACCTTTAACTACGCTGGTTACCTTACCTCCTTTCCCTCTTTCGAGCCAGACACGTAAATTTTGAGATCCTGGGGTTGGTGTATGCTGTTCTGTTTCTTCTGAACTTGAGAATTCAAAATCAGGGTTCGTACTATAAACAAAGCCGCTTTTATTTTTATTCTTATTGCTCATAAAAAATTATTTTAATGAATTGAATAGCGATTCAAGTTTGGCTTTTTTAAGAATCTTTTGACCCGTTGTTCCTGATGCAATCAATCGTTCTTGATCCTTGGCTTCCCATTTACAGTGAACATTATTTCCTTGCAAGTCGGTAATTTCGGCCGTGAAATTGATACTTGCATTAACCATGGCAGGAGCATGATGATTCACCGTGACGTAGGTTCCAATGCCTTCTTCATCGGTTTCTTTCATATCGAGAACAAACAATCGACAACACCATTCGGCATCGCGAGCTATGGCGAATGTGGCATAAACGTCGTGAACTACACCACTTTCAAAAGCGGCGATATCAGATGAATTTACCTTTTTATCGTATTTCTTTTCATCACCAATATTATATATTGATAGCATCTATGATTCTCCTTATGCCAACAAAAATAGATTTAAAACCTGATAATTTAAAATCGAGCATCGCGATTCATAGCAGGCTTTCATAGCCTCATGTATGATAATTAATTGCTAATTGGTAGAATTTAAATAATAATATGTTTGTCAGAACAAATATTCTTTATGAGAATCTTGATTAGAGCTGTTATCCTTTTTGTTTTACTATCCTCTTTATTCAAAACAAACTGCTCTTAGCTTATTCTGGTGAAGTTATCGCTGAAGATATTAAAAATAATAAGGCGATTAATAAATTCAATCATATAACGGAGTGTGATAAAACAATTAATTATGAATACGGAAATAGTTTAAATAAACAAATCATGAGTGATTTTGATTTAGCTGTGTAATCTCAGGACGAACTTTTTAAATGGGCACCCCAATTGATCTAAAGGCAAAGATTTTGTTTACCTTAGATAGGGTAATTTTTAAGCTGTTTTTCAACCTCTGAAAGCTGTTCAGAAAGAGAGTCATTTCCATTTATCCAGTGGATATGATTCCCTTCACGTTCCATTTTCCTGAACCAGGTCATTTGTCGTTTTGAGTATTGTAAGATGGCAGTTTGCAATCGGTCAATGGTGGTAGGTAAATCAAATTTCCCAGTAAGGTAACTTGTAATAAAAGTGTATTCTAGTCCTAGAAAATGCAGCCTTTCAGAGCTTATTCCATCATTCAAAAGTGAAGCCACTTCTTCTATCAAACCTTCATCAATTCGAGTCATCAAGCGTTGTTGAATTCTTATTTTACGTTCGGAAGCCGAAAGCCGGATACCAAATAGGATGGGTTGAAGGCTTGGGTAAGGAATTGGCACAGCCTCCTGTTTGCTTAAGAAATCGGCAATCTCTATGGCTCTGACGGTGCGCTTCACCGTGGAGATATCAGCTTGTTCGGTATTCTTTGCAACGTATGATTGCAAAAAAGAAATTAATTGCTCATGGCTCTTATCTAGTAGTTCAGTTCTTAATATTTCATTATTGGGAATATTAATATACTGGTGTTTTTTCAATGCGAGATCAAAGTATAAACCAGTGCCGCCTGCCAGAATAGGCAATTGTTTTTTAGTTTCACATTCATTAAATGCCGAAATATAGCTTTGAATAAAATCATAGCTATGAAAATGAGTTTCTATATTGCATAAATCAATAAGGTAATATGGAATTTGCTTGTCATTGAGTTGATATTCGTTAAGGTCTTTGCCCGTACCAATATTGAGTTTTTTATACACCTGACGTGAATCAAAGCTAAGTATTGCACTGTTAATACGATCGGCGATATTTACCGCCAATCGTGTTTTTCCTGATGCTGTGGGTCCTAGAACAATAATACAGTTCGGCTTTGTCGTCATTCGTATTTAATTAGTTTGTAATTCCCCTTATTCCAATATTCGATAGTGGCATTGGCGGATGTAATTAAAGTGCAAGAAATGGGAGTTGTTATTGAATCGAGCACAAAACCAAGCGCGTAATAGGCATGCGGTTCGCCCCAACTAATATCGATATAGGTCATAATATCGCCAGGAGATTGAAAGTTCTCAAAATGCCTGATGAGTTTACTTAACCCACCGACTACAGTGAAATCATTTTTACTACAAAAACGAATGAGCTCATAAGATTTTTTACCTTCTTCCAGTCTTCGCATTTGACGTCCTTTACTAAAACATGCAATGGCAACCAATTCCTCTTTAAGAAATAACCCAAAATGATAATAGCAATTAGCATAACCCATAATATGATTTGTGTTTACAAATTGCTGTGCTATTGGTTTACTTATCCGAGCGATGCTGCATTGACGCGCGTGTATTCGCTGGGTAATACCTAATATGGAACAAAGCCGAGATTGAGAAGCCTCCAAACGCTGATACCATAATGTTTCTATAAAATAGAACCGATAGGGTAAGCTGGCCATTTTCGATACAGCATTATTGGTAAGGAAGCAAATCGACTTCTTCATCTCGTCATGATATAGCACCGAAAAATCGGGATGTATCTCCCAAGAGGCCCCAGGCCATCGTGTAGCCACAAAAGCACTTACCTCTTTTAGGAATGATTCCAATTTCATGGTGCAAAGAGAGTGTTTATTTTATTAGAAACAAATAGGATTTCGGTTTATAACTCAAAATATTAAATAAAGGCATAGCACTAATTTCACAGCATGACTTTTAAAGATTTTCTAACGCCTTTGAATGCGGAGGATTTTGGTGCTACTGTTGGTTCAGTAAATGCGTATCATAATCAGATAATGAAGTATGTCGATGAATTTCCCGACCTCGAGGAAATTGATATTGTACTTTTAGGAGTGAATGAATTACGTAATCGAGATAACCAACACTTAGCTCCTGGAATTAGTTATTCGGCTGATGCTTTAAGGCGACAATTTTATAAGTTATACAAAGGGAATTATCAGGTTAAAATTGCGGATATTGGAAATATTGAAGCGGCGAATAGTTTTAGTGATACCGCCTATGCGGTGCAAGAAACGGTGAAGCAATTATTGGAGATGAAGAAAACCGTAATTCTTTTTGGCACCCATCAGGAACTGATAGCTTCACACTACAAGGGATTTGAGTCGACCACCAAAGCATTGAATTTAGTAGTACTTGATGCCTATTTGAATTTAAGTGAACTTGAAAATGAAGAGAGCTATCTCACCCAAATTATCAAACACACTCCTGAATATTTGTTCAATGTGAGCCATGTAGGAAGTCAGATGTATTTGAATGAACCAGGTGCAATTAACCTCATGGATGCGATGTTATTTGATGTATGCAGATTGGGTATTGTTCGAAAAAATTTGGCCGATGCAGAGCCCTTTTTTAGGAATGCCGATATGGTATGCCTGAATGCATCTGGAATAAAGCAAAGCGATTTTCCTGCTCAGCTTAATGGAAGTGCCAATGGATTATTGAGCGAAGAAGCATGTGCTCTGTTGCGTTTTGCCGGTTTGGGTGGTTCGGTAAGAAGCTTAGGAATCTATGATTATATAAGTGATTTGGATAGTGGGGAGCAAAGCTCAAAATTGGCAGCTCAAATGTTATGGCATTTTATCGATGGATTTTATCATCGTGTGGAAGAAAATCCACTTGTTAACGAAAATGATTTTATTCGTTATCGAGTTCCCTATCATGATGATCAGAGCAACGAGATGATATTTTATAAGAGCACCATTACAGAGCGCTGGTTTATGGAGGTAACTTCCAATTTCCATAAGAATTCTTTTATGCTTCCTTGCTCTTACAGCGACTATCAGATGGCTGTTAATGGTGATATCCCCGATCGATGGATGAAAGCCACTCAGAAACTCATGTAATTATAATATTACTCACCGAGCAAAACAAAGTGATGTAATAAAATACCTGTTGCAAAAAGCATCGTGAAAAGCAGGGTAAACAAAGCTGTTTTTTTTAATAGCTTGTCCAAAGTGGCGGTATCAGGGTTTTTGAATAGGGGCTTGAAAATGAGTCCACCCAAAAGCATCGATAGAAGTGTTAGCGCCAAGAGGTGATAATTATTCATTATCAAAGCATACATCATATTACATAGAAAAGGTGTGAGGATAATGATATAATGATATTTCAACCCCTTCTCTCTACCTAACTGCACGGGAATAGTAATTTTACTGGTTGCTTTATCATTTTCAATATCTCTCAGATTATTCAAATTTAATACAGCGGTACTCCATGCACCAATACTAATGGATGGCAATAATACTTCAAATGAAAAATCGTGTGTCAATAAAAAGTAGGTGCCAGATGAAGAGACCAATCCAAAAAACAAAAACACAAATAAATCGCCCAAACCGCGGTATCCATAGGGATTTTTACCCATAGTATATTTTATGGCTGCGGCGATACTTGCAATTCCAATGAGGAAATAAATAATAAACTTTAGATCGAAATCCTTGAAGGCCATATATAATAAGGTGATTCCTGAGCCTAGTGTTATTATGATGGTAATGATTATCGCCATTTTCATTTCTTTCGCAGAAATGGCCCCCGATTGCACCGCGCGTTTAGGCCCTACGCGATGGGCGTTATCGGCACCGTTTTCGAAGTCGCCATAATCGTTGGCGAAATTGCTAAGTATTTGCAAAAGCAGGGCGGTAACAATGGCTAATATGAATACTCTTGTTTCAAATTGTTCGGCATTGTATTGATACCCCATTACACCGCCAGTTATTATTCCAGCAATACTAAGAGGGAGCGTTCTGAGGCGCATTGCGCTTATCCATGAGGTCATATCAAGTGAGAATTATTTTATTTTCGTGTTCGAATATTTCAGTACTGGTATGGGTTGTAATTACTTGTCCCACTTGGTCGCCATTCAATAATTTAATAAGTGCTTTGCATCGATGATAATCCAATTTATCAAAGATATCATCTAGCAATAAAATGGGCTTTATACCTAATTGATTTTCTATGTATCGAAGTTGTGATAATCGCAGTGCAAGTAAAACAGTTTTTTGTTGCCCCTGAGATGCCCATTTTTTTACTGGTTGGTGGTTGAAAAGCAACTCCATATCGTCGCGATGAATGCCAGAGGTAGTATATCCCAAAGCCATATCCCGTCGGTAGTTGGAGGCAGCTGCCTGTAGGTAACTTTGATTAGAAAATTCTGATAAGTATCGAATGTTCACCGGCTCCTCTTTATTGGCAATCTCTGTATAATATTGTAAAAAGTACGGGAGAATTTCTTCAAAGAAGGCCTTTCTGGCATGGTAAATATAGGCGTTTAGTGGCGCCATCTGTTCGTCGAAAAGCTGCAATAAACCAGCATCGAAGTTATTTTGCTTATCAAAGATTTTAAGTTGTGCGTTGCGTTGCTCAACGAACTTATTATACTTTAAAAGTGCTGCTAAGTATTTGTTGTCTGTTTGTGCCAGCGTACCATCAACAAATTTACGTCGCTCTGAGCTACCACCTGTTACCAATGCAGCGTCGGCTGGGGCATTCATAATAAGAGGCAACTGACCGATATGCTCGCTCAGTTTTTCGTAAGGCACTTGATTTTTTTTTAAGATTTTTTTTCCGCCTTCTTGAAATCCGCAGAAATAATTTTCCGTGTTTTGATTTTTAACGAAAGAGCCATCAATGGTGAAATACTGCTCTTGCTCCTTGATATTATAGGTATCGTTGGTATTAAAATAACTTCGCGTTAGGCAAAGGTAATTAATGGCATCGATAAGATTGGTTTTTCCAGTACCATTATTACCACAAATAGCATTTAGTTTGGGCAGGAACCGAATTCGCTTGTCCGAATGATTTTTAAAATTTACAACATGCAGATCTTGTATATAAAGCACTTCGGTACGTATAAGGTCTATCGGAATAGGGTGGCACTGCGGTCGGGGCCAAGGGATACAATCTTAATTGGTGTATTCATTCTTTTCTCCAAGTAATCGATATAAGAGGTGAGTGTAGGAGGCAAATCGAGACCTTCTTGAGACCATCCTTTTACCGCATTCAATATGGGAGTAATTTTAACATTGCATAAATCGTATGGAACTTCGGTAGTGTTTTTACCATCAATTTCATAAGCTTCACAAGCAAATATTTCATCGAATCCATTCAATACATCGGCTTTGGTCATTACCAATTGGGTAACACCATTGAGCATGATGGTATAGTTTAGTTGTGGAATATCAATCCAGCCAGTACGGCGTGGGCGACCTGTAGTAGCACCAAATTCGTGGCCTTTTTGACGAAGCAATTCACCCATCTCATTATCGAGTTCGGTAGGGAAGGGGCCACTACCCACGCGGGTACAATAGGCTTTAAAAATACCAAACACTTCACCAATATATTTTGGTGCAATGCCTAAACCAGTGCAAACTCCAGAGGTTAATGTATTTGATGAAGTAACAAAAGGATAGGTTCCAAAATCGATATCGAGCATGCTACCTTGAGCACCTTCAGCCAATATTTTCTTACCATTTTTGAGGGCGTCATTGATATAATATTCACTATTAATGAAAGTGAATGATTTCAAAAACTCTATGGCTTCAAACCATTCTTTTTCAAGCTCGGTATTATCGAATTCAAATTTCAATGAATGGATGATACCGGTATGGCGTGCTGTTTGATCGGAATATTTTGTTTTGAAGTCGGCCGAAAAAATATCGCCGATACGTAAACCACTACGCCCTATTTTATCTTGATAAGTAGGAGAGATGCCACGCAAGGTGGAGCCAATTTTGGCTGCGCCTTTAGCTGCTTCGCTTGCTGCATCCATGGTACGGTGGGTAGGGAGGATGAGGTGCGCTTTGCGGCTAATGAGTAATCGTTGTTTAATATCTGGACAGAGGGGTGTTATTTTCTCTATTTCTTTTTTCAGTAATATGGGGTCAATTACAACCCCATTGCCAATAATATTCATGCAATGACTTTGAAAAATCCCAGAGGGGATGGTATTCAAAACAACTTTATGTCCATCGAATTCCAGCGAATGCCCTGCGTTAGGCCCACCTTGAAAGCGAGCAATGATATCATATTTGGGCGCTAAAAAATCAACGATCTTTCCTTTTCCTTCATCACCCCACTGAAGTCCTAAAATTACATCAACCATATTATTGTATCTGAATATTTGTTTCCAATTTACACTCCTGTTTTTTCCAATGTTGGACGCTCCAGCGTTTCGATTTCCACTTCATGCTTTCCACAATGCATACATACCCCGCTATCATTGAACTGTGGCTTGCCAAATAAATTTAAGGAATGTTGCGTAATATCAAATTTAAGAATATCACCCATCATTTGCTGAATTTGTTGGATACGTGGATCACAAAACTCAATTACGTTATTACAACGATTACAAATCAAGTGATCGTGTTGTTTGTTACCTACAGATGGTTCAAACTGTGCAATGTTTTTTCCAAATTGGTGTTTGGTAACTAGGTCACAAGCCAAGAGTAAATCTAAGGTATTGTAAACTGTAGCTCGACTCACACGGTATTTCTTGTTTTTCATTTGTAGAAACAATTGTTCTACATCGAAGTGACTCTTACGAGCATAAATTTCTTCGAGTATAGCGTAGCGTTCCGGTGTTTTACGGTGAGCGTTTTTGGTAAGAAATTCGGTAAAAATTTGCTTTACTTTCTCCTGTATCGTAGTCATATATTATTTACAAAACAAAGCGTAAAAGTATAAGGAATTGACTAAAAGCTAAAATGTATTTATGCACTTGCGAAAAGAATCCCATTTTGGGTTAATTTAAAGCAATTAAATAACACTAATTTTAACCATATTGGCAATCCCCTGCTCATTGATAGGCATACTTCCTGTGTTGATTACCACATCGCCCGTTTTAACGAAATTACCTTCAATTAAAATCTTCTGCACATCCTTTATAGTTACATCGGTACTTTCAAACTTGGTATAGGCAAATGCTCTTACGCCCCAACAGAGACTTAACTGGTTAATGATACTTTGACGATCGCTAAAAATATAGATTTCAGCATGTGGACGGAAACTACTTAATTTAAAAGCAGTGTAGCCACTGCGAGTCATACCAATCATAGCTTTTGCATCTAAATCTTCTGCAATTTTACAAGCATTATAGCAAAGTGCATCGCTCAAGAAGGAAGGGGAATGCTTTTGTGGAATGAGGTCACGGGTATAAATTACGGCTTCTTTTTCTACTTCATCACAAATTTTTCTCATGGTTTGAACCACCAATTCGGGGTATTTCCCTACTGCTGTTTCACCACTTAGCATTACGGCATCCGTGCCATCGTATACTGCATTGGCAACGTCGGTAATTTCACTTCTATTAGCCTGTGTTTTATCAATCATACTTTCCATCATTTGAGTGGCCACAATTACCGGTTTGGCACGGTGGATACATTTACGGATGATGGTTTTTTGAATATGAGGTATCTTTTCAATGGCTACTTCAACGCCCAAATCGCCTCGTGCTACCATGATGGCATCACTTTCACGAATGATTTCGGTGATGTTCTCTACGGCTTCAGGCATCTCAATTTTTGCGATGATTTTGATAAATGACTGATGTTTATTAAGAATTTCTCGGAGTTCGTGAATATCGCTTGGTTTGCGCACAAAGGAAAGGGCAATCCAATCAACTTCATGTTTGATTCCAAATAAAATATCGGCATAATCCTTCTCGGTAATGCACGGTAAGGAAATTTTAGTATTGGGTAAATTGATACCTTTTTTTGAACTGAGGATACCACCAATAACGAATTCTGCTTTCACCTGACCGTTTTCATGAACTTCGGTAACCTTAGTAACAAGTTTTCCATCATCAAGCATAATTTGGTCACCTACTTTTACATCAAGATGTAAATTTGGGTAGGATAGATATACCTTTTCTTTGTTGCCAATAACCTTTTCTCCTACAAAGGTGATGATATCACCTTCGTTAAAGGTCACGCCATTGTTTTCCATTTCACCAACACGCAATTTTGGTCCTTGAATATCGGCCAGAATTGAAATATTTACATTGTTTTCCAGGTTTATTTCTCTAATCCAGGTAATTATTTGCAATTTTTCTTCATGCAATCCATGTGAAAAATTAAGTCGGAATACATTAACACCGGCTTTTACTAATTTGAACAACATTTCTTTGGTGCTGCACGATGGTCCTACGGTGGCAATAATTTTAGTTTTACTCATGATAAAAAATCAAAATATTATTAAAAAGGGTAAGCTGCAAATATACTCAATTTTGGGCAGTAAAAACCGATTTAGATTAAGCGGGTATTAAGTTTTAAGTATATGCATCTAGATTTAATTCTATTAAGTTTTTATGATAAATTATAGGTGATAAGCTAAATTTAAAATTTTATTCAATGTTGTTTATCAATAGCAAAAATTTGAAAAGCGATAAACGATTCACCTATTTCTTTATAGAAGCACAAAGGCGCTATGAAACACATAAATATTATATGCATAAAAAGTGGCGCAAAGTCAGAAAAATTGTAGTTTTGAAGCATATTCAATTATACTATGATTATTGTTACTGGTGCCTTGGGTTTTATTGGCAGTTGCCTGATTCAGAAACTGAACGAGATGGGATATAAAGATATCGTTGCTGTTGATGATTTCAGTAAAAAGCAAAAGGAAAGAAATTTGGAAGGTAAAATCATTTCCCAACGAATCGACCGATGGGAGTATTTGGAATGGCAGCGTAAGAATCATAATCAAACTCAATTCATATTTCATATTGGAGCACGTACCGATACAACTGAATTTAATATGGAAATTTTTGATGAGTTAAATATTAACTATTCAAAAGCCCTTTGGAAAATTTGTGTCGAATTCGGACTTCCCATGGTGTATGCTTCTTCGGCTGCTACCTACGGAAATGGAGAGCATGGCTATGATGATGATATCTCGAAAATTCCATTGTTAAAGCCATTGAATCCTTATGGTGATTCAAAGCAACTTTTCGATTTGTGGGTATTGGAGCAAGAGGAGAAACCATTCTTTTGGGCAGGACTAAAATTCTTTAATGTGTATGGTCCCAATGAATATCATAAAGCCCGAATGGCTTCTGTTATATTTCATGCCTTCAATCAAATTACAGAAAAGAAGCAGCTCAATCTTTTCCGATCGCACCATCCTGACTATAAGGATGGAGAGCAATTGCGCGATTTTGTTTACGTTAAAGATGTAATTGATGTGTTGGTTTATTTAATGGAACACCGGGAGGTAAGCGATATTTTCAACTTAGGTACTGGGCAGGCAAGGAGTTTCAATGCCTTAGCCAATGCGGTTTTCGAGGCATTGGATTTGCCTCCAGTAATAAACTATATAGACACCCCTATAGATATTCGTGATAAATACCAATATTATACTCAGGCGAATATGAAAAAGTTGCGCGATGCTGGTTATGATAAAGATTTTACAACCTTAGAAGTTGGTGTATCAGAATATGTGAGAACCTATTTAAAAAATAATACCTGTTTTTAGCGAATAACAACAATGTTTACTTTTCATACCCGACGTCATTTCTACCTACTTTTTATCGCCGGGTTGGTTTGCCTATTCTCTTCTTTTTACCTTGATAGAAATATCAAACCCATTGCTGCCGAATCGGAAGAGAACAAAGTAAAAGAGAAATTCAAATCGCATCTTGATAAGGAGATGGATTTAATGAAAGCATTTTTTGAAAATAAAAATCATGTTCGGTATTCGGAGTTTTCTGGCGATGGTCATTATTCCATTCAAGTATATAAGGCCGACTCCATGGTTTTCTGGAATAATAACTCCATTGAACCAATTTACACATCTATCTCCGACAGGCCGATTCAAATAAAGACACTGAATAATGGTATCTATTTAAGTTATACGTACAGGAGCTATGATACCACATTCCAACTTTATTATCTTATTCGAAATAATTTTCAAATAAATAATACGTATTTAAAAAATAATCTCAATCCCGATTTTGGAATTCATTCCAATTGTGAAATAGAGAGCCATTCTAAAACAGGGTACTCGGGAATCGTATTAAAGGATGGAACACCATTGTATATGCAATTTGAATTGCCCCCGCATTATTCGGCAATTAATTTCTATCTTTTTATTCTTGGTATCTTTTTAGTTTTTCTTTCGCTTCGATATCCACTCAACGATTTTTTCAGAATTGATTTTGCACTCGGCCTTTCTTTGTTAATTGTGGCAGCTGTGATATTAAGGGTAGTCATGGTGAAGTATCATTATCCTGCCTATTTGTATGGAATTGAAATTTTCAACCCACATTACTTTGCTTCATCCGATTTTTTAGAATCCTTTGGTGATCTGGTGGTGACGGTACTATTATTAGCAGGAGCTGTGCTCATGGCCAACTATTATTTAAAGAGATTGAAAGAAGAACGGCTGCTTGTAATTACCAATACAGGGAAAGCTTTCTTGTTATTTTACGTTTTCAATTCTACATTCTTCACATTTAAAATCATTCATGCTTTGGTGTCGGATTCAAGGATTTCATTCGACCTCACCAATGCATTTGAACTCTCATGGCTCTCGTTAGCGGGAGTTATAGTAATCATTATAATGTACTTGGTTACGATAAGCTTGGCTCATATTTTTTCGAAAGAATATACAGGAAGTAAATTATTTAACAGAAACAATACCATACAATTTGTATTGGTATTGTTAATGGTCATCTTATTGAGAGCTGCACAAGGAGATTCATTTAAGTGGGATTGGGAAAAGATTTATATCGCTGCATTATTCTTGGGATTACTGGTGTTGGCGAGAAGAGTATTTGTGCTGGAAGGCTTCTTATTAAGGCATCTCACCTATGCTTTAATTTTTGTGAATGTTGCCGCTGTGTCATTTTACATCGAGGGAAATGATAAGGAACTTCAGGATCAAATATCGTATGCCAATCGATTAACAACCCAGATTGATTATAAGGCAGAGGAAATATTAAATACCAAGGAACATGAAATTGCTGCCGACTCTGTGTTTATAAAAAACTGTATACATGGCACCGAAAGCAATATCGTTGCTTCAAGATATATAACAGTAAACTATATTAATAATTATTTAGAAAAATATGATTGCAGTGTATACTTATTTCTTAACGATACTGCAAATAGTACAATATTCAATTATTCTCAAAACGACTTAGAAACAATCTACAAGAATCAAGGGGTATCGGGATTGAGTGGTAATTTCAGATTTGTTAAAAGCCCTGCAGAGTTTTTTGGCTATATCGGCCGATTTGAAATTCAAAGAGCCGACACCAATTTAAAAATATATATTATACTGAAACTTCAGCCCTATCAGGAAGATAATCTATTGCCTATTCTCTTGGCCGATCGTTCAACAACATTTAAGCGGAACAAATTGCGTTATTCTTATGCGATCTATAACAATAACAACTTGATGCAGCAGTCGGGAACTTATCAATACCCAGCAAAAAATAATTTTGATACACCCCAGGTTGATTATTTATTAATAAACAAAGATGGTTATTCGCATCTTCTTTTTAAGGATTCGGGTGAATTAATAGTCGTGGTTTCTTCACAAGTTCCATCATTGCTTTCTATTTTAGCCAATGCCCTTTGTTTATATATCATTGCAATACTTACAGGAATAGTTCTCTTTTTCTTGGATTTTATAATCATTTTAGTATTTCAAACTAAATATGAATTCAAACTAATAAGGAAACTAAGAAGTGCATGGTTGGTGACACGTAAAAAATATGAAATCCTAAATTTCCGCTTTAGCACCCGGATGGTCATTAATATACTGGGGTTGGTTCTCTTTATTTTTATTGCTACTTCAGTATTTACGTTGCAATATATCGACAATAAAATTAATGATGAAGCCCGCACTGCATTGATTGCTAAACTTAAATCAATAAATAAATACTTTAGTGAAAACAAACTATTGCTAGCGCCCGATTCGGTGATTAACGCAGAGGCGAATTTATTAAAAGCCAGTTCTCTTTTCGCTACCGATATAAATATTTACAATGCGCAAGGCAAGCTCTATGTAAGTTCCAAACCCGAAATTTTCAAAGAAGGATTGCTAAGTGAATATATCAATTACAGTGCTTATAAGGAATTGGTATATCATAAAGCCTCCCTCTTTACCCAAAATGAAAATATAGGTGAATTAAAATACGCCTCATATTATCAACCGTATTACGATAAGAACAACGAACTCAAATACATTATCAATACTCCATATTTCGCGCGTACCATAGAACACAATGCCCAAATTTCTATGTTCATTGTGAACTTCCTTAATTTGTATGTGGCCCTATTGATAATTATGTTTATGATTTCATACTGGGTAGCGCATAGTACCACACAACCGTTTATTTTATTAAGAGATAAAATTAAATCGCTCAGGCTCGACAAGGAAAATGAGTTGCTCACCTGGAACCGAAATGATGAGATAGGTGAACTAATACGGCAATATAACTCCATGGTTCTCGATTTAAAAGAGAGTAAATTAAACTTGGCCAATGCCGAGCGAACAGAGGCATGGAAGGAGATGGCAAAACAAGTGGCTCATGATATCAAGAACCCGTTGACGCCTATGAAATTAAACTTGCAGTATTTACAAAAAGCTGTTGAAGAAAATGATGACCAACTATTCCAGAAATTCAAAAGTGTATCTGTTAGTTTAATTAAGCAAATCGATTCGCTTACCGAGATGGCAAATAACTTCAGTAGTTTTGCTAAGTCGCCCGATGCCAAACCGGAAATACTTAATATCAATGATGAGGTATTGCAAATAGCTGAAATATATAAGGCCACAGATTCTGTTTCAATCATCCCGGTTTCTGATGCGAATGACCCAAAGGTTTGGATGGACCAAAATCATTTTACAAGGTCGTTGGGAAATATTTTAAAGAATGCCATTCAATCAATACCACAAGGCAGAGAAGGTAATATAAGAATTGAAGTTTCTTCCACATCAGCTGAGTGTATTATTATTGTAAAAGATAATGGCTCAGGTATTTCATCATCAATGCATCATCTTATTTTTGTGCCTAATTTCAGTACCAAATCAAGTGGTTCAGGTTTGGGCTTAAGTATAGTAAAAACGTTTGTGGAAAATGCAGGAGGCTCCATTTCATTTACATCATCAGAACAAGAGGGCACTTCATTTATAATTAAGCTTCCAATATTTGAGGAAGTTAATCCTGCTTAGCACTTAACGTGAGTATAATTTTCTTTGATTCATCATACATTGTCAGGATACCCGAAAATTTAGCATCAGCAACAAAGTAGTTGGTGGTGTGTGCCTTTTCATTAATTACTGCATCGTTCTTTGTTTTGAATTTATCTTTTAAAACCTTGGTAACAAGTTTGCCAATTTCAAGATCGCTTGTGCTTGCAGGTGAAATTTCAATTTTTATTTTTTTACAATAGAGCTGATTATAATAAAACGACACATTGATATAGTAATCATGCTCAGGGCTTTGATAAGTAAAATTATAAACCTCATCATTTTCTTCCTGATGAATTAAGCCAGTTTCATTTTTGCAAATTAATTTTAGAGAAGGCAAGTCTTTATCGGCCACGGAGAGCAGCACCAAAAGCTTTTGCTTAACAAACAATTGACCCGTAGTTTGGGCAGTTGCAACGAATGTAAACGCGAAGAGAAAAAGGCTTAAAAGTAATTTCATCAAGACTTTACAAAAGTGTAAAAAAGAAACTACTATACCTTAAAACTTAAGCAAAATTTGTTGTTAAGAAACCATAAAAGTGAGCAGTAAAAGAAATGCCGATATACTTAATGCACAATCTTATTTGCGCAATAACTGCTAGCAAATGCATCGGGCTTGGCTTTGAATACGAAACCCATGCTAAGAATATAGCCCATGGCTTCGCTAAGGGCAGTATTCGATTTAAATTGAGGGTTGGTATTGATATCGGCATGAACTTCGAGGTCGATTTCAAATCGATCGAGGGTATCACAAAGTTCGTAAGCAATTTCAATTGATTTAGAAACTTCAATGAGCATGCGCTCTTTGAGGCTCATTTTTTGTTTTGTGTTCTCCGAATGGATAAACATAAATCCGCCCCTTTTATCTCTGACAAAAACAATGACGGTAGCAAATTCAATCGTGTTACCATACACTTGTGAATCGGTTCCAATGCATACCTTTAGTTTATTGCCCAACTCATGTTCACGTTTCAGGGTTTGTTCCACCTCATCCACAATTGGTTTCTTCAAATGTTCGCCGTTTAATTTTCGCCACATAAGAGTCAAGTTGTTTTATGCAAGATAGTACACTAAGTAATCAAAATGCAACAATTTATAAACACAGGGTGTTTATAGACTAAGAATGTAAAGGTATTACTGGCAATACTTTAACCAGTTTTGAAGTAATAATTTGCCAAACTGTGTTTGTATTGATTCGGGATGAAATTGCACCCCCCATAATGGTAATGAACGGTGTGCGATCGCCATTACCTCGTCGGTTGTAGATTTGGCAATAACTTCCAAATCACTCAGCGGTGCAACCTCAATGGCCAGAGAATGGTATCTGCATACCTCATAAGGCGATGGAATATCAGAGAATAAAAGGTGATTGATATGACTAATAGCACTAATTTTTCCATGCATCGGAATCCTTGAATTAATTAGTTTTGCTCCAAAATATTCACCGATGGCTTGATGCCCCAAACACACGCCCAATGTAGGTATTTTATGTATTGCACAATGGTTAACCACTTGCATTAAGCACCCTGATTTTGCTGGGGTTTTGGGCCCTGGTGACAGTAGTACTTTAGAAAAGTTATGTTTAAGAATGCTATCTAAGGTATCTGAATTTTCAACTACAATTACTTCTTCATTGCATTGTTGCAAATAGTCCTTCAGCATAAAAGTGAAGGAATCGTAATTATCGAGCAATAGAATCAAAGGAGAGAAATATGAATACAAAGATAGGATTCTTCTATTACAGAATCGGTAAAACTAAAGTCACCTTAGTTCCCAGAGCGTTACCTTTTTCATCTACTAAATCAATATACTCGAGATAGCAATTCATTTCATACTTTTTACTCAAATGTTCCATTCTTCTAAGAGTAATGAATGAACCTTTGGATACATGACCATGTTTGTTTGGATTCTCGGTATGCCTTCCTACGCCATTATCTTCAATGATGCAGGTGATACTTTTCTTATCTGAATTCAGGTGATAACTAACATGAATATACCCAGCAGCATTTTTAGGTCCAATTCCATGGATGAGCGCATTCTCGATAATTGGCTGGGTAATCATCGTTGGAATTCTTGTATTGGTATCAATGTTCTCATCAAGATACAATTCCCAAATAAGATGTTCGTGCAATCGAATCGATTCGAGGTCCAGATAATCTCTAATCCATCTCACCTCATCTTCTATGATGATTCCTTCGGTATCTGAAAAGTCGAGCACTTTTCGAATTAGTTTGGCAAACCTGTTAATATAGTTGGTGGCAGTGCCGGTATCACTTTCAATAATATTTCCAATAACCGAGTTAAGAGAGTTGAACAAGAAGTGAGGATTCAATTGAGCACGTAATGTTTTCATTTCACTTTCAATCAAAACCATTTCTCTTCTTTTCTTTGTATTGAGAATATAAATGGTACCAAGAACCAATCCGATGAGGGCCGCGATTGATAAGAGGATATAGATGATCAGGGCAATGGTACTTAGGTACCATGGGGGTAAGATATGGATGGTAAGCAGAGTAGGTTTTTCATCCCATACCCCGTAGCTATTGCATAAAAAAATTTGGAGTATATAATCGCCATGAGGTAATTTTTTATAACTGATATTATTGGTTGCTTCCGTGACCCAAAAATCGGCATCATAATTCAAGAGCTTATATTTTATTTTGATATCCTCATTGGGATCGAGCAAGCTATTGGTAACATTTAAGCTGATAGAGCTGCTATCATAGTGGAATTCAAAAATTGAATTAGAAGGAATATTGCCAGCTACCAGTTTATTGTTTACAGTGAGGTCGTATAAGATGGTTTTAATATTCGCATTCCGAATATTTTCAATCATTTGATTGGAATTAATTCTAGAGAA
>CAIVZR010000029.1 GCA_903910445.1 uncultured Bacteroidota bacterium
CAAACTGTTTGTCGAAGAGACCTATTTTACCAGTGGGTTTATACTTTTTTGACATTACTTGATGGTTATCGGGTTTTCAATAGCCAAATATAACATATTTAATTGATATACTGATATTTAAATTATAGAACCTCCCTTAATTTATATTAGTTCATCTTTTTGCTTTATAGCTTTGATACCAATTATCAAGTATCTATATTTAATTAGCTGGTATAGAGCTTTATTGTCCATCATTATTCCCCTTGGATCCATCTATTTATTGGGTCAATTTTTTTCAAATTATATTTTTTAGAACAAAGTTTGAAATCGAATTTTCTATTTTGAGTCGAAGCCATGAAACTCCTTATTAATTCATTTCTTTTTAGTATTATCATTCTGACAGTAATCTTTATTTTTTGGCATAATCCTAAACTTGTGAGTAAGACTCAAGACATTGAAAATAGACTTGAAAATGCATTGGATTTAGCCGGTGAAAACCGAAATGAATTAGAGAAAGTTTTAGCCCATTACCAAAAAGACTCCTTAAAATTTAAAGCAGCCTCTTTCCTGATAGAAAATATGGACAATTGCTATAGTGAGCAATGGCGGTGGAGAAATATTCAGGGAAATTTTGTGAATATTCCATTTAAGGACTTTCGCACCGGTAAAGAGTTGTATCGTTATATGGACTCACTTCAGCTTAGCTTTCAAATGAATAGCAGGACATATGACGCCAGAGTCATAACGGCAAATTTTTTAATCAATAATATTGAACAAGCCTTCGAACTATGGAAGCAACCATTTGCCAATCAGTTAGAATTTAATGAATTCTGTGAATACATCTTGCCGTATCGCGTGGATCGGGAGGGCCTGGAGGATTTTCGGGCCTATCTCTTAAAAAAATATGTTTTATTGTTTAAGGAGACAGAGAAAAGTACAACACTATTCTCTGCTGCTATATTAGTCAATTCTCAGCTGTTAAAAGATATTCGGTGGAGATCATCAATGACGCTTTATCCGGGCCGTTTTACAGCCAAAACAATGGATAGTCTTGGAATTGGCGATTGTCAGCATCTTGCTAATTATGGAATTCAGGTTTTTAGGTCCTTGGGCATTCCAATAGCCAACGATTTTGTTACAGCCTGGGGCGATACAGATGGCACTCACTCCTGGACAGTTTTAATTGGTGAAAAAATAAAAATACCATTTATCGCTTGTGATGTAAATCCCGGTGAGTTTTCATTCATTTATAAGGCTCCCAAAATTTTTCGTAAAACATTTGGAAGACAGCATTTAGAACTACTATCATTTAGGCAACCAAAGCAGGACGTCCCGATAGAGCTGGATGACCCTTTTAGAACTGATGTAACACAAGAATATTACAAGACTGTTAATGTATCGATCCCATTGTTTAAAACACCACCGAAACAGGATAATTGTGCGTTCCTTTGTGTCTACAATAATAATCAGTGGGTGCCAATTGATTGGGGAAAAATCAATGCCAGGCGTGATTCTGTTGAATTTAAGAATATAAGTGATAGTCTTCTCTATTGTGCAATGTATTATAATCACAAGCAATTGGAACCTGTTAATTCACCTTTCTTTCTTGGTACTAAATCCAATATAAAGTGGTTTGGGAATTCTGCGAATAAACTTATTAATTGTAAAATTAAGTGGGATGGAGATAGATTTACTCAAACATCGGTCCCCCTTTTGATTTGGAATGGGAAATGGGAACAATATGCAACGTACAAAATATGTGTGCTAAAGGATCGCAAATTGGGAAATGGAGATTGCGAATATTTTGTTGAGCTTAAGGGTATCCCGGAAAATGGATTGTTTCGTTTAGGAACATATTTCCGGCCATTTTGGATTACTGACGGAATAATTTGTCGCAGTGAACCTGGCAGACCTATAGGCTTAATACGCTTGAGATAGTTTAGAGTGGATGCCTCAAAATAATGGTTGTCTTATCATCTTGACTTCCTCAAAGGAAAGGGATACACGATTTTCTACAGCCATACTGCAGACAGTTACCTTTTCGAAAAAAAACACAATACCCCATTTCTTTTCTGAAAGTGTGCAATTTGGCTGCACTCCCTTGTGATAACTTTCGCTTCAAATTAATACATCAATCTTATGAAGACTATTTGTATGACCAGGTTATTCTGGATGGCAGGATTTGTTCTTGCCTCATTCGTTGCAAGGGCACAGGCTGACTCGTTTGAAGCCGATATCATGAAATTGCAGCAGGTAAACGGATCGGTGGCGACAACCAACTCGATCTTTCCCCGTCTTGTTGCACAACTGAAGCAGTCGAATCCTGCAGTGACCGAATTGCAGTGGGTGTCGATGAAGACCGATGTTTTCGATGCCGAAGTTGCAACCCTGAACGAGCAACTGATTCCCATCTTTAAAAAGTATTTTACGCAGGCCGAGGTAAAGGCGATGATCGCGTTCTATGAGACCC
>CAIVZR010000030.1 GCA_903910445.1 uncultured Bacteroidota bacterium
ACACTCAAAGGCAAAATTGTAGTTTATTCCAAGGGGCGCTAAGCAAGCCCTTTTATTTTTCAAGTACTGCTGACACAGCATCTCCTTTATCCCAATTTTATTATTGTACATTCGTTCTAGTTTTTGTCATGCTTAAAAAAACATTACAAAAATAATTTTCATTCTATCATCCGCATTTTTAGAGTTAGATAGCGGTACCTCTCAATCACATCTACCCTTGTAAGAAGTGTGAATTATGTAACAATTTCCTTAAAAGATGTAAAATTGTTTCTCCGCCTTTGTTGCATCTTTGTATTCGACTCAATAATAAAAGCAAACCTTGAAAATATATATAAAATACATGATGAGTGGCCGTTGTAAAATGGCTGTGAAGGAGGTATTGAAAAAACTTGGTTTACATTACATTTCGGTTGACCTTGGTGAAATTGAAATTATAGAGCAATTAACTGATGACGACCGAATGTTATTAAGGGTTGGCTTAGCCGAATCGGGGTTAGAGCTTATGGATGATAAACGAGCCTCTCTAGTAGTAAGAATAAAAGGAGTAATTATAGAGATGGTGTATCATTCAGACGAGATTATTAAAATAAATTTCTCCGACTATATAAGTGAGAAAATGAATTTAGATTACACCTATCTAGCTAATTTATTTTGGGAGGTTCAAGGTTCAACCATTGAGCAATTTATTATTTCCCATAAAGTAGAACGAATAAAAGAACTCATCATATATGATGAATTAAATATCACTGAGATTGCTTGGAAGATGAATTACAGCAGTGTAGCGCATCTATCCAATCAATTCAAAAAAGTAACTGGCCTCTCTCCTACTCATTTCAAACAACTCAAGGACAAGCACCTCAGCCCCATTGAAGAAAAAGAAAAGCACGATTCCGAATCAATCATAGCCAACGGAAAATTCTTTTGGTATGAGGAGAAGGAAAAACGTGCTGTCGAACTTTTCATTGTCAATGAAGAAATGGGATTCCAGAATAAAGAAAAAGAAAAGCGTATCGCTGAATTAACAATAGAGAATATAGAACTCACATTTGAAAATGAGGAAAAAGGAATACATGCTGCTGAACTAAATATAGCCATTAAGGAATTGACCTTCCAAACCGAAGAGAAAGAAAAAAGAGCAGAAGAGCTAATTATAGCGAATTTGGAATTGCATAAAGCAGAAGATGCAATTCGCATATTAAATGAAGATCTTGAAAAGAAAGTCATTGAACTTACTGCTGAATTATTAGCAATAGACAAAGAACTAGAATCTTTCTCCTATTCAATATCACACAACCTAAGAGCAACAATGCATGCTGCACATGGTTACATTCGAATGCTAAAAAAAGATTGTGGTGATGAGCTCAATCCAGAAGCGAATAGAATGACGAATAATATCATTAACAATTCAAAGAAAATGGCGCTACTCATTGATGACTTACTTACCTTTTCTAGAATAGGAAGACGTGAATTGGTGAAAGTGGATATTCAGGTGATGGAGATGGTTAGTTATATATGCACTGAGATAAAAAAAGAAAATAAAAACCGTAAATTAGAAATTAAAATGGACGATTTACCTTCTGTTCAGGGTGATACTGTTGCCATCAAACAAGTATGGGTGAACCTCCTTTCGAATGCTGTAAAATATTCAAAACTCAATAAGTTAAGTACCATTCATATTGGATTTAGCACCAATATTAGTGAGGTTATTTATTTCATAAAAGACAATGGCGCTGGTTTTGACATGCGTTATGCAAATAAATTATTCGGGTTATTTCAAAAGCTGCATACCGATGAAACTTTTGAAGGGACGGGTGTGGGCCTGGCCATCGTACATAGAATTATATCTAAACATGGTGGACGAGTTTGGGCTGAAGGAATCGTTAACGGTGGGGCAACATTTTATTTTTCATTACCTAAGACAATAATATGTAACAAGATATAGCAGTAATCTTAGTTGAGGGTAATGACAGCGATGCTGAAATGACCATTCGTGCACCAAAGAAAAACAATTTGGCGAATCGACTGCTCCATTTAAAAGATAGTCCTAAAGCGATTGATTTCTTATTTGCTGAGTTTAACAAAGTAATTTCCGACCTTGGCTTGTATTAGATGACTGTAAATCAACCACCACATTAATAAATTGTGAAATGATACAAAAAACAAGAATACTAATTGTAGAACACGATGTCTCGGACATAGAACTAATGAACTATGAGTTAAAAAAAGGAGGCCTTAATTTCGAATCTAAAATTGTACAAACCGAAATTGATTTCGATGCCTCACTAAAAAACTACCATCCAGATATTATACTTTGCGATTATTCTCTGCCTGCCTTTGATGGCCCTACAGCATTTAAAATAAGGGGCCAGCTTGCTCCTGAAGTACCATTCATTTTTGTGTCCGAAACGATTAAGGAAGAAAACGCTATTGAACTAATAAAGAATGGGCTCACCGATTATGCCTTAAAGGACAAACTATTTAAGTTAACATCGAAAGTAAAAAGAGCTTTGCTAGATTCAAAGAAAAAAAAGGAAAAAGAGCTTCATTTTCAAGAATGCGTACTAAGTGAGAAACGCCTGGCAAGAGCACAACAATTAGCTCATATGGGCAATTGGGAACTCGATTTCAATACCATGAATGTGCATTTGTCGGATGAGGCATGCCGAATCTATGGGCTAACTACAGCTCAGAATTCACATTATTTTGACACCTGGCTATCCTTTATTCATCCTGAGGATATGGCTTATGTCACAAGTACAATTAAAGCTTCGTATGCTCTTCACGACTTTTCTTATTACTCAAGAATTGTTCATCGAAACGGAACTGTTCGGGATATCTACTCAGAATGTAAATTCGAGTTCAATAATAATGGAACACTTAGCATTATGTACGGCATAGTTCATGATGTGACCGAAAGAAAAAAGGCGGAAGCTGAAAAGGAAAAAATGATGGCAGATATTATTATAAGGAATAATGTATTACAACAATTTACCAAAATTGTTTCCCATAATTTAAGGGCACCCATCGTTAATATACAAGGCATTTCGAGCGCACTCAAACAAAGCATTACCGAAGCCGAAAAGAACCAATATCAACTTTATTTATTCGAAGCAGTAGAAAATTTAGATCTAGTAATAATTGATCTGAATAAAATATTACAAACTCGATTTGAGAAAGTAGAGACAAAAACTGTCCTGCATTTTGATAACATATTGAATGATGCTCTAAAATCCATGGGCCAATTAATGCAAAATGAAGAAATAAATATTGCATCAAACTTTGAATCGTGTACTCAAATAACTTCGTTAAAATCACATCTAGTTAGTATTTTTTATAACCTCATTTCTAATAGTATAAAATACCGTTTGCCCAATACTCCATCTAGAATTAGTATTACAAGCGAAACGGTAAATCACAAAATCCAACTTACATTTAAAGATAATGGAAGTGGAATAAATTTATTACTTAACAAAGTCAAGGTATCCGGATTTTATAGTCGATTTCACCCAGAGATTGAAGGAAAAGGATTTGGCCTCTTTATGGTGAAGACCCAAGTAGAAATTCTTGGCGGCTCAATTGAGGTATTTAGTGAGCCCGGAATCGAAACCCGATTCGTGGTTCAACTTCCTCTTTAGCAAAATAATTTCTTATCAAACCATTTAATACATTTTTAATTTGGCATGAATCCTATAACTCTAATTAGCAATTGTGTAATTCATCTGGGTCAATACTGGCGCATCTTTTCCTTGTGAAAATGAATTCATAAATAAATTTTATTTATCATAATCCCACCGGAATTAAAGGAAACTGGAACGAACAAAAAGGAAAAAATTCGCTGTCTTAACCGATAGCGATTTAATGTATGAAACCGGCAAAAAAACAAGAAATGTTTACTAAACTTTAAATAAAAATTGGCAAGACCAAAGAGGAATTAAACGCATTAATCACCGCACTTTAAAATCAATTAAAGCCGTTTGATGATGATCCGTTACTAAACGGCTTTTTAAAATAACTTAAAAGTACAATTATGAAAAAATTAATCATTACAATTTCCCTCTTCATCTTTTTTGCAGGTAGTATTGTATTAACTGGATGTCAATCGAATGCACAAAAAGAACAAGCTGCAAAACAGAAGGTAGAACAAGCTCAGAAAGATGCGGAGGCTGCCCAACTCAAAACTTCTAATGAGCTCGAATGGAAAGCGTTCAAAGCAGAATCACTATTGAAAATCAATAAAAATGAAAACAATATCGCCTCATTAAGAGTAAAACTTAACAAACCAGGAAAGGGCTTAGATCCATTATATGAGGCTCGTATCAAATTTTTAGAAAAGCAAAATGCGAATTTAAAAATTAGAATTGCTGACTTTAATGGTAACCCAAGCGAATGGGAATCATTTAAGAAGGAAGGCATACCTGATTTAGAAGAATTGGGGAAGGCCATTAAGGATTTTACTATCGATAATAAATAATCAATCACTCATCTTAAAAAATACGATCATATTTAGTATCGCAACAATATTTTTATTGGTAATTATTCCTTCAAATGGGAATACTCAAGAGAAAATGAAACCAAGTATTGGGGCTAAAAGGCGAATGAATTGCTCCACCCTATTAACCAAAAATTCAGACAACTCAAAAATGATTACTGGCTTTAATGTTGGCTTGTTTGCAAAGCTGCCAGTAACAAAAAACATTGGGCTGCAACCCGAAATTTATTATTCCACCAAAGGATCGGAAGTAACCTATAACAACCTATTTGCAAATGTTACTGCTCGCTTCAAAGTTAATTATCTTGAAGTTCCATTGCGGTTGATGATGAATATCACACAAAACTTTAATGTGCATGTGGGACCATACGCCACAATCATGGTGAGTGGAAAGGCAACGAACCAATCGAATGTTTCATTATCTGACTACGAAAGAGCACTTAAAATACCCGACTACAACCAATTGGATGCAGGAATTGAAGCAGTTGTGGGCATTGACATTGGCGCCTTGAGTATCGGTGCTCGCTATAATTATGGACTCACAAAAGTGGGGAAAGAGCGCACCTTCTTTGGAACTAATTATACATTCCCTGATGCCTCCAATTCCGTAATGACACTTTATATAGGTATTGCATTAAATTAATTCAACCTATTGGTAATTTTGTTTTCTAATCGTGAAGCGGTATGTTTGAAAAGCATGCCGCTTTTTTTATTACACTATTCTTTAATCAATCATGGAACGCAATTATAATTTCTATTTTTATCCAGCATTGTTTTGTGCCATCTGGTTTTTATTAACCAGTTATGCTTGGACTTATTACGCTAATGTCTTCATCTCCTTTCCATTTGGGATATTAAGTTTGTATTTATGGAATCAGGGTAGAAAGAAAGATACTCGAAAAGATCGATATAAACCCATCAGTTGGATTCTTTTTGCAGGCTTCTCCGCTTCCTTGATTGCATTGATAATATTGCTTTCTGCTAATTAATATGATGTTCGAATCCTAAATATTGATACTTTTTGACTGTTCTGTTATATAGATATAACTAACTTCGCCTCCTATCAAAACGAACTATCCATGAAATATATAATATTTTTACTTGCATTACTCATTG
>CAIVZR010000031.1 GCA_903910445.1 uncultured Bacteroidota bacterium
ATTGGGGATTTTGAGATTAGTATAAAAAATGCTGTCGTTGGCATTCACAGTATCAGTAAAACTACCAATATTTCGAATTGAATTATTGGGGAAGTCTGGATTGGTGCTGGCTTCCAATTTAAATTGAGTTCCAGAATGCCAGTCTCCCCATTTTTTATAAGCAAGTTTCAAAGTATCACCAATGCAATAAGCAGTCTTAACTGGATAAAATGTTTCAAGCCATTTATCAGCATAAAAACTAACAATATTAGGGCTTCGCTTGTATGTTATAGAAGTGTTATTTAAATTACCACGTTCCATTTTCCCTAATTGATATTTATTTCTATTCAGGAAAAAATTATAAGGTGTATCTATTATATTTGGAGAAAGGAAAGATGAGAGAAGTAGAGAAACTTGATTGGAGGAAGTAACTCGAATATTTTCGTAAAATGTCCCATACTCATTATTAAATCCATTAAGATTGTTGTAATAGGGGCCATTTGAAATTTGTAATGAGCTAAGACAATTGAAGTTAGTATCTATAATATTAATGAAAATATTAGTTGAAGTTTTTCCACTTGAAATACAACCAATCGAAGAATCTTTTGACTCAGTTGTTAAATGTGAAATAACAATTCTATTATTTATAAGATTCAAATGTGAATGATGGTTTCTTCGATAAGATGCATTCATAAAATTAATAACAGGATTAGCAGTCTTTAGACCCCAAAAGGATTCTTTTATTAATTGCAAGCTACTATCGAACATACATAATTTAATAATTCCTTTATTTGACTCAGGGTTGTAGTAGGAAGCCTCAGCTGAAACCAAGATATTGTTGTTTAATAAAAAAGGGCTAAATACGCCACTACCATATGCTATTGTTTTAACTGTATTTAGATTTAAATCTAATTTGTGAATTACACCAGCAGTATCTCCTGCTGCCCCTGTTAGATATAAATATTGGTTTAATTCTAAAATACCATTAACTCTGTCAGTTGGAGTTGAAAAATTTCGTATACCCATAAAACTCCCATTTAAGGAATATTGGGCAATAAATAATCCTGAATTTATAGGGGTGCCTAAATAATTAATTGCGCTATTAGTTTGCCAAACAAGATAAATTTTATCATTTGCTATATAGGTGTTTTTGTATGCTGAATTTGAATTAACTGCTGGATAAGAAGTTAAAGTACTTGTTGTACTAATATTTCCAGTTGAAGTATTTATTTTAAGTATAATTAAATTGTTAGAAGTATTGGTGGTTATATTATCGTAAGTGTATTGTGAATGGGATTTGAAAATGAGATAGAGAAAACCTTTGTTATAACAAAGGTTTGGGAACGATCCATCTGTTGAAATTTTTTTATAAAAAATGACGTTATTTAATGAGTCATATTTTATTATTACATAATCGTTTAAACTAGAAACTGTTAAATAAAATATAGAAGACGAATATTTTTGATTCAAAGCACCAACACTATATTTATTTTGAAGTGAGTCTGAACAAAAATAATCCGAGTAAGTATCTGTATAAGGAGTAGAATTATAATTCAAAAAATTTTGGCAAAGAAGTACCTTGCTAAATAAAGCAAAAAGCAGAACTAGCAAGGTGCTTGACTTTTGCATTGCTAATTAATCTTTAAATTCCCAAACCACGGATGTACCTACCAATCTTGACCTTACTTGTAGATTAGGACTTGGAGTAGAAGGTGTTGTGCAGGTTGTATAGGCTGCACAACTCGTACAAGCAAGTGTCCAAGACCCAGAACATGGAACGGGACTACAGGTGGTAATGTTCTCTGTAAATGGAGTGCTACCTGCTGGTCCAAATAAAATTTGATCTGTTGGAAAGTTAAATTTCTGAGTTTGTCCCGCGCAAATCGTTCCTGAGCCAACAGTACTGCCAAGGTTTTTTAAGATAAAATCAACTTGAGTCAAATCTGGGCTGCCTATACTATTTATTATAGTACCTTGAACAATGTCTGGTTTTGCTTTTTCTTTGTGTTTAAATGCAGTAGTAGCAAAAACCATTAGAAGAGTTGCAGTAAAGATGCTGCCAACGCGCAAGATGCTGCGCAAGTGAGGGGGGGGGGGTGAGTTTAAAGTTCATAATAATGCTTGTATTAGAGCAAACCAAAGGTAACACAATAAATTTGGTAAAAACAAATGAAATTGAGATTTAAACATAGAAAGTCAAGGAATAGCAATAGGTAATATTTTCAACCTTCAACAATAGTTTGAATCTGTTTCCTTGATATTACACTCCTAAAAAAATCGTATCACTCCCGTCTCCTTGTATTCACTAATCACAATCACACGTGCCCCGCGCCCTACTCCCTTTCCACGCTGCTCGCTCCACTATTCTTGGCATTCACATTTTTCGCATCGCCCTTGTATTTGATATTCGAAGCGCCACTGGCATCGGCCTCCAAATGTTCGGTACAATTTACTTCGGCAAAGCTGGCTCCCGATGCTTCAATAGTGATTTCACGTATGGGTGTGCTCGCTGCCATGAGCTTGGATGCCCCCGTTACCTCTGCATTACAGGTGCTTATTTTTCCATCTAAGAAAAGGGTACTGGCTCCACTTAAATCGGCATCAAGATGGCGGGCTTCAATATTTGTTTTGCAAGTAGAAGCACCACTGAGTTCTATCTTCAGTTCGTCTTCCTGAAAGCCATCAAGCAAGGCTTCGGCACTTCCCGATAAATGCAGGGATTCAATTTCTGGCATCACAATTATCACTTCCAAATCTTTGATATTGAGTAATCCTAAACTCCATTTTCTGCCATCGGAAAGATGTACTTCATTATCGTGAAAATTAACTTCCAAATCGCTCATATTTTCTGTTCCACGCAACTTAATGAGGTACTCGTTGCCACGAATTATTTTCACATTAAGTGAACTCGATATCTCTACATTTTTAAATTCATGATGATCTAAAGGAATATTCAAAGGATAACCCGAAGTATTCACATTGGTAGATCCATAAGTGGTTGTGCAATCGAGACATTCAATACCATTTTTAGTAACGGAATACGTACTTCCTGGATGCACATACACATCGTTATTGGGCGAGTTAATATCAATCTGACTATACATCCGTTCGTCGATGGTGAACTTAGAGCCAAGTGGTAATTTTACCACATAAATAATTTCTTGTTTGCGATACACCTGGTTATTCACCAACGAAAAGGAGCCTGGCAAACTAATAACGCTATCTTTCACCGAAGCCAGAGCAAGGATACTCGAGGCATTCATCTTGGCAATATCCGAACGTTGTCCGCGCGACATTTTTGTTTCGGTAACTGAGCCGGTTGCATCGTTGCTCGCTTCAATCTCTATGCGTATATCCGAGAAGCGTAAGGTATCGAAACTGGTATATTTCCAGCCATGTTCGCCATAGCCATTCCAATAGCGCTCTCCTTCCGGATTGCGTATATAAAAATGTTTCTGTGTGCTATCCAAAGGCATGAAATTTTCTATGGTTTCTCCTGCTGCAAAATAGGAAGTTACCTTGGCTGCCAGGGTCACAGCAAGCACACAAGCAGCAATGCTTACCAGGATGGTCACAGTACGAAATACTAAATGTGTTTTTTGTGTCAGGCGGTTTTTTGCTAATGAATACGCCATCGTGAAGAGTACTAATCCTGCTGCCAGGGCTACGAAGAAAAAGGTAGCTTGTGCAAGTAAGGTATCGCTGGCATTATCAAAAAACTGAAATAAATTTACAGGATGAAATAGGGGCGTATTTTTCAATACCATTTGTCCGGATAAAGAAGAGAAGGCAATAATCAACGCCACAATTCCCAGGGCAATGAAGATGAATCGTGCAAAGCCTCTCACAATATTCAAGGCACCGAGGATAATCATCTTAATGAAGTCGGCCAAACGACGTGCAAAGCTTGTGGCTTTCACCTGAAAGTCTTTGCTTTCAAAAGTATCCTTCACTTTATTGAATTCTGTTTGTACCGATTTTTGAATATTATCGATATTGATTTGCTCTTTGCGCATCTGCAATTTCTCTGCAGTGGTTTTTGCTTCCGGAATAATTATCCATAGAATTACATATACAACCAAAGGCGACATACCAAAGAACATGGCCTTCATAGCAGTAATTGTAACGAGTACAAAAAACAAACGTATCCAAAGCGGATCAATATTAAAATAATGACCGAGTCCGCTGCATACGCCTCCTACAATACGTGCATCGGGGTCGCGATATACCTGACTTCTTTTGTATTCGTAATTATTATTTGTTGATTGCTTTTTCTCCTCAGTATTCGATTTCGGTTCGGCGCTGGCTGCCTCCTCTTCCGATTCAAAATCCTTGGGTGAGCCCATAGAAGCAGTTACTTCATTCACATCATTTATATTGATGGCTGCCTTCATGGGATTCAGTTTCGAGCGCAGGAGCTCGGCAATGCGATTCTCGATATCGGTAATAATTTCAGCACCTTCGGCTTTGCTGCTGAAATGCTTTTTCAACTCCGTGAGGTAGGTATTTAATTTTTCAAAGGCGTCTTCTTCTACCTGAAAAATGCTTCCTCCAATATTAATGCTGATGACCTTATTCATGTTGATGGGTGGTTTATTAGTTTGTGATTTTGTTTATTATCTGTTGGTGGCTTTTTGAACGCTATACTGAAGTTCATCCCAGGTTGCATCCAGGGCTTTTAAAAATGTCTGACCATCTTTGGTCAGGGTATAATATTTACGTGGTGGTCCCATGGTGCTCTCTTGCCAAGAGTAATCGAGCAAGCCATCATTTTTTAGTCGAGTGAGCAATGGGTAAAGGGTGCCTTCTACCACAATGAGCTTCGCCTGCTTCAATACCTCCAAGATATCGGAGGCGTAAATTTCGTTTCGGGAAATAATCGAGAGTATACAATACTCCAGGATTCCTTTCCGCATCTGTGCTTTTGAATTTTCTATATCCATAACCTGCTACTATGTATTACAAGGTTTTGTTTAAATTGTAATCCCGTTTAAAGGGCTTGTTTTAATTACGGTACAAAAGTATGGTAAAATATAATACCATGCAATACATAGTACTATAATTATTTATAAATGCTTGATTTTGAAGGAGATTTATTTTTTGGAATGGGGCATAAATATGGGGCAAAGGGGGTATTTATACCAATCGAACAACAGATTCCATGGAGCCAATCAATAATGGCATCTTATATTTGCTCCCATGCATCTGCTTATCGCCACCGCCTTCGATCCAATTCCTTCCGATGGAATTGCGCTTGGGCGTTATCATTTCCTGGCGAAAGCAATGATGTATCGCGGGCATCAGGTTAGCGTGCTCACTTCCTCCTTCTCGCATACATTAAAAAAACAACGGGCAATTCATATCGAACTTATAGAAGGAATACAATACCTGAAAATTGCATCACCCAATTATTCAAAAAATTTAAGTCTCGCCCGACTCAATAACCATCGCATCCTGGGCAATAATGCCACCGCTATTTTAGAAGCTTGCCATCACGAGTCACCCATCGATCTCATCGTTTGCGCCACACCGCCCTTACTATTTGCTAAGTCGGTATTACAATGGGGTGCCTCACATAAATTACCCACCGTATTAGATATTCAAGATGCCTGGCCAGAAGCCTGGAGAAGTGCCAGCACGCTCCTTTACAAGCTTACACTCAATGCCATGTACTGGCGAAAAATTCATGAGCAAAATCTGGAACTCGCTACCGCCATAACCAGCGTTGCTCAATCTTACCTTCCGGAGAACACAGTCAAGCCTCATTCGGTATTCTATCTGGGCGCACCCTGTTCGGAAATTCCTGCATTGAATTTATCGGATACGCTTTCGTCAAATCATAAAATGAATTGGGTGTTTTTGGGAAATACCGGTTCGCATGCACCCTTGCTTCGTTTCTTAAACAGTGCAATTCCTCACCACCCCAAGGTTACCTATATCGGGAATTGTAATGATGAAAAAATAAAATCGCATGCACTAGTAAGTTACCAGGGCCCATTGTATGGAGCCAAATTATATGCAGCCTTGAATGAAAATGATTTTGGATTGTTTGTGAATGACGATTACAAGGAAATAAAATTACCCAATAAACTATTTTATTACTGGGCTTGCGGAATTCCTGTTTTAGGAATCGATATTTATGGAGAAGCGAAAGCACTCATTGAAGAAATGGGCGGATTGGTTTTTAATGATTGCCCAATTGATTTCGAGAAAATAAAATTATGGAAAGCCAATACCAATCGGAATGCAATACGCGAGAAAGCGCTTCAACGCTTTGATCAGAAAATCATTTACCAAACCTTCAGTGAATTTTTAGAAACCGTTTTAACTCAATACCATTCATGACCAAAGCCACCATATTGATGTCGGTTTACAATGCAGCACCTTATTTGCAAGAGTGTATTGATAGCGTGCTCAAACAATCTTTCACCGATTTTGAATTTTGGATTGTTGATGATGGCAGCACCGATAACAGTGCCGCATTGATGCGCCAGCAAACCGACCCACGTATCAAATTGTTTTTCAATGAAACTAACCGCGGTATTGCAGCGTCGCTCAATCAATACCTCTCGAAGCCCGATTCGAAATATATTTTTAGGATGGATGCTGATGATATTTGTATGCCCGACCGATTGAAAAAGCAAATTATATTCATGGATGCGAATCCTAAAATTGCCTTGAGTGGCGGGGCTTTGGAGTATTTCGGCGAACAAACGTATACCTGGTACCCGGCAATATTTCATGCTGATATCGTATCGCGATTGCTCTTCAATTGCGCCATTCCCAATCCATCGCTGGTAATTCGTAAGGATGCTTTTTCACCTGAACAATTACATTACGATGAATCGTTTGTGCATCCACCCATGGAAGATTATGCCTTCCTCATTCAATATTTCAATACCCATCGCTTCGCTAATCTCCGCGATATCATTGTAAAGCACCGGGAGCATGGACTTAATCAAAGCACCCTATACCGCCAGCAAAAGCAAGAAGGGATATTGCGTATGTATGACGTGCTATTTGATAAGCTTGGGATGGAAGTGAGCGAGGCCCAGAAGAAATTGCATTTTAATTTATCGAACAATTCCCCCGACTTTAATACCGAATCAATCAAGGATTATATTCAATGGAGTAACTATTTAATTAAAAATATGCCTAAGGAATATCCTCCTCAAAAAATTCTCAAATACTATTTCGTGCGATTTTTCAAACACCTTAAAAGTAAGCCATGGCAAGCATTCCAGCTCTTTTGCTACCTGATTACAATTTGAGTTTTTGAATTTCTTCTCGTTCTTTTTTCGGTAACCCGGCTACCACCATATCATAACTATGATCGATCCATTCGCGCAATAATTTCCAGCTAATACTGCCATCAAATTCTACCGTATTCCAATGGGTCTTGCTCATATGAAACCCGGGATGCACTGCATCGTATTGCTCTCTCAATTCGATGGCCTTCTCTGGGTTGCATTTTAGATTCACACTTTTGAATTGATGAATATCGCATAAGGCAAAAATTTTATTCTTCACTTTGAATACCAGCGTTTGTTCATCGAAGGGAAAATGCTCGGTGACAAAGGGTTTCGACAAACAATATTCTCTGTAGGTTTCGATATCCATTAGGGTTGCGGGTTTAAGGTATTTTTCAAAAATAAAACATTTATCGATTTACTTTTTAAAGAATTGTTGCATCAAATTAAAATATTACGGTATAAGCACCGTTAAATATTGAATTATATGAAACGTAAAATTGCCACCACCTTCCTTGTATTACTGGCCCTCTTGCCAGTATTGTATGCATTTAAATTCAAACCTCAGGTTGAAGAACTCACGTTGAAGCAGGCCATCGATAAAGGGTATATACGTTGCACCTTCGAAAATAATAAAGGCTATTCGCATTATAGCCAGTGCCTCTTGGCCAAAATTACCAATACCTCCAACAAATTAATAGCACTCAAAATAGAGAATGGCACCCAGGTGAATCCCGATGATAGTGCATATCAAAATCTCATCGTCACCGAAAATTTATTCGTGAGTTTGAACCCACAAGAGAACCGTGCCTTGCCTATCTATGCCATGTGCACCGAGCCACACGATCGCGCTCCCGGAAGTAATCATGTGACCTATACCTTGAATAAAGATGCCCAAGGGGTAATGAAAGCAGTCACCGAACTCATCACCAGCAAGCATTATCAAAATAGCGAAGGGCAACAAGCAGTATGGTGCGTGGCTTCCAACACAGGGCTCGATAATATCTCAGGCTATGATACCGTAGCAGTGAAAAATTTGCAGCTATGTATTGCCAAGCTCACCGGCAAAAAAATTCCGCCTCCACCAGCTCCCGACGATTACAAACGAAATTATTATGCGCCTACCTATGTTAAGAAAATCACTGTAGGAGGGGAGTTCGAATTCAGCTTTGCCAAGCCACGAAATATTTTGGTAGGCATGTTTGATAAGAATAATGTGTTGGTGCGTGAACTCTATAAGAAAGATGGAGAAACTCCTGGAGCCCACAAACAGAAATATGAATTCGACGGCTCGGTGTATACTGATAGCTACTATTATATCCGACTCATTGCCGATGGTCAAACCCGATTGGAAACAAAAATCACGATGTAAATTTAATCACAGGCTGCCGGTTCTTCGCTTGAAAACAAAAATAAATCCTTCGAAAGGAATGGAAGAATCGGTGGCTTGATGATGAATGAATTACTCTTTCCAAATTAATGGGAAGAGGATAATGGCCAAAGCCACCAGCATCACACATAAGGCCCCAAGCACCATCACATTGGGCATGATAATCGATGGATCCAAACCATCTACCGCGCCCTTGCTCAGCTTAATCAAAACCATGATACATGGAAAGATGATAGGGATACTTAGCACAGGCATCAACAGTGCGCCACTATTGGTTTTGGAGGCGAGTGCCGAAAGTAGCGTAAATGCTGCACCCATACTCACACTGCCAAGAACCAATGCCGTAATAAAGTATCCTCTGCGAATTACGGGGTTGCCTAAAAACCAGCTGTATGTTGCATAACAGAGCAAGCAAACAAAAAGCATGAAACAGATATTGTAAATTACTTTTGAAATAATAACGGCTACTGGCGATGCGATAGTATAGTAATATAATTGTCGGCCACGTGCTTCCTGCATGAAACTTTTGCTTACGGTGATGATTGCGGCAAATAATAAAATCACCCAAAACAATGCATTCCATGTCTCTGGAGAAACTTCTTTAAAAGCAATGAAGGCAGTGAAAACAGTGATGAGTGAATACACTACAATGCCATTGAAAGCATAGCGGTTGCGCCATTCGAGCGTAAACTCCTTCACTAAAAGATTTTGGATAGTATTAAACATAAGGCATAGCAAAAATAAGTCATTACTACTAAAAATCACGCAAATAATAATCAGCGTGCTATTTGCTATCTTTTTTTTTCTACGTTTGTAAAAGAAGGATATTTGAATTATTGGTTTTTTTAACCAATTTATAGTACTGATTTGAAGAGTAATAACCCAAGAACAAAAATTTGGGATAGTATCTGAAAATATATACTTTTGAAAAAATCAAAAATTCTTTACCAGACAACACTATATGAAAGATTTATCATTAGCACTCACCATATTAGTTCCTCACGACTTCACTGAAGTAGCCGATAATGCGCTGTTGCACGCCAATAAACTATCTAAAGTTATTAATAAACCAGTAACTATTACTCATATCGTAAAAACCGATAAGGAGAAAAGTGGTGCTGAGGCGAAGCTTCAAGCCATTGCCGAAAAGAACAAGGCCGACAATGGAGTAGATACTCAGATTGTAGTTACCGCGGGCGATTATTTGGAAAAGATTGGAGAGGTAGCCGAAATTACCAAAGCCATTATGGTGGTGATGGGAACACATGGTATCAAAGGGATTCAGAAACTCATTGGAAGCTATGCATTGAAGGTGATTACCAATAGCAATGTGCCGTTCCTTGTTGTTCAAGCACCGCCTGCCAAGCAAGAAGAAGGTTATCGCAATATTGTACTTCCTATGGATTTCTCTAAGGAGTCGAAACAAAAGCTCGATTGGGCAGTATATATCGCCGAGATGTTTGGTTCGAAATTCCATTTGATGGCTGATTACGAAAAAGATGAATTCACTGCCAAAGCTTTGAAAAATAATATCGCCTATGCGAAAAGCTATTTGGCGAATAATAATTTCGAATACGACTTGCATGAATTGGGTAAAAACAATCAAGGGCTTACCCGAGAAACAATTACCCTATCGAAAAATGTAAATGCCGATTTAATTGTGGTGATGACTACCATGGATAAAGGAATTAGCGAATATGTGATGGGAGCTCCCGAGCAAGCCATCATTGCCAATGAGGCACAAATTCCGGTGATGTGTATCAACCCTATCGATATCATGAGAAGCAAGGACGGATTAGCCATCGCCAATTTCGCCTAGCAAAAAATTTAAAACAATACTGAAACAACCTATGAACTTTGTTGCCGCACAGGATTTTATTCTAAAAAAGATGGAAGACGAACTTCCGGGTCATCTCTTCTATCACGGTTTGCACCATACCCGCGATGTATATAGCGCAGCGGTTAACATTGCCAAAGAAGAGGGAATCACCTCTTCGGTTGAACTTGCCTTAATTAAAACAGCCACACTTTATCACGATTCGGGTTTCACCATCGATTACCAAAATCATGAAGAGAGTGGTTGCGACCTAGCGCGCAAAACCCTGCCAGGATTTGGTTATACGTCCGAGCATATCGAAGTGATTTGCGGTATGATCATGGCTACAAAGATTCCTCAAAACCCACAGAACAAACTCGAAGAAATTTTATGCGATGCCGACCTGGATTATTTAGGTCGCGACGATTTTTATGAGATTGGAGATACCTTGTTTTCTGAATTGAAATTTTATAATAAAATTAAGGACGAACAACAATGGAACAAAATCCAAGTGAGTTTCTTAAATGCCCACCACTACTATACCAACTATGGTAAAGTACACCGTGAGGCACAAAAGCAAGTGTATCTAAAAGATTTGATTAAGGTAATTGAAACCTACAAATAGGTTTTCTATGAATTGTGAGAACGTAGCATTAAAGCACGTTCAGGCATTGCTCCTTTATTTTCTCTAACTCGTCTTTCATCAATACCACCAGTTGCTGAATCTTGGCATCGTTCGCCTTGCTACCCATGGTGTTAATTTCGCGACCCATCTCTTGTGAAACAAAATTTAATTTCTTACCACAATTTTCTTCTTCCATCACCTCCTCGAAATAAGAACAATGATTGCGCAAACGTACTTTCTCTTCGGTGATATCCAATCGTTCGATATAGTAAATTAGTTCTTGTTCGAAACGATTTTCGTCTACTTTGATTCGCTCTTTTAAATCGGTAAGATCTTTGGTAAGACGCTCGCGAATGGCTGTCATACGGCGGCCTTCCAAGGTTTCAATCTCTTTTATAATCGCCGAAATATTATGAACACTTTGACGTAATACTTTTTCTAAAGAGGCCCCTTCTTGCTTACGGAAATTAATAAAATGATCCAAGGCTTGCGATACACTTTGCATCACACTCGCAAAATCATCATCATTCATTTCTTCGTTGATGGTTTTCATGACTTCGGGCAAGAGCAATACATTTTGCATTAAATTTTCGTTGGGCAATGCCATCGTATTGGCAATATTGGAAAGCTCTTTCAAATACGAAATAGCTAGCTCTTTATTGATTTTGCGGGCACTCAAGGCCACATCTTTATATTCAATATTGATATTCATGTTCACACTACCTCTCACCACATTTTTGGAAATCTCGTTCCTCAAAATAAATTCCTTGGTATACAGCTCTCTTGGAATACGTAAATTAATATCCAGCGCTTTTCCGTTTACCGATCGGATATCTGTTTTAATAGTGAATCTTTCGAATTCCGCAATGGCTTGTCCGTAGCCAGTCATAGATAATATCATAATGGCAAAGATAATCAGGAAAGCGGGATTAACACGTGCCCTAATTATTCGGTTTATTCCAACCCCTAAAGGCTTTTACGGGCTACCCTTTGGTATATCAGCTTTCTTCGCCCGATAAACATGATTCAGCATTGTTAATTATTGACTAAATTTGCATACAATTAAAATATGAACTCAAGCGCCTAATGACCCCCATTGTGAAAGAAGAAATTGAAGAAACTGAAGAAACGGCTACCCCTGCTGAAGCCTACGAGATTCATAAAATCATTGTAGATAAAGGACAGGAAACGATTCGTATAGATAAATTCCTAGCTCAAAAGTTAGCGAATATTAGCCGTACACGCATATACCACGCGGCGAAAATGGGTATGGTAAAGGTTAATGATCAGCCCGTAGAAGTGAACTATAAGGTGAAGCCCTTGGATGTGATTACCGTATTCTATTCGAGGCCTCCCATCAATACCGAATTAATCCCTGAAGACTTACCGCTCAATATCGTTTATGAAGATGATGATGTGCTTTTGGTAAATAAAGCAGCTGGAATGACCGTACATCCTGGTGTTGCTACCCGCAGTGGCACCCTCGTGAATGCTTTGGCATTCAAATATGCCAACCTACCTAATATTGCTAATGGTGAAGGACGGCCAGGATTGGTGCATCGCATCGATAAATTTACTACCGGGCTCTTGGTGATTGCAAAGAATGAAAAAGCCATGGCCTCCTTACAAAAACAGTTTTTCTTTCATACCATCCAACGTAAATATTGGGCCTTGGTATGGGGCGATTTTACTGAGAACGAAGGAACCATCAATGCCAATATTGGTCGCAATCCATCCGACCCCGTTACGATGATTGCCATGCATGACGAAACCTTTGGTAAAACGGCCATCACGCATTATAGAGTGATCGAACGCTTTCATTATGTCACCTTAATTGAGTGTCAATTGGAAACAGGGCGCACCCACCAAATACGCGCCCACATGCGATTTGCGGGACATCCATTATTCAACGATGAAACCTATAGTGGCTCCTCAGTTTTGAAAGGAACTACTTTTAGTAAATACAAACAATTTGTAGAGAATTGTTTCTCCATCTGTACACGCCAAGCCTTGCATGCCAAGTCGCTCGGATTCAAACACCCCGCCACTGGTGAAGAAGTGTTTTTCGAAAGTGAACTGCCTGACGATATGCGATTGGTCATTGAGAAATGGCGCAAGTATGTGAATGCCACGGTTGATGGGGAATTGCTCGGAATACAATAAACATAAAACTGTATAGTATGGAAGATGTAATCATCAATAAAGTCACACAAAGTTCACTTATCACGTTCAACTTGGAAGATCTATATGATCGACATGAGCGCGCGGTTTTTGATATGCATCAATGCTTATTTCAAGGACTTATTTTACGTGAAAAAGATTTTCGTAACTTCATTGCAGAGTTTGATTGGGAGCAGTATCGCGATAAAAATATAGCCATCTTTTGTAGTACTGATGCCATTGTTCCTACCTGGGCCTATATGCTACTTGCCAATAAACTTGAGCCGGTGGCACATTTCGTTTATTTCGGCTCACCAGCAGAAATGGAAAATGCCATGCTCATGTCGGCACTCGGCAAAGTAAACCCAGCCGACTATACCGACCAGCGTGTGGTGGTGAAAGGTTGCGGAGAAATTAATATTCCTACCGCCGCTTATGTAGAAGTTACACGTATGCTTACCCCATATGTTAAAAGTATAATGTACGGTGAGCCTTGCAGTACCGTTCCAATTTATAAGAAACGATAATTTTTTTTGTTTCATGCCATCGAAACTGAAGCTAATTTTTTTTAGTTTATACTGTGCTTTGTATCTCAATACAAGGGCGCAAGTTTATACCATTACTACCCATTTCGATAGTACCAATATTCCACCAACACCCGATTATTCCAAGCCTGGCTCTTGGGCGGCATTGCCTGATAGGATTGACAATGCCGACAAAACGCCCAAAGGGTTAAAAAACAATCAAGACAGTGCTGCGGCCGATGTTTTTTTTATTTATCCAACATCTTATCTCGACCAGCCCGATGATAAATATATTTGGAATGCAGATATAAATAATAAAAAACTGAATGAGAAAACCGATGGCAATAGCATCTTATATCAAAGCACCATCTTTAATGGATCGTGTAAGGTATATGCACCGCATTATCGACAGGCACATTATTATATTTTTATCACCAAAGACATGCACGATAAGCAAGCTGCCCTCGAAGTGGCGTATACCGATGTGAAGGCAGCTTTCGAATATTATCTGGCACACTACCATCACGGACGTCCTATCGTCATTGCGTCGCATAGTCAGGGAACCATTCATGCCGCACGATTACTGAAAGAGTTTTTCATGGATAAGCCATTGCAGGAAAAGCTGGTAGTGGCGTATTTAGTTGGGATGCCTGTACCGAAAGACTCCTTTCCTACCATCGTGCCATGCACTCAAGCACATCAAATAAATTGCTTCACATGCTGGAATACTTTTGAAAAAAAGTACATCCCACCGTACTATGAAAAAGGGTTGATAAATGCGGTATGCACCAATCCAATTAGCTGGACCACCACAGAGATATACGTGAGTGCATCACAAAGTAAAGGTGCTGTAGTAAGGCCATTTGACAAGGTGCGTCCCAAACTTTGCGATGCGGAAGTGCATCAGGGATTACTCTGGATTACCAAACCCAAATTTCCAGGCAGTGCCCTCATTCGCACACCCATTTATCATGCTGGCGACTATAATCTGTTTTATCTTGATGTGCGCGAAAATGTAGCCTTGCGTGTGGCCGAGTATCTCAAAACGCATTAGTATTCATTTAAAATTAAACCTACTTTTGCAGCCTAGAAAAAGGAAAGCACACAAATTTCTATCGTATTAATTCATTAATATTATTTCACATGAACACCGTTTATATAGTTGATATTTTACGCACCCCAGTGGGCAAATTTGGAGGCGCATTAAGTACAGTGCGCCCCGACGACCTGGCAGCACTTACAATTAAAAAATTAATCGAACGCAACCCAGCCATCGATGTGAATGAAATTGAAGATGTACTATTGGGTGCCGCCAACCAGGCAGGTGAAGACAACAGAAACGTAGCCCGAATGGCCTTGCTATTGGCGGGTTTGCCACTTACTATTGGTGGTGTTACCGTGAATCGCTTATGCGCCTCAGGGTTGCAAAGTATCATGGATGCATCGAGAGGAATTATGTGTGGTGATGGAAATATTTATATCGCAGGGGGCGTAGAAAGCATGACGCGCGCTCCCTTTGTGATGGCAAAAAACGAACACCCTTTTGGGCGCCTCGCCGATATGCACGATACCACCATTGGATGGCGATTCACCAATAACAAAATGGTGCATCTGGGACATACCAATACCATGGGCGAAACGGCAGAGAATATTGCCAAGAAATGGAATATCAGTCGCAGTGAGCAAGATGAATTTGCAGCACACTCTCAAGAAAAATATGTGGCAGCCGAAGCCAAGAACAGATTTCATGAAGAGAGAATCAAAGTAGAGATTCCTTCCAAAAAGGAAATCATCACCTTCGAAAAAGATGAACAACCACGCGCATCTGGAGTAGAAGCATTATCAAAATTAAAACCCGCCTTTGTTGCCGATGGTACCGTTACTGCAGGCAATAGTAGTGGTATCAATGATGGAGCAGCCTGCCTCATCTTATGCAATGAAGCTACAGTGAAAAAATACAATTTACAACCCATCGCCAAAATTAAGAGCATGGCCATTGCAGGGGTAGAGCCTAAATATATGGGCATTGGTCCCGTAGTAGCTACTCGCAAAGCATTACACCGCGCTGGTTTGCAGGTATCCGACCTCGATCTCATCGAACTCAATGAAGCTTTCGCATCTCAAAGTATTGCATGTATTCGCGACCTCGCATTGGATACGAGCAAAGTCAATGTAAATGGTGGATCTATTGCCATTGGTCATCCATTAGGTGCCAGTGGATCACGTATCAGCGCAACGCTTTTACATGAGATGAAGAAACGCAATAGCCGTTACGGATTAGCTACCATGTGTATTGGTGTTGGTCAAGGTGCCGCCATCATCTACGAAGGCATCCAATAAAAAAAAACACCCCCTCACCATAAGGATGAGAGGGTGTAGCAAACAATTTATTTTTATTACTGAGCTGAAACCACTTTTGGTGCAGCAGCCAAAATGTCGGACGTAACACCATCGGCATACTTCGCGAAATTATCGATGAAACGTTTGGCCAAGTCATTGGCTTTGGCATCATACTGCGCTTTATCAGCCCAAGTATTACGAGGGTTTAATATTTCTGTGGGCACATTAGGGCAGCTATGTGGCATTTGCACACCGAAGATTGGATGCGCATCATATCCTACATCATTCAACTGACCATTCAAGGCAGCAGTAATCATTGAACGAGTGAAGCTAAGTTTCATACGTGAACCTGTTCCGTATGCACCACCGCTCCATCCAGTATTGATTAACCATACATTGATTTGTGGGTTGTTCTTTAAGTTTTCACCCAATAACTTGGCATATTTCCCAGGATGTAATGGCAAGAAGGCTCTTCCAAAACATGCGCTGAATGTAGCTTGTGGCTCGGTAACTCCAGCTTCTGTACCTGCAACTTTAGCAGTATATCCACTGATGAAATAATACATTGCTTGCTCCACAGTAAGCTTGCTTATTGGAGGCAATACACCAAACGCATCGGCAGTAAGGAAGAAAATATTTTGTGGATTTTTACCAACTGAAGGGGTCACAAAATTTTTCAAGTTCTCGAGTGGGTATGCGCAACGTGTATTTTCTGTTTTAGAAATATTGGCATAATCCACTTCGTTCGTTCCTGGTATGAATTCGATATTTTCTACCAAGGCACCTTTGGTGATGGCATGAAAAATCTCGGGTTCTTTCTCTTCAGTTAAGTCGATACACTTTGCATAACATCCACCTTCAAAATTGAAAATGGTATTGTCGTGTGCCCATCCATGTTCATCATCACCAATTAATGGACGATTAGGATCGGCACTCAAAGTAGTTTTGCCTGTTCCGCTCAAACCAAAGAAGATGGCAGTATCGCCACTAGCACCAATATTGGCACTGCAATGCATACTCAATACATTTTTATCTTGTGGTAAGATATAGTTAAGCACGGTGAAGATTCCTTTTTTAATTTCACCAGTATAACCTGTTCCTCCAATCAAAATCATTCGTTTGGTGAAATCGATGGCAGCAAAATTATGCTGACGAACTCCATCTGCAGCACCTTCGGCCATGAATGAGGGTACATTATAAATTACCCAATCGTGTTTCATATTTGCACACTCTTCAGCAGTAGGACGAATGAAGAGGTTGTTTGAAAACAAATTATGAAACGGGCGTTCGGTATAAACTTTAATATTGATATTGTAATTTGGATCGGCACATGCTTTGGCATCACGAGCATAAATTTCTTTACCATTCATATACGTGAGCATCTTATCGAATAACTTATCGAAATTTTCGGTGCTCATCGGAATATTGATATCGCCCCAGTTTACCGTGTTTTCTGTGGTAGCATCTTTCACCGTGAATTTATCTTTTGGGGAGCGGCCAGTAAATTCGCCGGTGTCTCCAGAAATTGCGCCAGTGCTTGTAAGTGAACCTTCACCGCGTGCGATAATGGCATCTACTAGTTGTGCAGGTGTTAAATTGGAATGAACTTGTCCAGCAGTGCTGTTAATTTTTTCAATGATTTGGGAGGTGGTCATTGGGGTTATTAGGGGTTTAATTTTGTGTGCGCAAAAATAAAAAAAAGATAAAGGATTTAGCGTTTTAATTTCATAAATATTTGATATAAGACGCGTATTAGAAATGTTCTAAATTAAGGCTTTTGTTTGAAAATTAAGAGTTAATTCATTAATGGAATTGCACAAAGATGGTCGTAAATCCACCAATTATAATGTACACTCTTTGAATTAACCACGAAAGATGTAGAAAATAAGCCCATTTAAAGGAATTTTGTCGGGTTAGTTTTGTATGCATCAAACAGTGCCTCATGATACAGGTTGACAAAATAAACAATATGGTAGACTTGGAATTCGCGTTTGCCATACGCAAGCAAGTATTTGTAGTCGAACAACAATGCCCCGAGGAAGAGGAATACGAGCACGATGAGGTGAGTATTCATTACCTCGCCACCATCGATGGATCGCCCGCTGGTACCGCCCGATGGCGTATCACAGAGAATGGGGTGAAGCTCGAACGGTTCGCCGTGTTGGAATCCTTTCGCAAACGAGGAGTGGCCTCGGCCTTGCTCGAAAGCATACTCGACGAACTGCTTCTCCAAAAACAAAAATATATTTACCTCCACGCCCAAGTGCACGCGATACCACTTTATGAGAAGTTTGGATTCGAAAAACTAGGGGAGATATTTTATGAAGCAGATATTCCGCACTATAAAATGGTTTATTCAAAATAGCAATGCATTTCCTCTCTCCCGAAATTGAGCAGTACGCCGCTTCCCATACCGAACCTGAATCGGATTTATTGCATGCATTGAATCGCGAAACCAACCTGAATGTGCTTCAGCCCAGAATGTTAAGCGGACACATTCAAGGGCGTTTCCTGAGTATGGTGAGTAAGTTGATGCGCCCCAAATACATTCTTGAAATTGGAACTTATACGGGTTATTCGGCATTGTGCATGGCCGAAGGATTGCAACACGGTGGAAGTTTACATACCATAGATAATAACGATGAACTCAACGATATTGCCACCCGATATTTTGGAAAATCGGCTTATGCATCTCAAATAACCAAACACACTGGCCAGGCTTTGGAAATAATTCCTACCTTAAACCATTTGTGGGATTTGGTGTTTATTGATGCAGATAAGACCAATTATCTGAAATATTATGGCATGGTAATTGATAACGTACGCCCAGGTGGCCTCATTTTAACCGATAATGTGCTCTGGAGTGGGAAGGTTTTATCTCCTCAAGTACCTGATAATGATAAAGATACTACCGCAATTCAAAAATTTAACGAGACCCTCTTCAACGACCCCCGAGTTGAAAAAATATTGCTCCCCATACGCGATGGTATTTTTTGTACTATAAAAAAATAGCTGTTAAATATAAAATTTAGTGCATTTTTACAAATTTTTTATTATACTTTTGTGCTAGAGTTGGTATTTTATTTCCTAAAATAGTTAGAATGCAGAGAATTTATAGAAATTTTTTCCTGTTATTGTCCGGTCTTTTTTTATCCAATCAATCGCTGAATGCTTGTCCTAATGTTTCCGCATCATTCTCTTTAACTCAATCGCATTCATGTGGAATACCAAGAGGGGTAACGCTTACAAATTCCTCTACCGGCACAGATAATTCAATTGCACATTATTACTGGTACGTGAATGGCGTATTGGTTGATTCCTCTGTAGGGCTCATCACAAAATTCCGAACCTTTACCGATACAGGCATTTATAATATTAGTTTGGTAGCCAAATCTCCCAACGATACTTGCCGCGATTCTACTACCCAGTCGATTACTGTTACTACCAACAAACCACGTGTAATCGATGGAAGTTTTACTCCATCATATAGTCCAGTATGGTCGAATTGTATTACCCAACTGGCTTCCAACCTGGTTTATAATATGCAATTGAGCATGGAGGATACCATCTATAGCTTTAAAGTTATTTGGGGAGATGGAACTGATACCACGGGAACAAAATTTCCACCCAACGTATTTGTCGATCATTCCTATTCTGCCTTAGGAACCTATACTATAAAAATCATTTCTACCTCTGGTGGTTGCACCGATACCATCATCGGTACCATCAATAACGAACGTATTCCTTCGGCTGGAATTATTGGTCCGCCTGTAGGAACCAATAGTGGCTGTATTCCTTATGCAGTAAGGTTTGTAAACAATTCCTATAATACTTCAGGAAGTACCCGATTTATCTGGGATTGGGGCGATGGCACTATTGATTCATTGGGAGCCTCCACTTTTAACGATACCATCTATCATACATATAAAAGTGGTACGTTTCAAGGCACTTGTATAAAAACGGTAACAATCACGGCAAAAAACAATTGTGGAACCTCCACCGCTTCCTGGTCCTCAGTATTTTTATACGATAAAGATCAAGCCTTGATTGGTGTTGCCGATACGGTGAAATGTTTGCCAAAAGTAGGTAGCTCATTCACCTTCCAAAATAGTTCTAACCTCAATTGTGTGCCAGGCAATCGCTTGTACTACTGGGATTTTGGAGATGGTAGCACCGTAGGATGGATCACTCAGAAGTCGGCCCAAACACATACCTACGCTCAACCTGGAAAATATAAAGTCTTTCTAATTGATAGCAATGCTTGTAAATCGGATACTGACTATTTAAATGTATATGTAACCCTCAACCCAACCGCTGGAATTACCTTCAGTGGCAGGGTTGGCTGTAAGCCACTCACTGTAACCTTTACAGATACTGTTACCACCAACCTATTATTGCGAACTCGCCAATGGGATTTTGCCGATACCTCTAATGGTCAATCGCGATTTGATACTGCACGTACCGTAACTCACACTTTTTATAATGCCGGACTCTACCTGGTGCGATGTAGAATTACCAACCCTTGCGATACCATTTCTGCATCCGTACTTATTGAAGTATATGAAACTCCCGTCGCGAAAATTAATCCATTCAGCAATGGTTGCGAACCCTATACTGTTTCAAATTTTAATCAATCGCTCAAGGTATCTCCCTATGCGCATTATAATTGGAATTTTGGCGATGGCACTTTCTCTACTATCGCCAACCCTCCACCCAAAACATACGCAGCAGGGACATATACTGTTCGATTGAGAGTTACCGATACCTGTGGTATCGACTCCGATCAGGTTACGTTTATTGTAAGGAATGCAGTACTCCCCGAATTCTTTACCGATACCGTTTGCGTGGGCGATACCACACATTTCAATGCCGACTCAACAAAATTTGGTGTAGCATTTCCCAATGATGCCTTAGGTACTTATGCCTATAAAGATTCCACCACAAATACCTCCTTGGGTGTATCAATCAATAAACGTTTTGCATTTCGATTCACCACTCCAGGCATTAAAAAAATAACACTCACTGTAGGTACTACTGGAAGTTGCAACTACTCTGTAACACGCACGGTGGTTGTAAAAGAGCGCCCTATTGTTTCGTATACCTATACGCCATTCCCAAATATTTGTAATGGTAGTTCCATCACTTTCACTGGCAATGCCACGCAAGTGCTTTCTGCCATCACAGGCTATCTGTGGAATTTTGGTGATGGTACCTTTTCTTCATCAAAAGATACCGTACATACTTTCGCAGGTCCTGGTACTTATCTCGTAAGCCTCACTGCATTCAATAATTACGGATGCCCTGCAACGTATACAGATACTATCAGAGTTCGATATAACCCGGTTGCAAAAATTAAAATTGTTGCCAACTGTTTTGGTCAGGTTACTTCTTTAAACGACTCATCGTATGTATTTGGTGGCGATACCATCAGTCAATGGTCGTGGGATTATACAGGAGACGGCATCTTTGATGTGAACACCAAAAACACAACGTACTCGTATGGTGCTGCGGGTAGTTATACTGCAATTTTAAAAGTCACCTCGAGTCGTGGATGTGTAGATTATGATACTGCCAATTTCATCATCGATACTTTACCTAATACAGTATTTATAGTTGATACCAATAGCAAGTGTATGTTCGTCCCCTTTGTGTTTACCAATAATAGTACACGTGCTACCAACTATATTTGGAAATGGGGCGATACTACCGCCAATACTGCAGTAGTAGGCAATGCATCACAACAACATGCGTACACCAGTAGCGGTAATTATACTGTAAAATTATTCGCCATTACAGCCAGTGGTTGTACCGATTCTACCTCGCTTACAGTAACCGTTAAACCCAAGCCGGTAGCCCGATTTACAGTGAACGATACAGTGTCGTGTGCACCATTTAATTTTCATTTCACCAACCAATCGGTGAGCACCAATATTTATCGCTGGTACGTAAATGGTACGCTGGTTTCTACAGCAACAGTGTTGCCCGATACCTTGGTGAAAGTAGATAACCGATTCTTGCAAATTCGATTGATTGCAGGAAATACCAACCTCTGTCTCAACGATACATTCACCATGAATGTACGCACCTATATCGATCCTGTGGCCGCCTTCACAGCGTTTAGTCTCGATAGCTGTAATCCCTTCACCGTTCATTTTAATAATACAACTACGGGTGCTGTTTCATATCGATGGAATTTTAATGATGCAAGTGCGCTCGATACCAACCGCAATCCAGTTCATACTTTCTTTAATAATACCACCAAAGATTCTGTTTATCAGGTCCGATTAATCGCAGTGAATACTCGTGGTTGCGATGATACGGTGATTGTGCCTATCCATGTGCGCCCCAAGCCAGTGGCCAATTTCAGCCTAAGCAATACCGATAGCTGCGGACCATTCCGTGTGCGATTTACCAACCTCTCCACCCCAGGTGATACCGAATCAATTTATACGATGCACTTTCAGTGGACCTTTGGCAACGGACAAACCTCTACTTTAAAAGATCCGCTGATTACGTTTGTTGCTGCGGCGAATAATGATACTACTTATCGCATCAAACTCTTCGCGTATACAAAACATAATTGCGTTGATACCATCAGTAAAACTTTGGTGGTGCATCCCAATGCGAAAGCGAATTTTAATATGACCCGCTCTGATAGCTGCGGTCCGCTTCGAGTGCAATTTACCAATACCTCCACCCCAGGAAATGGACTTACAATTAGTTCTATGACCTTTAGATGGAATTTTGGAAATGGAATTACATCTACTGCAAAAGATACTGTTGTTACGTTTGTTGCATCGGCAATACGCGATACCGTGTACAATATACGATTGGTGTCGTTCAGCAATTTCGGTTGCCCCGATACCATCATCAAGCAAGTAACAGTTTACTCCAAACCCAAAGCACAATATACTATCCCTGATACTGCCCGATGTGGCCCAGCAACAGTATCGTTTACCAATACCTCATTCCCTCACGATACTGGCTCTATCAATGGCATGAGTTTCTTCTGGAACTTTGGTAATGGAAGTACCAGTACCTTACGCAATCCAAGCACAACCTTTGTTGCAGCCAAACGTAATGATACCGTTTATACAATCACATTGATCGCGTATAGCTCGCATGGTTGCCCCGATACTATCAGAGGCAGGTATCGCGTTTATCCCAATCCAATCGATACCTTTATTTCAACGCTTTCTGGATGTAGTCCGTTTACCGTAACTTTCAATAACCAAACTTATAATGGTATTAGATATTATTGGTTCTTTGGAGATGGTGGTTCTGATACGATTGTCAATCCTACTCATACTTTTATTGGAAGATACTTGCTTGATACCATTTATAAAGTGAAAATGGTATCCAAGAGTATTCATGGATGTTTTGGAGATACTGCAGTTCAGTTTATCACGGTGCGTTCACGGCCTATTGCCGACTTCAGTGCATCTAATTTAAGTGGATGTACTCCAACAAATATTCAGTTCTTAAATAACTCACAAGGGGCCTCTTCATCGCAATGGAGCTTTGGTGATGGTGGTACTTCTACAGCCATCAACCCGAATCATACTTTCGTAAATAATACTACGAAAGATACGGTATTCAATGTGCGATTAATTGTATTGTCGGCGCAAGGTTGCCGAGATACTATAACCAAATCAGTTACGATATTCTCCCGACCTGTGGCCAATTTCACCATGAGTCGTGCTGACAGTTGTGGCCCATTCAGAGTAGTATTCACGAATACTTCGAGCAATGGAAATAGTTTGCCTATTAGTGCCATGACCTTCAAATGGGATTTTGGAAATGGTGTTATATCCACCTCAAGAGATAATATCGTAACCTTCAATGCAGGCACTTTCAGTGATGTTGTTTACACCGTGAAATTAATTGCATACAGTAATAACGGATGCTCTGATACTATTGTAAAAACTATTACCGTTCATCCTAAGGCCTTAGCCAATTTCAGCGTTAGTAGAAACGATAGCTGCGGTCCGTTTAAAGTGAACTTCACCAATTCTTCCGTGAATGGAAATGGGTTGCCAATCACGGCCATGTCCTTCAAATGGAATTTTGGTAATGGGGTTGTATCCACTGCACGCGATACCTCGGTTACCTTTATTGCATCGGCAACCAAAGACACTTCCTACTTAGTACAACTCATAGCCTATTCTAATTTTGGATGCGCCGATACCACCACCAAAACGGTGCATGTATTTCCAAAACCTAAATCGCGTTTTGTGATGAGCGATACTGCTATTTGCAGTAGCGGCTCTGTTACTCTAACAAATACCTCGTATCCTAATGATACCGGTAGTATTTCGATTATGTCATTCGTATGGAATTTTGGTAACGGACATACTTCACTCAATCGAGATGAAGTAGAAACTTTCCCAAGTTCTAAACTACAAGATACCACCTATACCATCACGCTCTATGCCTATAGCGAACATGGTTGTCTCGATTCATCATCGCAGAAACTTACAGTGCATCCCAAGCCCATCGATTCGTTTTCTGTGATTCCTTCGAATGGCTGTTATAATTTCCCAGTTCAGTTCGTAAACAATACCATTCATGGTAAGACCTACTATTGGGATTTTGGAGATGGTACCACCGATACTGCAAAAAATGCAACGCATATTTATACCAACAATACCTATGCTCCAGTGTATTATTTCCCTAAGATGGTTGCCATCTCTGCCAATGGCTGCATCGGCGATACGGTAGTACGTACCATTGAAGTGAAACCAAAACCATTTGCCGATTTCTCTTTCTCACCCGACTCGGGTTGTGCGCCATTGCGTGTTCAATTTTTAAATATGAGTATTGCTGCCACTACTTATTTATGGAATTTTGGCGATGGCACTACCTCCAACCAAATTAATCCAGTTCATTATTTTTATTTAGATACCACCTATACCATCACCTTAGTGGGAACGAGTCAATGGGGGTGCACCGATACCATCAAGAAAACCATTAGTGTAAAGTCATATCCAGTAGGTGCCCTCACCAGTAATAATGCATCGGGTTGTACGCCTTTGCCAGTGCAGTTCACCAATACTACTACCGGTGCTGTTCGTTACGAGTGGTACTATGGAGATGGATATACCGATACCTTGAAAAACCCTGCACATACCTATAGCAATGCTATCAATGTGCCTATCGTATTTCAGGGGCTCATGCTTGCATACAATAGTTTTGGTTGTGCCGATACTACGCGTTTCAATATTACAGTCTATCCAAAACCCAAAGCCAATTTCAGTTTCATACAACCTATCCCTTGTGGCAATTCGCGTTTTCAATTCACCGATTTCTCAATCAACGGTGCTACGTATTTATGGAAGTTTAGCGATGGAAAAACCGATACCGCCAAGAACCCGATTCACGATTTCAAACCAGCAGAGTATATAGATACCTTCTATTATGTAACGCTCATTGTAACTTCTCCATTTGGTTGTAAGGATACCATTACCAAGCTGGTGCCAGTGCCTGTATTGGTGCATGCCAATTTGAAAATTTCACCTACCTCGGGTTGTGCTCCACTCACCGTGAACTTCACCGATTCATCAAAGAATGCCATGAGTTTGATATGGTATTTTGGTGATGGCTTTGCGAGTTCATTGCGTAACCCTGTGCATACTTATACTGTTCCAGGTAAGTATACGGTAATGCAGGTGGCCATTGGCTTTAATGGATGTACAGATACTATAAAATATATTGATGTAGTGAATGCGATAGAAGTGCCCAAAGCAAGTTTTATTGCCAACCCTTTATCACAATCGTTGCCTGCATCGAAGGTTACGTTTACCAATACGAGTACCTTTAAAGTTGCGGTAACATATCACTGGAGCTTTGGCGATGGCGCCATATCTACCAATAAAGATGATGTGCATGGATACACCGATACTGGCACCTATAAAATTATTTTGGTGGTAAGCAATGGCTCATGCAGTGATACAGCAATTCAAACCATCAAGATACTGCCATATATTCCTGTTTCCAGTTTTGTTGCAGATGTGAATTCGGGATGTGTGCCGCTCATGGTGAACTTTACGAATAAGAGCACCAATGCCATCAATTATTTTTGGGAGTTTGGCGATGGTAATACTTCGCAACAAACCAATCCATCGCATACCTATCAAAATCCAGGGAAATATACGGTAAGGCTCAAAGCCTATGGTATCAGTGGTGTTGACGATACCGTGATGACCAATTATATTGAAGTGTTTGAAAACCCAATTGCTAATTTTGTTGGAGGTCCGCTGGTAAATTATTTGCCTAAGGCCGATGTCACCTTCATCAATTTATCGGTGCGCGCAGTAAAATATATATGGACCTTCACCAATCAAACCACAGGACTGGTGATGACCGATACCACCAAAAACCCAACGGTGACTTTCACGCATGAGGGTGTGTACACCGTGAAATTATTGGCCATCACAGCCAATGGATGTATGGATTCTATTCGTTACCTCGACTATATCACGGTGATTGCTGGCGGACAAATACATATTCCAAATGCCTTCACACCCGATAATGATAAAATCAATGATGTGTTTAACCCAGTAGGTTATGGAATTTTAAATCGAGGTTATTCATTGCGCATTTACGATCGCTGGGGTGAATTACTCTTTGAATCGAACGACCCCGAAACCGGGTGGGATGGCATGTATAACGGCAAGCCTTGCCAAATGGATACCTACGTATGGGTGCTCGAAGGTAAGTTTGTAAATGAGAAAGCTTTCAGAGATAAGGGAACGGTGATATTACTTCGCTAAAAATAAAGAAATTATTCCTTTATTGCCAAATCCTTAAAATGAGTGAAAAGTAATATTTAATTAGAAAAAAGTTCAGGTAAATCTCGCAGCACACTTAATTACCCTGCGCGATTTTCTTTAATTCATCCTTCATTGCAACATTAAGCAAGGTGCAAGAAAAGGTGCCTGAGACAAGGCCTGTCAATGCACCAACAATAGGACCAGCTATAGTGCCAATACCAGGCACCACTACGCTGCCTGTTTTTAAGCCAATAACGGCTCCTGCCCCAGCCATCGGAATTCCTGTGCTAGCTGCACAACGCTTGGCAATCTGCCATAAGTTTTCTTGCTCATTATAAGCAACAATACCAATTTTATTTAGTTCTAAGGCGAATTTATAGTCCATATAGATTTGATTTGAATAATTTGTCAAATAAAACAATTAAAGGTAGAAAATAGTGTAATTGAAAAATATAATACATTCCTAATTTGCTCCTTACTTAACTAGAGTTAATCATCGTTTTGTAAACATTAGCGATTCCCTGCTGCGATAATCGGAAGGATTAACAGGCGAAACATTCTCTAAAATTTCTTTTCTTTGCACCTCGAATTAAATCTAAGATTCTAATGACTATACAAGCATCACAAAGTAAAGGATGGCGTTTTGAAAGTAACGAACGTAAATACCTCGACGAAGTACTCAGTTCAGGATTCGGAGCAGGGGAGAGTGGTACCTTCAATGAGCGCCTGGAGCGCATGTTCGCCGATCGTCACAATCAACAATATGCCATCACGGCCAATAGTGGTACAAGTACCTTGCATATGGGTTTATATGCTGGAGATATTAAAGCTGGCGATGAGGTTTTAATCCCCACCATTGGCCCCGCCATGACGGGATATAGCGTATGGCAGGCAGGAGCTACTCCAGTGTATGTAGACGCCAATCCTCATACTTTTTTGATGGATGTAAATGATGCCCGCAAAAAAATCACCTCTAAAACAAAAGCCATCATGCCAGTTCATATCTATGGCTTGATGTGCGATATGACCGCGGTTATGGCCCTGGCTAAGGAGTTTAACCTGCATGTGGTAGAAGATTGTGCACAGTGTATGTTCGCACACGACGAGCAAGGCCGTTTGGCTGGAACCATTGGGCATGTGGGTAGCTGGAGTTTTGAAAACAGCAAGCACCTAAGCACAGGCGATGGGGGTATCGTTGCCACAGATGATGAAGAAATGGCTACCAAAATGCGCCAGTTTGGTGGTGTAGGATTCAAAAATATTAAAGCAGGAAGTGGTAAGGTGCGTATCGATCGTAACTTATTTCAAAACCCAAACTGGGAACGCCACAATATCATGGCATATAATTATCGCTTGCCAGAACTATGTGCTGCGGTAGGTTTGGCACAACTGGAAAAAGCCGACTGGCTCTGCGAATTGCGCGTGCTCATGGGTGAAGCCTATACGAAAGCCATTGGAAATAACGAGATGCTCGTGCCTCAACAAGTACCTGCTGGCTTCAAACATTCATACTACACTTTTGGTGCCTTGTTCAATCCAAACTTGGGTGTAGCCTGGGAAGAGTTTCGCTTGAAGTATATGGAATTTGGTGGAGATGGAATTTTCGCTGCATGGCAAAGTGTGAATAAAGAACCTGCCTTCAAAGGCGTGGGATGGGGCGAAGTACCAGTAGCCGAAAAGTTACAGCGCAACCTCATGCAGTTCACTACCAACCAGCGCGATGAAGCCGAACGTAATAAGCAAGCCGAAATCTTGAGCAAGACCTTAGACTTCTTTAAGAAGCACTAAGCGAAGGTTATTGCTGCGATTCGATTACTACCATCAACGCAATTTTATCGAGGGCGCCTTCATTGCGCCATACTTCTTTTCCTTTTTTGTATAAAATGAGGGTGGGCAGGTTGGCAATCTTTAAATTGCTGGCCAAGTCTTTATTATTATCGAAATTTATTTTTATCAATTCCATCTTATCTTTTTGTTCAGTTGCCAATTCCTCCAGTATTGGGGCCATGGCTTTACATGGTCCGCACCAAGGGGCATTGAAATCAACCAATACCAATTTGTTGGATAACACCTTTGTATTATAATCCTGTAGGCTCATGCCTTGTATTTGCTCGTTCTTATCGGGTGTGACTTCAGTCTTTCCTGCTTTGAGCCAGGCACGCATCCCGCCTTCCATCTCATAAATTTCGGTATACCCCGCTTTGGACATGGCAGCAGCAGCTTCATGGCTTCTTCCTCCCGACATACAATACACAAACGTAGGTTTCGTTTTGTCCATCGCATTTATTTTCTGATCGAAGTCGGTACCATTCCAGTCGATATTTACTGCACTTAATAAGTGTCCACCTTCAAATTCTTCTGGTGTGCGTACGTCAATGATTTGTGGGTTGGTAGTCGCATTTAATTTCTCTTCAAATTGGTTTACAGAAATCACCCCAGTAGGTGTTTCCGCAGGCTTAGTTGTTGGAGTATTGCAAGCATTCAAACTCATCATCGCCCAAGCAAAAAATATAAAACAGAAGTATTGGTAATTTAATTTCATTTCGATTGACTTAGATAACAAAGGTAACCAAAAGAGGTTGGTTAATTTTAGGGCATTGTTATGAAATAAATAGGAGGGAGGCACTTAATGCACTACACATATTTTATGCACTTGCGCCTGGCACTGAATAAAATAAACACCTTCAGCATAATTAGAAAGGTCGATGCGAGCTGTTCCTTCATTATCGTTAGTAAAGCTCATACATAGTTTGCCCTGCATATCATATAATGCAATGGGCAATATCTCATTTGAATTCATCGTACGAATCAATACCATCCCATTCGCAGGATTGGGCGTGATTTGAAAGCCAGTATTTTCGGTACTTTGAGAGATGCCAGTGGTAATGGTAATCGATTTAGAAATAGAATCGGTACCGCAAGCATCGGTGATAATTAGTTTTACTGAATAGGTATTGGTGTAAGGATAATGATGCGATGGATTGGGCAATGAACTTGTAGCACTGCCATCCCCAAAATTCCATTGATAGGTAATTGGATTTCGCCCATTAATACTGGGAGTGAATACATACGTATTATTGGAATTTGTACTGCTAAAATTTACTGTAGGTTTCAATCCGAATGCGGTATCCGAAGTTGTGATACTATTATTACTTAGGTTACTATCTCCGTTTAATTGTATGGATATATTGAAAATATTCGTTCCCAGATTGGGTAAATTAATATTCGAAAAGGTGAATAATTGACTCGTTCCAAAAGGCAATGCAATCGTATTGTTTTTAGAAATAGTATAGGTATTTGCTCCAGTAATTTGTAATTGAACTTTTACAGAGTCGAGAGCAATTTTTGTATTTCCATTATTACTAAGCAATACACTCACCGTTTGATTATTACCAAGAGCGCCGCATCTACTCGATGGAATAGTTAGTGTGCTGAGAGCGGCATCCAGCGGGTCGCCCTGGTAGCGCATCACTGCAAAATCCTGGGTTGCCATACCGCCTAAAACAATTTTGCCGTCGGGTTGAAGAAGCATAGAGGTGGCATAATCATAGCCTGTACTAAGCGCTGTTGCTACCTTGCCATTGGTTCCAAAAGTAGAATCAATGACCCCATTACTTCGTATTCGAATTAATGCAATATCGGTAGAGAGTGAATCAACGGAACCAGCCACAATTATTTTGCCATCGGCTTGTAAGGCAACGGTATAGGCTTGTTCGGCTAGGTTGCCAAAATTATAAAATTTATAACCCCCATTTCCATATGTATTATCGAGCAACCCTGCAAGTGTATATCGCGCAACCAAAATATCAGCGTTAGTATTTACTGATTGACCCACTACCACCATTTTTCCATCAGGTTGCAGCACTACCGAAGTAAGCTGATCGCCATTGGCACTAAAGGCGTTAACAATTTTCCCAGTGTTGCCAAAACTATTATCAGGAAATCCATTGGTATCGAGGCGAAGCAAAGCTATCTTGGGAATATAGGTGGTGGTAATGGCGCTTAATCCAACAATAATAGCCTTTCCATCGGGTTGAATCTTAATATGTGTAGGAATATCTTCAGAGGCAGGAGTCATTGATACCAGGGCCATTCCTGCCGCTGCATAATTTACATCCGTACTGCCATCGTTATTAAATCGTGCCACAGCAAAGTCCTGATCAACGCCATTGGAAGTGGAGCCACACAATAAAATTTTACCATCTGCTTGCAAGGCAATGCTATTCGCGAAATTATCGTCACCTAAATTTTTAGTGATGATTCCATAGGTTCCGAAAGTACTATCGGGTATTCCATTGGTATTGAATCGCAATAAAACAAAATCGAAATCAGTACTAATAAAAGCATAGCCGCCCACCACTATCTTTCCATCGGGCTGAATGGCAATACAACTGGCTTCGTTATCGTCGGATAAGCCAATGGAGTCGGTTACAATACCATCAATACCGAAGGTGGAATCGAGGGTGCCGTTGGTTTTATAACGCAAAACATTAATATAATATTTGCCAACGATGGAGTTATAGCTAGAACCCGTGGCGACGACCTTACCATCGCTTTGAATGGCAATTGATGAAATTTGACTGAATATATCGGGGCCTTGAGAAGTAATTGCGATGCCCCCATTACCATATTTTAAATCGAGCTTGCCAGCCTGAGCCCATGATTCAATGCTTCCCATGAATAGGATTATCCAGATACAGGAAAACTTAAATAGCTGTTTCATTTTATTAAAGGCGAGAGGCAATTAAAATTCGAAGGTAATAGTTTTATTTATATTACAAACTGACGGTAATAATAACTCGAAGAAGGGAGTTTTATTCACTACAACACTCCCATTTAAATACATAATGAATGGTAAAAATCGGGTAAAGAACTTTTATACTTCAGTTTATTTTACTTTTTTGCGGTATGAAAAAAGTCTTAATTACAGTGGCCGTCATTGCAGGCTCCATCTTTTTAATTCAATGCGCAGCAGGAAAGAAAAGTGCTGCTAAAAATGCAAAGTCTGCCCTATTGGTAGTTGCCGAAAAGCGCTGGCCTGGGGTAACACAACACGATTTAGATAGTGGTCGCACTATTTTTACTACCCGTTGTACCAAATGTCATTTGGCAAAGAATATTGCTGATAAAACAGAAGCACAATGGGTACCCATTCTCAACAAAATGGCGCCAATGGCCAAATTGGCTCCAGAACAAAAAGAACTCTTAACCCGCTATGTGCTTGCGGCTCGTTCACTGGTTGTGAAATAGTAGAAAGTAAATGGCATAAAAAAAGGCGCTGATGAAGCGCCTTTTTTTATGAGTTCAATTTTTTTTATGGAAGAATATTTTCTGGTAACCAATAGTAACGTAAGTCGTTATTATCAAAATAGCTCTTCTCATCATTACGGATTGATTTCAATAAATTCAATTTATTCTTCATATAATCCATGAGTTGTAATAACTGCGCATCGGTCACTACTTTACGGTTTTCCAAATCGGAGATGGTGTACTTCCTCATGAATTCGCTTCGTGAAGGAATACCAGTTACTTTCTCTAAGATGGCACTCAGGTTGGTATTGAGCATTTCTTTCTCACCTCTGCTACCAATATATTTCAAGATAAGTTCCTTATATACATCTACTAGTTTTTCGCGAAGCTGGCTACCCGTTTCATTGATTACTACGGCCTCCAGAGCTTTCTTTAAATCGGTATACTCATCTTCATCAACAAATAAAATGTATTTGTATAAAGGGTATTGCATCCCTTTCACATCGAGGGTGGTATATGCTTTAATAAAGAATTGATAATTGTCGTCGGTATATTTTTTAATTACTTCTTCATTGGTAACATCGGTACCTAATTTACTTAGATAATAAATTACCGCAGCATTCAATTTCTTTTCACTTCGTTCACCCACCCCACTTAATTGTGCATCAAGTTCTGCCAATCGAGCTTCAATTCCATCATTCGCTTGTTGAATAAATGTTCCAATACTACTTTCCAAATAGCTGGTTGCCATTGGGTTTCCTTTATCGGCGAAAATAATCATGCCTGGCAACGGACTGGTCGCAGGGTATTGCAATTGATAAATATTTTTATCTTCTACCTGACTAAATTCAGGCTCAACTACCTTACCCGCAATTTTCGGATCACGCTTACGAACCTCATCTGCAATGGATTTTGAAGAGGCCGTAATCAATGTACGCGACTGACGCAAGAAATCGTCATAACTTTTATCGTTGGCATTATTTACCTGAAACACCAAGAGGCGGGTTTCAGTTTCGGCAATGAGCTTTGTTACACTTTCATCGGTGAATCCTTTTGGATCTTGCTTGCGATTTCCTGCATTACCAATTAAGATAATCATATTTGTTTCATCCTTATGATCGGCGAGCATACGTAAGGCTTTATTCAATCCATAGTAAACTGCCTGTGGCTTTTCTTTATCGAAACAATCTTTAGTATCTGTTGATGCTTCGGTGAAGAAATCAATTACGGGTGAAATGTTCGGTGATAAGTCGAGTACCTCTACGTCACGCTTTTTAGTAGGACATTTTTCTTCAGCATAATCGCGGTATACCACAGCACCAAAACGGAATTTATTTTTATTGTCTTCGGTAACGAAGTTGAGCGTTTTCTTAATTGAGTTGATAATTGGCTCATAATATCCATTCATGCTATTGCCACCATCCATTACAAACACAATATTGATACTTCTAATTTTCGGACGGAGGTCATTGTATTTCTTTTCGATGGCGAGTTGCTCGGAAGTTTTGATTGCAGTTGCTCCCGTTTTATCGAAGATATTGGTGATCAATCCAGTCTCTAAAATATTATTAGGGAACTTTTGTAATACAGGGAATCGTTTCCACTCTGGTGCAAAACGCACTGAATAGGGGTCCTCATTCCAAATACCTTGAACCTTATTACCTTTCATTACAGATAATACTTCCACCTCATTCTGCCATAAGGTAGCTTTTACACCAGTGTTTAAGCGCTCATCGGCCGCGGCCTTATCCCAATTAGGTTCTAAGCACAAACGTTGTTCCCAGCGTTGCACAATACCGCTTGGCACCCAGCCCAATAACTCACTTTTAATAGAAGAGGCATTGGTTTGATATGTTTTTCCAATAAGGAAATTTTTTCCATCATCACTGGTCTTGTAAATGAATAAAAACTGGAACAAGAAAATTCCATTCTTGTTTTCATCATGTAAATCGGGTGAGTTATAAATACGAACTACATTTCCATCACGGATATATTTTCCAGGGTTTAATAATGCATTTTTATCGTTACTGATAGCAAGTGCTTTGATAGTGAATCCTTGAGAACTTACCAAAGCATGTTTCCATAACAGCATTTTCTTTTTCTCTACCCAACCCATATCGATGGCAGTATTTGCAATCTTGCGAGCTGTTTTGCTGGTTGATAAGAAAATTGATGGATCATGTTTTACTAAGTGAAGGTAATCACCTTTTTCTTCAATAACATAAAATGCTTCTAGGAAACTTAATGTTTTAAAATTGGCCTTCGCATCCGCTTTGGTATAGGATTGGATACCATCACGATCGGCATAAACTACCCAATCGCTTCCGCTGGTACCTTCGCTTTTGGCAAGTACATTGCCATTGGGTTTGTTATATTCATTGGGATAGTTCAATACTCTGGAACCTGACGGCACTTGAGCCCAAAGACTAATATTGATGAGTACTATAAATAGTGTGAGAGAAAATTTAAACTTCATGATATCGCTAATTATTTTACCTGTATGTAATTATAGGTAATTCTTGACTGATTGTTAAAATTGTTAACCTGCTTTAACAGGTCTTCTGTGAGTTTGTTTTGGGTATTGCTATAATAAATATTTACAGTAACTCGGCTTTCATCCGCACCAGTGATATAGGCTAGCTCACGAGGGAACATGCCCATCAAAATCGAAGGCTCATCCTTGGTAACATAATCGATGAGATAAGTTTCTGTCACAAAGAAATTCACGGTGATGGTACCTTTCAAAGTAAATTCTTTATCGAATAGGAGCGAGCGCATTTGATGCTTATCAAGCCATACATTGGGTGTGCGAGAGTTCTTCTCGAATAAGCTATTAAGTATCTTGGTGCTATTTTCAGCCTTCTTACTATAATCAAATTTAGCATCGTTGCTCCAATACAATAAAAATTTATTGGCAGGAGTGGCATTGTTTTTCTTTACCTCTGCCTCGAGTTTCTCAATAGCATCGCCCGTAAGCGATACATTGCTTCCTCCTTTACTATTTTCAACGTAAAAGATTACAATATTATTTACACTCTCCACCCTTGGTTTAAATATTTTAAAGGAAGTGAGTACAAGAAAAGAGCAACAAATAATTAGTAGCTTTTTCATAATTAAAATTAATTTTGAGTTACAGTGATTTTTGAAATACAACCATTACTACCATATTCCACTTTCACGTCGCCAAATTTAGTATTTCTTTGGATATCCAATTTCATACAATATGAGTAGATACTGGTATTCTTGCTTCCGTTGATTACAACAGATACATTATTATCATTACAGAAATAGGCTTTTAGCATAGGATAGTAAACCGATTCAAATTCGCCTGCTGTAATTTTTTCAAATTTCGATTTCAAGTCAGCACCCGATAATTTTGGAGCTGGAGCTCCGCCTCCGGTAACAGGCTTGGCAGTAACTGTAATCGCATGGCGTCCTTCAGCTTTGCTTGCATCTACGCGCAATACAATGGTGTATTTTCCTGGTTGGCTATAAGTATAGGTTGGGTTTTGTTCGAATTTATCATTGCTACCCGATTCGCCAAATTGCCATTCCCATTTGGTAGCTCCTTCAGTGCTATTGCTGAATTGAACCGCATCGCCTACTTGGCATGATGCTGGGCCTAAGATGGCCACTGCCTTTTGCATGGTATCGTTACTGCTGATATTTAAATCGCCCACTTTGATGGTGGTAGTTTCGGTACATTTTCCGTTGATGGTTAAGGTGATTGTAAATTCCCCAGCGCTTTTATACGTATAGTCGCCGCTTTGGTCCTCGCTTTTTCCTCCATCACCAAAATCCCATTTCCAATCATTTGCTTCAGTTGTATTATCCTCAAAGTGGATACTTTCTCCTGCTAAAATACTATTGGATGAAATTCCGAAAATAAGTTTCGGGCATCCGCTATCTCCGCCCATAAATTTCTTAATGGCAAATATTCCTCCTGCCACTAAAACAATTGCTACAATGAGAATAATGTTCTTACGTTCCATGCTTTATAAAAATTTAATATATTTATTTAATTGTGATTTTTAGTCCTACGCCAAGTGATACCGATCCTGCTTTTAATAAATTTGTATTGTTCATCAACGAATTATAAGTTCCGATTTCGTCGGTGAGTTTGTAGTTTTTAATATAACTGTTATTCGCAAATGAAACATTTTGGAATTGTAATAAGGTTGATAACCATAGTTTCTCTGACAATTGGAAATTGGCATTCAAACGTAAAATTACTCCCAATGAGCTTCCTAAACTTAATGCTTCTGTTTTCGATAACGATTGATCAATAGCAACATCATAACCATCTGCACGTTTTTGTGTGAAATAAGCAGCTTCTCCCGCTTTTCCACCATGAGCCTCAATATTACTTCGGGTAATCATCCAGCTTCCTTTGCTTGGTACAATGCTCGAATCAAATTGTGATACTTGTGATCCATTGGCATAATTATAAATTGCTTCGTAATCAGCAGTAGCAGTGCTTGAAACATTAGCAGAGAGCACACTATGATAGTTTACCCCCAATCCTAAACACAAATTTGCTTTATCGCCCAATCCAAATTTATATTGAAGTATGATTGGAATATTGAGTGATTTAATTTTCAAATCTTCATCAATAGCATGCACATTAACTACACGGCGATAGGTTTCACCTCTGGTATCCACAGCACTATAATTTACTCGGAAGCTATCCATTTTAAAACTTGCATTGAAGCTACTGAATCCTAAACCTGTGGCGATACCAAATTTCTTTTTCGATCCAAAGAAATAATCAA
>CAIVZR010000032.1 GCA_903910445.1 uncultured Bacteroidota bacterium
ACAATGAGCAATACGCCATTATAATCATTCAAGAAATCTTCCAGTACATTCAAGGTCATCAAATCCAAATCATTCGTAGGCTCATCGAGTATCAAGAAATTGGGATTCGTGATGAGGATGGTAAGTAAATACAAACGCTTGCGCTCTCCCCCACTCAATTTCGATACATAAGTATATTGCTGATCGGGTGAGAATAAAAACTTTTGCAATAACTGACTCGCGGTAATGCTTCCTCCTTTGGCCAACGGAATGTATTCAGCGATATCTTTCACCACATCAATCACCCGCTTATCTTCCTTTAATACCAAGCCTTCTTGCGAATAGTAGCCTAATACAATGGTATCTCCCAAAACCACTTTTCCGGCATCAGGCGCCAATTGATTGGTGAGTATTTTAAGTAAGGTGGATTTACCCGCTCCATTCGCTCCTACCACACCAATGCGATCGTCGCGCTTCACCGTATAAGAGAAATTTGAAATGAGTTTTTTATCTCCATATCCTTTGGAGATATTCTTCAACTCTAATACTTTCCCTCCTACCCTGTTCATTTTTATATTGAGTTCAACATTGTCTTCACCCAATTTCTTATGTGCTTCTTTCTTCACATCATCAAAGGCATCCACCCTTGCTTTCGATTTGGTACCGCGGGCTTTGGGCTGACGGCGAATCCAGTCGAGTTCGCGTGTATATAAATTTTTTGCTTTCTCAACACTACGTGATTCACTGAGTTCACGCTCTATCTTCTTCTCTAAGAAATATCCGTAATTGCCTTTGTATTTATAAATCTTACCATCATCCATCTCCAAAATTTCGTTACATACTTTGTCTAAGAAATAACGATCATGCGTTACCATCAATAAGGTAATCGCACTTTTTGATAAATAGGTTTCCAGCCATTCAATCATCTCAATATCGAGGTGATTCGTGGGCTCATCCATGATAATTACATTAGGAGCATTGATGAGCAGGATACACAAGGCCAATCGCTTCTTTTGTCCTCCCGATAGGGTATTTACCTTCTGATCATAAAAGGCCACCTTAAATTGCGTTAAAATGGTTTTTATATCATTCTCCAATTCCCAGGCATTGAGGTGATCCATTTCTTCCATGGCCTCCTGCAAACGGGTTTCTGTTTCTTTGGTATGATTGTGTGCATGTGCATCGAGCCACAATTCGTAATTCTTAATGGCTACAATGGTTGGATTATCGGCATTGAAGATGGTTTCAATAACAGTAGTATCTCCATCAAAATCGGGATCCTGTGGCAGATAACCAATGGAGATGCCATTGCGCGAATTGATTTCTCCTGAGTCGGGAGTATCCAATCCTGCAATCATTTTTAATAAGGTGGTCTTTCCGGAGCCATTTTTTGCCACAAGGGCAATCTTCTGTCCTTCATCTACTCCGAGGGTAATATCTTCAAATAAAACCCGCATACCGAATGCCTTGGAAACTTTTTCTGCCTGTACGTAATTCACGGCGCGAAGGTACGAATAAACGAAGAGAGCTGTAGACTTAAGATAAAGATAAAAGAGCGGTTCTAGAAGGCAAAAATACCTTGTATCACATAGCGATTCAAATCGGAAACAATTTTCACTTGATTGCCCAGATAATCGGTATAGCTTTGCTTTTTATTGACATACTGATATCCTGCATGAATAGAAAAACTGCGATTGGTATTATTAAACAATTTCAAACTAAACCCAGTATTAGAATAAAACCCACGAATATTATAGGTATCATAGTAGTAGTTATTCCGGAATTGAGAAAGCACAATACCCGGTTGAACATAAGCACCAACAGAAAATAATTTTGATTGATAGAAATAGTAACGATAATCTAAATATCCAGAGATCACATCAGAGAATGCAACACCGATGCCCCCTTGCATTTTGGCATTAAAACGAAATCCAGCCTGTGCATCAAATTGCAAGATATTCCTATCGGCATTCATCAAAGCACCCAGTCCAAATCCCCATACAGGGCGGGCTTCGAGTACTAATTTTTGTTTTGGGGTGGAGAATACGACGCTGTCAATTTCCGAGAAGGGTATCACAAACTCGCTACCGCCTTGAATTTCTACCATGATTCGCTGAGCAACTGAATCACGCTGAATGAGCTCTCCAATTGTTTTAGATCCATTGTGCTGGTACACCGTAACTTTTTGCTGGGCATTAGCACACAGGAAGCTGAAGCAGCTCCATACAATCATCAATAACTTCCTCATTAGTTTATTTTTGAAACTTGTTTTATCTGCTGAATATCTGAATAATCAAACTGTAACATCTCCTTATCAGTCAGGATGAGTAAAGAATTATTCAAGACAATGATATCGCGAGGATGATCTATGGCCAACTTAGAAATTTCCGACAATTGCGTTACATCGCCTCTATTATAAACACGAACACCATAGCCATCATCACAAATAAACAAATATTGATTGTTCATTCCCAATCCCCAAGGGTTATTGAGTGTATAACTTTTGATGAGTGATACATTTTGCAAATCGCTAACATCCAGCACATCCAATTGGTTGGTAAAGCCACCACAAGGACTGCCTCCACGAAGAGTTACAAAGGCATGCTGCCCATCGGTGATTACTGGGTCACAAGTTCTAACATGTTGCATTTTATTCACGTAGGTAGGGTTGCCAGGAGTAGCCAACGAATAAATCAAAACACCGTTATTGGTACCTAAGAACAAATTGTTATTATAAGAGTAGATGGTTTCTAAACCCCAGCCTACAGCGATATCAGCGGTTTTTACAGGTTTGATTTGAGTAAGATTAAACACATGAATATTCGACATATCTACACAATATAAATAATCGCCAGTCATATTAAATCGAGTAAGGGAACCCGCAACACCAGTAGTAGGGGCTATTGAAGAATTGCTTGAAGTGCTTACATCCACCGCCATAATATCCGTTCTTGATTTAAAAATCATTAAGCCTTCGCCTCCATCATTACAATCGATATTCAATGTAGTATCACGTTCTTGCCATCCAATGATATAGCCTTTATTTGCATCAGCTGTATAGCCACTATAATTCCTGTCAGGAAACACATTCAACATGGTTTCGAGTACTTTGATATTATGCAAATCGGCAATATCAAGTACCAATAAATTATCATAACAATCAACATACAATAAATTTTGTTTCACCCATAAATCGAGGTTTCCATCAATAGTAATGAACCCCATTTTTATTGGGTTGGCGGGGTCGGTATTATCAATAACATGAATTCCTTTATCAATTTCATTTACAAAAAGGATATTGCCATAGCTAAATATTTTACCCGGCTTATCCATGGCTTTGGCATCTGTGAGTTTTACATCCTTTAGTATTGCATCCATCGTTTTATAAATGGGGGCAAACATTTTAAATTGTTTTTTGCAATGATCCTTCACGCAGGAAGTGCTTAGCATTGAAAGACCAACAAACAGCAGTATTAATTTTAATGATTTCATTGGGAGATGATATTTTAGTTAGGAGACGAAGTATCCATTATTTAGGTTGGGTAATAAATATTTTTTTATCTTCGCCCTCATGATTACAGCACAAATATACACAGCAAAAGGAGTGATGAAAATTAATTTTTTCGAAGAAGATGCTCCGAATACCGTTAAGAACTTTGTTGACTTAGCGAAAAAAGGATTTTATGATGGATTGACTTTCCATCGCGTGATTCCTGATTTTGTAATCCAGGGAGGATGCCCGAATGGCACCGGAGCTGGAGGTCCAGGTTATAAAATAAAATGTGAGCTTACTGGCAATAACCAATACCACGATCGTGGGGTATTAAGTATGGCACATGCCGGACGTGATACTGGTGGTTCTCAATTCTTTATCTGCCATAGCCGCACCAATACTGCCCATCTCGATCGCAATCATACTTGCTTTGGTAAGGTGGTGGAAGGTTTGGATATTATCGAACAAATTAGTCAAGGTGACGTTATGGATAAAGTGGTGATTACTGAAGAGTAATCTTGCCAAAATGGGCCATAGCCCCTTCAAATATTAAAAAAACGCCTAAGAAATCTTAGGCGTTTTTTTTGTTATTCACGAAGCGTTCCTTCCCTATAATTTTCTTTTCGAAGCAGCTTGCCCGTTTCATCATAATATCGCCAGCGTCCATCTTTTTTCCCTTGGCTATAATTCCCCTTTACCTTGAGACTTCCGTCTTCATAATATTCGCGGTATTTCCCGTCTTTCACCCCATCCTTTGTCTCCGCCCTTACCCTGGGCTTACCATTATCATAATCTTCATTAATGCTTCCGCTCTGAAACTGTTCGATATAGAATCGCTCAGTCTCCGTGAGCGTATCCTTCTCATACATGGCCACTGGAATATTCTCCTGAGTTTCCGATTCCTCCGCAGGGGGTTCAAAATCGGAATACATTTTTGTTTCGAAGATGGCACCATCAGCAATCAGCTCAAATGCCGAATGACGGAAGCAAGTGATAAACTTTTTGTTTTGTTGAGCACTGGCACGTGCATCTCCTTTTAATTCCTGCAACATGGAATTGAAATAACGTGTTCCATTTACATAATAAAATACGGTGGCCTTATTGCTGCATCTTTTCATGAAGGTTTTAAATTGTTCATCATTGCCCATCGTATTTTTATTTTCATAATCGTCAATCAAAGCAATAATAGTTTCTGGGGTATTACTAAAACATACATAATCGTTGATTACGGTATAGTAAGGCTTTTCAATCTTATTAAAGAACTTACCCAGCATGGCACTAAAGAGTCCCTTTACTTCCAAATAATGTATATCGTGGCCTTTATAATTTGTTTTTTGAAATTTAGCAGGTGTGCGTTTGCGAATTTGATCTTCTATAAATTGCAAATTTTTAGTGGCATCATCAATATTTTTTGTGTGAATAGTAATGATATACTCAGGCACTGTACTCAGGCCATACGATTGGTTTTGAGAGAGTACTACCTCATCGCCCATCCAGCTATAAAAATTGTTTTTTAAATTGATTTTAAGCAGCTTCTCAATTTTATTTATTCCCGTTTCAAATTCGTTATAAGCCGATTTGTTCTCGCTAAACACCCGTACCAAATTATCGTAGAAGGTTTGGAAATTATCGCAACCCAGGCTCGTATAAGATGCCGTGCGTGCTGGCAGAATTTCGTAGGCACCTACATTCCCTTTACCACTTTGCAATAATGCTTTTAGGTATCCATCGGTTGAATCTCTTAAATTAGTATAACCACTGATATCAATATCTTCATCATCGAGCTGCATATTCAGCCCCGAAAACTCCAGGGTTGAACTGATATCCGAAACCCATCCATTTAAATTTCCTAAATAACAACGCAAGAAATTATTGGAGTTTTGATAATTGATAAAGAGTCTTGCAAGCCCACCATCACTGGTTTTTTGTTCTACTTCAATAAATTTATTATGTTTTGCAATGGCTGTAATCTCCTTTTCGTCGATAGCCCTTTCGATGAGCAAGCCATAATAACTGCATACCGCCTGATTGGCTACCAAACTGATATACAAAGTTTCTTTGGATGCCCCATCCTTCATTTCATAGATTGTTTCGTCCTTGTATTTGCGCGTGGTTACCCGATACCCTAGATTGGAAAATACATTTTCAATATTGTTTTTTAATAGTGAAATTTTTGATGCCTTGCTTAAATCGATGATGAATAAAAAATCATAATCATTAAATTTGGTCACATGTGCCGAGAGGGTGAAGTCTCGACTACCGATGCTTCCAAGCAGGTTATTATTCGCATCAAAAAACTGATCGATGGCATCGGCACTGCGGGCGATATCGGCAAATTTTGGATGTTGCTTGAAATGTTGCCATAACTTACTTCCTGTAAATTTCTTCCAGTTCTTAACAGGCTCATCGGTTTGCAATACATACACGGCATCCCCTGGCACCAGATTAATTTGACGCATGAAATTATCGTTCGTAAAATACCATTGGTAAGCAAACCAGGCTGCAATTGCTGCAAGAATTAAAAGCAGACCCAAAAAGAGTTTCTTAAACATGATTCAAAAATAAATCAGAATTTTATTTGTATGAAATTATTACAAATTTAAAATGAACATATTTATGAACCGCTAAGAGGTTGCTAGCGGTAATCATTAAATATTCCTTTTTATCGTCGCTAATGCAAGCTGATTTATCTAATCGGGGCGTTAATCCGCCTTTCTCAGCCGACTTAAACGGAATATACTTTACTTGACCTTTACTACTCAGTTTTGCTGAAACAAGAATATCTCTTTGATCGATATAATATTTATTAGGTAACAATTTATGCTTCAGCTCCTTTCGTTTACTTCCTGAGAAATTGGATGGATTGTCGAGAAATATGAAATTGACATCATTATTTGGTGTCGTAAGTAAATAATCGGTATGAGCCGCACCATAAAACATATCCTTATTGATAAAATAAATTTCACTCATCATTCCACTCGTATCAACCTTTGATGCGAAAATTGATTTGTATACATGCCGAATCGTCTTATCATCAATTATCAGATAACTAATCTCTGATGTTATTAAAATGTTTGAGTCTTGTAATACCACCGATTTCTTCAACCCTAAATACGATATTCCATCACCTTGTTTGGCATTATTCGGGCCAACAGTAGCCTCCATTACTTCATTACCAAATTCCTTCTTATCGCTTCCAATAGTTTCTAAAGTCGATGCATCGATAAGTTCTGATGCCATTCCGTTAGCCCCTTTACCATTGCTGAGTATCGCGGTGCAGATAATTCGGTTCGACTTATCAAAAACAATCTCAAAATTCGAAATATTCATCCCCTTGAAAATGTCCTTTTCATTCGTATAGCTTTTTGCTCCTTTTTCATAAACTATTATTTTGAACAATGGCATTTCTGACTTAGAGCCTGGATAGTAAATATTCACATATAAATCACCCTCATCAGAAATAAAGCAATCCTTTAGGATGTATTTTTTAAATTTTGGATCTAATTTAAATTCACCGCTCCAAATTTCACGTTGATTGCGTGTGCGATAAACAGTAAATGAGAATTGAGGATTTTTATTCTTACGTTAATCATACCTGCAAGATAAATAGCAGGAATCATTTGGGGAATAGGTAGGTGGATTAATACCATGAGTGGTGAAGCCTGACTTACCATTGAAGGATACCGTCTTAGATATTGGCTCATCTAAATTAGAATCTATCTTTAAGGTATGATACTTATAAACTAATAAAGTTTGTCTTCTCTCAGTAGTAAAAAAGATAAAATCTTTGGTTACAGGATTTTGATAAGTATGTAAAACGTCATTCTCATGAATTCCTTTTCCCGGAATTTTCACAACTCTTTCATTCAATAAAGCAAAATCTCTTTTCTGATACTGTTGAATATGTATCTTTTTCTTTTTAACGAAATAGACATAAAAGGAGTTGTCGGTATAGCCTAAAATTTCAAAGGATCCTTTGGCAAACTTTTTTGCATTAAATGATTCACTTATGGTGACTTTTGGGTTTTGGGCAATTGATAAGATAGTCACCAAAAAAAATATAAGACAGAGAAGTCTGGATTTATTCATAAAAATTAAATTAGTATTCAAATAAAAGCTTTTTCAAGAAGAATATCTCTAAAATAAAATCATGATTCTGCTCATTCAATAGAATACTTCAATACTAAACCAGGTAGCAATCGTAAAATGGAAAAAACAAGAGACACCAAATTCGTTGATGAAATAGAATAAAAAAAAGAAGTCCCAAGGTTAGAATAAATTATTCTAACCTTGGGACTTATACTACTATTCCACAATCATTTTACCGCTTCCAAAGTAGCTTCGGTAATCGTAATTATACATCGCATCAGCACTCACTGGCCCTAAAATAAAGGTTCCTTTAGTTACTGCTCTGCATAAATAATAAAAGGTTCTTGTCGTTGTACCCACGGTTGTATATAAGTTAATCCGATCATCACGTACATCAGTGTACATTGGATAATCCTGATTCTTCAGCCATGGCAATTCATTGGTTTCGGTGATTCGTGAATTCTCAATTTCAAAGCCTGCAGGCAACATATCGGTGATTACCACGTTCTCTATATCATTTGCATCACCTTTGATGGTAATCTTCACCACCACCAAATCGTTTTGTTTCACCTTATTGCCAATATCCTGGCCGTACTGATTAAAGAAATTACGACGCACCTGCAAATGAGAATCCTCCTGACGGAAGCTGCCATCGGCGGTGATGCCCTCACTTTCGAAGAAATAATACAAAGCACCTTCGCCAGATACTTGAATATTTACTTTACCAAAAGCATTGGCCGAATTAATCGTAACATCATTGCCAGTGAAGCTGGCAATGGTTTTTCCGTCACGAGTGATATTGGCGCTGGCTTTGGTAGCATTTACTTTGGTCGATATTTTTCCAAGTGCCAAGAATGCAAAGGCTGCTTCTTGTGTATTGAGGTACTCTCTGTTTTTTATTTGTTGTACC
>CAIVZR010000033.1 GCA_903910445.1 uncultured Bacteroidota bacterium
TGCTCCTCAGCAGAGCTCGTTTCCGCTTCATCCAGTTCGTCAAATGTAAATGGTATACAGGATTAAAAAAAATGTGTAAACTTGTAACAGGATTATTAACCAAAAAGTGTAAACTTTTTTCAGGACGATACAATTCCCTGTATTTACTAAGTACTCAAGACTAAATACATAAGACATTGTATTCCCTGTATTTACTAAGTACTCAAGACTAAATACATAAGACATTGTATTCCCTGTATTTACTAGCTACACATGACTAATTACTAAATACTTGACACCCTGTATTTACTAAGTACTCAAGACATAAGACCTAAGACCGCCACCTCATGAATTATCTCCGCTCCCATTTTCTTCTCGAACTTCCTTCGTGTCGGATTACTTCCCAGTGATTATGGTTGGACAATTTCAAGAATCGTTTTCGCAAGAGTTTCGGGTAAAATATTTTAGTAACCATTCCGAATCTTGAACGCTGCTTGAAGAAACCCATTTGAGAGAATATATCATAAGTAGACGCCGCACAACGCATTCCAAAGAAGGCATAATCGTAAGGCGTATGATTCAAATATTCTTCTTTGATTTGATAGTATTCCTGAAGTTGTGAACCAGTTAAAGGAACAAGTACTGTTGCATATTTATCATTGACTGTATCCTTCACCCATTCGGAATTGGTTTCGGTAACCCAATGGCTGTGCAAGTTTTTCTTATGCGAAAAAATATGAACCCTTCCTCTAAAAAGAAATCCAAAATTGGTATCATTCAATTCCATACTTACATGCCCTCCATGTAATCCGCCGAATCGTTTTGATTCCACTTTGTGGTATTTCATTTTAGGCTTAGAACCATAAAAGAAATGAACCTTGATGTATGTGGTATCTGATTGTGCTGGCAGTATGAGTGAACAGCTTATAAAGAATAAAAGGAGCAATCTATTCATCGAACGAATTTAATAAATTATACTCAAAAAAAAGAGCCATGTGTTTTACAACACATGGCTCTTTTAAAATTTTCCGTTGAAATTAATTCGTCGATTTTACAATTTCCTGGAATACTTCCGGGTGATTCATTGCTAAATCGGCCAACACTTTACGATTCAAACCAATATTTTTTTGGTTTAAAGCGTTAATCAACTTAGAGTACGTGGTACCATTGGTACGGGCTGCAGCGTTAATACGCTGAATCCATAATGCACGGAACTCACGTTTCTTGGTTTTACGGTCACGATAAGCATAACCTAAACCTTTGTCGATACTGTGTTTGGCAACAGTTAATACATTTTTACGGGCTCCAAAATAGCCTTTGGCTAATTTTAGAATCTTTTTTCTTCTGCGTCGCGATGCGACAGCGTTTACGCTTCTTGGCATTTTAAATAATAATTTGTGGCTAAAGTGCAGGTCGCACTGGACTTGTCTTTGGTACTTTTTGCCTGTTTACTAAATACACTATAACATTAAAATGGTATAGTATTTTTTATGATTCGTTGTTATTGAATCTGTCTTTTGTTATGCTAACAAAAGCATTTTCTTAACACGATACTCATCACCCTTGAACACGTAGGCAGTTTTACCTAAGTTACGTTTTTGGGTTGTTTCTTTTTTGGTTAGGATATGGCTTTTGTAAGCTTGTCCGCGTTTAATTTTACCGGTAGCAGTAACGCTAAAACGCTTCTTTGCTCCTGAGTTGCTTTTCAATTTTGGCATGGTGTCTATAAATATTAATCCTTTATGTGTACTAAAAACCTTTACGGTACTATCTTAATTTTTATGCTTTTTTAGGAGCAATCATGATGGTCATTTTACGTCCTTCCATCTTCAAACCTGTATCTACTTTTCCTAATTCTTCTAGTCGTTTTACAAAATCTTCCAATAACAAACGACCACGTTCTTTATAAATAATTTCACGTCCCTTGAACATTACCAAAGCTTTCACTTTATCGCCTGCTTTCAAAAACTCTTCAGCATGTTTCACTTTAAAGTCAACATCATGCTGATCAGTATTCGGGCCGAAACGAACTTCTTTTACTTCTTGCTTATGCGAGTTGGCCTTGATCTCTTTCTTCTTTTTCTTCTGCTCGTATAAGAACTTCTTATAATCTACAATTCTACATACTGGCGGCACTGCATTAGGTGATATCTCTACCAAATCCAATCCCAAATCATCGGCGATGTCCATGGCTTCTGCCAATTTTACAATTCGCGATTCAATGTCTTCACCTACGATACGAATTTCCGGAGATTTGATAAATCCGTTGATATTGTGTTCTGCAACACGGCGTTGTGGAAAACGACGATTGCCGTTGTAGGGGCCTGAGCCAGGCTTCTTTGGAGGTAATGCCAAGTATTTTAATTTATTTTTATTGCATTTTTAGTTTAAAAACCTAGAGCTCAATGCAATTTAGAAGCTCCTGGTTTTTTGATGAACGAGTCATCAAGTAATTATTTTAATTTTTCATCTTCGGTAACTTGCTTGAAATGGGTTACAAATTCCTGCATCCCCATTTTACCTAAGTCGCCTTGGCTATGACGTCGTACTGCAATGTTGTCGGCTTCCTCTTCTTGCTCTCCCACAATCAACATAAACGGTATTTTCTTCACTTCCGCGTTCCTTATTTTCTTCCCAATGGTTTCATTGGAATTGTCAATAAGCCCGCGAATATCGTAATTTTCTAAAAATTTAGCAACTTTTTCTGCATATGCTTCAAACTTTTCGCTTACCGGCAGGATAATATACTGCTCAGGTGTAAGCCAGAGTGGGAAATTACCGGCACAATGCTCAATTAATAATCCCATGAAACGCTCCATACTTCCAAAAGGGGCACGATGGATCATTACTGGGCGATGTTTTTGGTTATCGGCTCCAATATATTCCAATTCAAAACGCTCAGGCAAGTTGTAATCCACCTGGATGGTTCCTAATTGCCAGCTTCTTCCAATGGCATCTTTCACCATAAAATCGAGCTTCGGACCGTAGAAGGCTGCTTCCCCATATTCGATGGTGGTTTTCATCCCTTTCTCAGCGGTAGCTTCAATGATCGCGTTTTCTGCTTTCTCCCAATTCTCATCACTTCCAATATATTTCGCACGGTTTTCTTTATCACGCAAACTAATTTGCGCTGTATAGTTTTCGAAACCTAACGACTTGAAAACATAAAAAACCAAATCAATCACTCGTTTGAATTCTTCCTTAATTTGATCGGGGCGACAAAATAAATGCGCATCATCTTGTGTAAAGCCACGAACGCGGGTCAATCCATTTAATTCACCACTTTGCTCAAAACGATATACCGTTCCAAACTCCGCCAAACGCACCGGAAGGTCACGGTAACTGCGTGGTTTGGTTTTGTATATTTCACAATGATGTGGGCAATTCATCGGCTTCAACATATACTGTTCGCCTTCAGGAGTGAGTATGGGCTGGAATGAATCCTTTCCGTATTTCTCCCAGTGACCGCTGGTTTCGTATAAATCCTTTTTACCAATATTTGGGGTAATTACCGGTAAGTATCCCATGCGAGTTTGTGCTTCGCGCATGAAACGCTCTAAACGTTCACGAATCATAGCACCTTTTGGAAGCCATAATGGTAAACCTGCACCCACTTTATCGCTGAAGGCAAAAAGCTCCATTTCCTTACCCAATTTCTTATGGTCGCGCTTTTTCGCTTCTTCCAATAAGCGCAAATGCTCTTCTAAATCTTTTTGCTTTTGGAAAGTAACGGCATAAATGCGGGTAAGCATTTTATTCTTTTCATCGCCGCGCCAATAGGCCGCAGCAACGTTCATAATTTTCACTGCCTTCACAAAACCCGTGCTTGGAATATGTGGGCCCTTGCAAAGATCCGTGAAATTACCCTGAGTATAAAAAGTTATTTCACCATCATTCAAACCGTCGATAAGTTCTAGTTTGTAATGGTCACCTTTTTCTGTGAAATATTTGATGGCATCGGCTTTGCTCACCTCTTTTCTTTCAAAGGTTACATCGCGACGCGCCAACTCAATAATTTTATCTTCTAATTTTTTGAAGTCATCAGCGCCGAACGATTTGCCACCCAAATCGATATCGTAGTAAAATCCAGCATCGATTGCCGGACCAATACCAAATAAGGTTCCAGGATAAATGGCTTCAATGGCTTCTGCCAGCAAATGAGCTGATGAATGCCACATGGTTTTCTTTCCTTCATCGTCGTTCCACGTTAAAAGGTTCAAAGTTGCATTGTGTTGCATGGCACGATTGGCATCCCAAATCTCACCATTCACTTTTGCTGCCAATACGTTACGTGCTAAACCTGCACTAATGCTAAGTGCAACTTGCATTGCTGTGGTACCTTGTTCGAATTCACGAACGCTTCCATCGGGAAGTGTAATATTTATATTCATGGACTATTAAAATCTGTTCATTTCAAACGTACAAATGTTTGAAAATATTAGAAGCGCGAAGATACAAAAAAGAGTGAAAGAATCAGATGGGCCTTAAAGCCAGGATGGGCGGCAGTTAGCAGCCTTCAAATCAAATAAGAATAATTATAGTTGTATTGAGAGTTTAAGATGGCCTCCAAGTCCTTCTTGAATAATTTTCATAAGCGTTGAAAGTCTGATGTCGGTGGCATTGTTTTCAATTCTTGAAATATACGATTTATTGGTACCACACTTATCCGCTAATTGCTCTTGAGTCATGCCAAGTTTTGTTCTTGCTTCTTCTAAGAGTACACCCAATTTGAATGATTCAAATTGTTGCTCCCACTGCTCACGCTTTGGTGCTCCCTGCTTTCCGTATTTCTCGTCAAGAATTTGATCTAGTGTTGTAATATTACTTTTGGATTTCATTTTTGTATTCCATCATTATTTTAAGTGCTCTTTCAATTTCCTGCTTGGGAGTTTTCTGACTTTTCTTTTGAAATGCATTCCCTAAAACTATCAAGTTTCCTTTATCAAAGAAGGAGAAAATGCGGTAGGTATTGCTCCCTACTTCAACTCTAATCTCATAAAGGCCTTCGGTTCCTTCCAAATGTTTAAAATACTTTTCTGGAACATTTTGAATGACCCTAATTAAATTTAAAGTCCACTCAATTTTCTCTTGCACATTGTTAGGTTGCTTCTTATAGAAGTCAAGAAAGTAATTTTTATAAGCAATTATTTGTCTTGTAATCGACACTTCGCAAAGTTAACTAATCAGACAACTTTATCAAAATTATTTTTCAATAAAAACTACTAAATTTTTAGCTAAGAAAAATTAGTCCTCTGTTTTACAAACGAAGATTCAAGAAATTTACAATTAGTGGGATTCTCCTATTTTGTTCTCTTCATTACCATATCGGCAAATGATTCAAACACTTTTTTGGTATCGTCAGGTAGGGATGTTTCGGAAAGCGATGCTAACGCTTTTGTATAGTAGCGCTGCTGTTCTTCTTCCGCGGCAGCCCTGGCTCCTGTGGCTTCAAAAAGCGATTTCATGGCGTTCACTTTTTTATCGTTATCAAAATTCTTTTGTGATATCCAATGTGTTATTTCTGTTTGCTGATTTTCGTTCGCTTGCTTCATTGCGGTAATCAGCAGATAGGTTTTCTTATTGGAAAGAATATCCCCTCCTACTTGCTTACCGAAGGCTTCAGCATCTTCGGCAAAAGCATCCAATATATCATCGTGCAACTGAAATGCGATGCCTAAATTTTTACCGAATTCATACAATCTCTCCGCTTCGGCATTTGAAGCGCCTCCAACCAATGCTCCAATTTTCAGGCTACAGCCCAATAACACCGAGGTTTTCAATGCAATCATGTGTAAATATTCATCAATACTTACATCATTGCGGGTTTCAAAAAGCATGTCGAGTTGTTGTCCTTCACATACCTCAATGGCTGTTTTATTGAATACAGTCAATACTTCCTGGAGGTGTTTTTCTGGCAACATTTGTAAGAACATGACCGATTTAAACATCATCATATCCCCGCATAAAATAGCTGATGGCTCATTGTATTTAATATGCACTGTTGGCTTGCCACGACGTAGTGGGGCGGCATCCATGATGTCATCATGAACCAAAGTGAAATTATGAAAAACCTCTATCGCCATGGCGGCTGGTAAAGCCGTCTCATAACTGTTTTTGAAAGCATCACAACCCATCAATACCATGGCAGGACGAAGTCGCTTCCCTCCCAGTTGCATCAGGTAATTGGCTGATTCATAAAGCGAAGCCGGCGTTCCTTGAAAAGGATGCTCACCCATGAATTTCTCGAACGATTTTAGGTATTGATCTAAGGTAGTCATTTTGTGCAAAGATAATGGACAGGGGTGAATCTCAAATTAATTGCAAATAGTCCGGTTTCAGTTCTTTGTAGTCTCAAGAATATTGTTGAACTTGTATTTACTACGAGTAGTTCAACAATAATAGCCATAGGTGAAACCTATGGTTAATTGGCGGTTTGTATTCTCAACCCCAACGGGGTTGAACTACAAAAGTCGAGTATCATCAAAAATAATTCCATGAGAGTTGAATTTACTACGTAGTAGTTCAACAATAATAGCCATAGGTGAAACCTATGGTTAATTGGCGGTTTGTATTCTCAACCCCAACGGGGTTGAACTAA
>CAIVZR010000034.1 GCA_903910445.1 uncultured Bacteroidota bacterium
ATATTTTCGGCTATAACTCTTATCTGTCTAGAATTTCAAAGAACTTTTATATATTTTTACCGGACACTACTGATTTATTTTATTATTTTAAGATACAAGTTTTATGTCAATAAGAATTCACCATAAATTTCATTATGATTTTTGGATATTCTAACAAGCTTTTATTCAGCATCATAATCAACCTTATGGCCTTAGCATTTTTTCCTTAAAATTCCAGCACTTAACACAAATTAATATGTAGAGTTAATTAATTCTATTCTCGTCTTTAAAATTATTTAGTTCACGTTACTCTTCAAGGACATGATGTTTCATATACTTTTAAGTAATTCCTCTTCAAAGTTTTATTTTATTCCAAAAATGAGTATAATAAGAATTGAAATTTATATAATTTTAATTGCAACTTATTTTGTTAGGCAGAAGTTTAACACTTTTTTTTCCTAAGGTTTTATTCATATGAGGGGCTTAACGCCCCTCCTATGAATACATGCAAATTAGAATATTATTGATGTTTATCTTGTTATAGTTGCATCTAAAACCCTTTTATATGATAAAGTACCGAAAACTTTATTTGAGTCCCACCGTCATATTGGCTAAACCTTTCTTGCTTTTGCAGATATGTATGAATGTATTTTTGACGCATATAACTGCCTCCAAATCCAAAGCTACTAAGAAGAGTAAAGCGTTTAGAAAAGTTAAAAGATATTCCATATCCTATAAAGTAACTAAAAACATGCACATGTGCCTTGTCAATTAATATTTGATTATAGTATTGGAGTTCTTTATAACCTGAGATCTGCGAATAAGATAGATTGCCTTCTATGAAAGGCGCAAACCTTGTATATTCTTTATTAGGGAAATACCTGTGGGTATATCCGAACCCAACTCGTTTAAAAGCATTTTTATCAAGTTTCCAATAGCTAAAGAACCAAGCATAACTAAATCCTAGGGTAAAGTATGGGTTGTAATAATAATTGTAAGTTAGATTTACTTGCGAATATTGTTTTTTATAATGAACGCCAATGTTTATACCAACATTTCTTACTTGTAGATTTCGTTCGTGTGCGATTCCTAACACTAATCCTTTCTTCTTTTGTGATAATAAAATTGATGGAACAAACATTATCAACATAATTGCGAATAAGAAAATGTTCGTGCGTTTGTCCATCTTGGGTGTGCGTTAGAATTTTTTAAAGCAATACAAAATTGAAAACTTTAGTTGCGAGGCTGTAACATATTCCTTTCTGTGGAGGGTTGTAATATAATTTGGAGTGTAATCATAGAACTGATCTTTACCCCAAATCAAATTGCCTCCAAAATCGATACTTGATAAAAGGGTAATACGATGCAGGAAATTCAAACTTATTCCATAACCCGCTGCAATACCTAAGAGTCTTCTTTGATATGATTTTGTGATAAAAAATTGCGTGTCCCTTTTCTGAGCTGAATAGTTTGAATACAAAATATCACAATGAAAAAAGCCAGCAAATCGAGAATGTCGTTTATTAGGGAAGTACCTTTGAGTAAAGCCTAGCCCAGATGACTTAAATGGATTGTGGTCTGCTTCCCAGAAGTCGAACGATGGAGCCGAGAGGCTAACACATCTTATTAAATTAATTTGGGAATAGTTTTTTTTATAGTGAACACCAACGTTCAAAGTGAAATCAAATTCATGATCGCCAGCATTAACACTTAATCCAATGGCTAGCTTTTTGGGAGTTTGCGAAAATAATGAAACATTGAAGAATAATAACTGTGAAAGGAAGATAATTAATATGTAATGGAGTTTCCACATGAAGTCTAAATATGAGTTTATCAGTTCAAGCAAATAAGCAAGTTATTTCCAGTTTTTAAAATTTATTTTTGGAGTAACTAATTAAAATATATCGGGAGTTAAAAAGTGCTGAAAGGCGATTGAGGAATGAGTGAAAATCTATCTGCTGCCATATAGTTTGCAAATATTTTTTTGTGAAGTATCAAAAAATACAACTTTACTTAGAGTTCGGAAAATTCAGTGGCATTGACCACCTATTTTCATTCGTGATTGACCACTAGTAAAAATATTGTTTTACGCCCTGGGATATCTAAAAAGTTCTTTTACGAATAATGCTCGAGTAGTAGAAAGAAAAGGATCCTTAGTATTAGTAAGGTAATTTAACTCATTTTATGAATTTGTAATTATTAAAAGAGAAGTTCTCTGTGGAAGAAGTTAAACTAACCAATATTTTAACCACACCGATATAATTGCAAATAATACTGGTAATTAGTCCCCATTTGTGCAAATTATGTGCAAATTGCTAAAAACAAAAAAGGTCTCAATTGCCTGAAACCTTTTCTGCTATTGGTGGACCAGCTTGGGATCGAACCAAGGACCCCCTGATTATGAGTCAGATGCTCTAACCGTCTGAGCTACAAGTCCAATAAAAAGTTTGCAAATGTATTCATTTGAGAGGCTCTAACAAAATTTTTGCCTTAAAAATCATTTCAAATTTTGAAAAAGAGAAAAATGCTACTTTACCTTTCCATTTATTGGGTATTAGTTATTGAATGATGCAAGGCATTGATATATACAACTTATTGAAATCGCAACCTGATGCAGGTTTTAAGAAGCTCTATGCATACGAACGAGAAATAAGCCGATGGCTGAAACAAAATTCGGCAAGCAAGGAGGAGTGTAAGGATGTGATGCATGATTCAATCATGGCATTCTATCAGTACGTGCAGAAGAAAGATTTCGATGTTAAAATTCAAGCTGTTCAATTATTGTTTGGTATCGCAAAGAATATCTGGTTCAAGGAATTGCGCCGAAAACGCCAAATTCCTGAGACCGAGCTCACCGATACCTTCATCCAGGATTCCGATTTGGAGGAGATACTTGAACGCGAAGAAAAATTAAAATCGATGAAGCAAGCCTTGGATTCGCTGGGTGAACCTTGCAAAGAGCTTTTGTTCCTTTTCTATTTCCGCAAATTGAGTATGGAAGAAATCGCAACCAAACTGGGATTTAGAAATGCGCATGTAGCAAAGTCGATGAAGTACCAATGCCTTGATAAAGCCAACAAATTAATTCATCAGTAAATGGAAAATATTAGTCAGATTAAAAAAATTGAAGCCTTCTTGCAAAACACCATGTCGCAGGAAGAGCTGGCTGCCTTCAAGCAAGAAATGGCTAATGACCCTGGATTAGCAAAAATGGTTGAAGAGTTTCGGCATACCTTTCAAGCCTTGCAATCACAGTGGTTAAGTAAAAGTGTAACCACCGCTGCGAAGTCAATTCATTTATTGCATGTGTTAAAAGTAGCATTGATAAGTGTTGTAGGGGTCGGTGTTTTAGGAATTCTAATATTTAATTATTCAGGAAAAAACCATAAAGTTCCAGATTCTTCTCAATCAAAAAAAGTTATCGACTCAACGATTAAGAATGTTCCTGAAATTAAAACTTCCACCGAAACAACTAATAAATGTGATGATTCAATAGTATTGCATCTGAATCAAACAACACAATCTGTCGTTCGAGAAAATGTACAAGAAAATTCATTTGAAGTAATTACTGCCGAACAACGCTTTCAGGAATATAAATCGTCACTTGTTCCCGACACACAATATTTCACCATTTCAAACCTCAGAGATACCGCATTGAAAGGTAATTCGGGGATTGTATTAGAAATTCCATCCGGCGCATTATGGAGTTATAAAAATCAAAAACCTCTTGAAAATGGGGTGAATATTAAGCTGGTAGAATACATGGATTATGTCAGTATGTATCGAGCCAATATTAGTACTACAGCAAATAATCATCTTTTAAATAGTGGTGGATCATGTTTTATCGAAGCGAAAACTGCCAACGATTCAGTTATACTTTGCCCTAACAAACAACTGAAATTATCCTTCCCTTGCGATTCGATAAATCCAGCCATGACTACTTTCTACGGTAGTAAAAACGAACAAGGGACAGTAGTTTGGAATATAACTGATAGTTTGGGAGCGGCAGCGAGAGCAAAAATATTTTATGTTGTTCACGATAATGCACCAGTTACCTATGATACGCTATACTATGTGAAATCCTTTAAAAATGTTTCACTCACAACTGGTAATGATATCTACTCACATTTGTATGAAAACAAGAAAATTGCACAGAGCCAAACCTATTACTCAAATTCAAAGAGTCATAAGAAGTGGGGTGAATATACAGTTAAGCCTGTGAGAAGATATGGCCCAGTCTCAAAATCGGCCAAACTCATGAATAATATCATCCTATCCAATCGGTTCGGATTTATTAACTGTGATCATTTTCTTAGAGAAAATCAGCTCGAACAGGTTACTGTTGTTGGTACAGATACCAAAATGGAATCATATATGTTCTTTAAGAATTCTAAATCATGTATGCCCGCTTACGGAAATGTGTTTCAAAATATACCACATAATAGTAAGGTATTAATTGTTACCATTATGAGGCGAGATAATAAGCTCTACATGAGTTTTACCAATACACAAACCAGCTCGGTAATTAATCTAAATGAAGGAGTATTATTGAATGAATCGGAGCTTGAAAAAACAATAAGGCATTTCTAAAAAATAAGTAATAAATTTTTGAATTCCCTTTTATCTTTGCGCACTATGTCAAAACCCTCTGTCCCTTCCGGCATGCGCGATTTTTCTCCCGAACAAGTCATTCGGAGAAATTATATATTGAATATCATTGAGGATGTATTTCAAAAATATGGCTTCATGCCTTTGCAAACGCCCAGCATGGAAAATATTGAAACGCTTACTGGTAAATATGGAGATGAAGGGGATCAGCTCATTTATAAAGTTCTGAACTCCCGACTGCACGAAGCCAAGGACGATAAGAAAATAGCCATGCGTGCCGATTTCGAGAAAGCCATTCAATCGAATTTCAATAGCCGCAACCTGGTCGAGAAAGCCATGAGATACGACCTCACCGTGCCTTTCGCACGTTATGTGGTGATGCATCGCAACGATATCACTTTCCCATTCAAGCGCTACCAAATGCAACCTGTATGGAGAGCCGACCGCCCTCAAAAGGGCCGCTTTCGCGAGTTCTGGCAATGTGATGCCGATGTGGTTGGAAGTGATAGTCTGCTCAACGAAGTGGATTTGATTTGTATCTATGCAGAAGTATTCGAAAAACTAAAACTCGATATCACCATCAAAATGAATAATCGCAAAATCTTGTATGGATTGAGCGAATATATTGGCGAAACAGAGAAACAAATTGAACTCACCGTTGCTATTGATAAGCTCGATAAAATTGGTGTTGATGGGGTGCTGAAAGAGCTGACTGAGAAAGGTTTCAATACTACAGCACTCAAGAAAGTAAAACACCTTCTTGAAGATAAAATCACCCTCGAAAACCTCAAGGTGGTTTTGAAAGATTCAGAAAAAGGACGTCACGGAATTGATGAGATGGAATCGATACTCACCTCATTAAAAATGGTGAAGCCCAATATCAATATTGTGTTTGATGTAACCCTGGCACGTGGTCTCAACTACTATACTGGCGCCATCTTAGAAGTGGCAGCCAATGAAGTGCAAATTGGAAGCATCGGTGGGGGAGGACGCTACGATGACCTTACCGGCATCTTCGGATTGCCAGGTGTATCGGGCGTGGGCGTGAGTTTTGGTTTGGATCGTATCTATGAAGTGATTGAGGAACTAAAACGCTTCCCGCAAACAACCAACTATTTCACCGAAGTACTTATCTGTTGTATGGAGGCATCATCGCTCAATTTTGCGATGCAGATGGCATCAAAATTCCGCGATCAAAATATCAAAACAGAAGTATATCCTACAGCAGCCAAATTGAAAAAGCAATTGGATTATGCCAACGATAAAAAGATTTCCTACGCCATCATCATCGGCGAAGAAGAAATGAAAACACAGCTCTTCACGCTTAAGAATTTGGTTACCGGTGAACAGTCGAAAGTGAGTGTGGAAGCGGCGATTGAGGGGGTGAAACGTAAGTCGTAAGTCGTAGGATATAATACGGGAAGACACACGACGTAAGACGTGAATCAAGGATAAATCATTTTCGGAGTAATTGAACTAATTTATGAGTTGAAAGGTATAAGAACAAGATATATGAATCAACGAAAATAATTCAATGAGAATTGAATTAACTACGGAGTAGTTTAACAATAATAGCCATAGGTGAAATCTATGGTTAAGTTTTGGAGTGTATTCACAACCCTTCCGGCAATTAAAGGTTGTGTACTGAATTGATTTTATCCTCCGGAAGGGTTGAACAATTAAAGAGATTTGTCCACCTAAATAATCCTATTTTAATTCACTAATTCAATTGCTATTGCGTTCATAAAATGTTGAACCCTTCCGCAAGCGGAATGGTTCTTTCTAGGGGGGTATCATTTACCATAGGTTTCACCTATGGCTATTATTGTTCAACAGCTTCGCTGTTGTCAAGTTTGATTAAGTGCATCAAATCCGAAATAAATTATTGTAGATATATTGCTGTTGTATCTTACTAAATACTAAATACTAAATACTAAATACTAAATACCGCCCCCCCCAACTACGCACTCACCCCAATATTCTCATTCACCACTTCTACAATCCAGTCATGGGTATCAGATGATTTGCCACCTTTGATGGCATCTAATTTATTGTGCAGGAAATTGCTCCATTTGCGCTCGGCAACGGGTGGCAATACAATGTCTTGACCTTTATAATTGAAGAGCTCAATATGCACTACACTGGCGGCAGTACCGGTGCAGAAGGCATCTTTCAATTCGCCGTTTTTATAGGCTTCGATAATTTCGTTGATATCAACACGTTTTTCCTCAACAGTCGCACCTTCTTCTTTCAATAAGGCGATACATGATTTACGTGTTACTCCATCCAGGATATTTCCATCTAATGCTGGAGTTAAAATTTTATCACCAATAACAAAAAACACATTGGTGGTTCCTGTTTCTTCTACATACTTGAATTCATGCCCGTCCATCCACATCACTTGATGGTAGCCTTGTGCATAGGCTTCTTTGGTAGGCAACATACTTGCACCATAATTACCAGCAGCCTTCGCCGATCCTACGCCACCATCAAAGGCACGTACATATTTATCGGCTACTTTTATCTTCAATGGTTTCGAATAATATGGAGATACCGGTGAGGTGAAAATGATAAACATATACGACTCGGAAACTTTAACGCCAACAGAGTCGTCGGTTGCAAACATAAACGGACGGATATATAAACTCTTACCTTCACCACTAGGAATCCAATCAATATCCAATTGTATCAATTGCTTTAAGCCTTTCAAAAATAAATCTTCTGGAAGGTTGGGCATACACATACGATCGGCAGATAAATTCAGGCGCTTGATATTTTGATCGGGACGGAAAATCAAAGCGGTTCCTTGCTCATCTACTTGCGCTTTCATTCCTTCAAAAATGGCTTGTCCATAATGTAAAGCACTATTCGCAGGCGATAACATTAAATCTTCGAAAGGTACAATGCGGGCATCATGCCATTGTCCGTTGGAATAGTCTACCACAAACATATGATCCGACTTAATCTTACCAAATGGAAGATCACTGAAGTCAACACTTCCTAAACGGCTGTGGGTGGTTTTCTGAACTCGTATTTGCATGTAAGGATATTAATAAAGTTGGCAAATGTAATGTTTATCATTAAAGAACCTTTCCCAAACATAAAATATTTACCTAAAGATATAAACGATACCCCTAATAGGTGCTCAAATTCAACAATAGCGATGGTTTCGGCTAAATAATGATATTTATCATGGCATTTTTTTTAAGGTTATATAGGTGAAAATCTAATTGCAATTCTATTTCTTTGCTGCTATTCTAACTTTCACATACTACTATTTTGGGATGGCTTTTTTATCGGGAGTTGATAAATTCATGAGTGAGGCGAGAGCCATCACCAACCTCATAGGCAATGGGGTTGCCGCCATGGTCATTGCCAAAAGTGAAAAGTAATATGTGCACGATACCGAATGCTATTTTAAATGAGCAGTTAATTATTAAAGAAAACTACCTTTGCGCCATTCTTAAAAAAAATCTATTATGAGCCAGGAAATAAGAAACCTCGAACCCAAAAACCTTTGGAATAAATTTGCCGATTTGAATGAAGTACCACGCCCATCTAAAAAGGAAGAAAGGGTGATTGAATTCATGAAGAATTTCGGTACCAGCCTCGGGTTGGAAACTTTTGAAGATGAAGTAAGAAACGTGATCATTCGTAAGCCAGCCACTGCAGGGTTGGAAAATCGCAAGACCATCATCTTGCAATCACATTTAGATATGGTGCATCAAAAGAATGGGGATACGAATTTTGATTTCGAAACACAAGGCATCGATATGTATGTGGATGCTGGATGGGTAAAGGCTCGTGGCACCACGCTAGGTGCTGATAATGGAATAGGAGTCGCCACCATCATGGCGATTCTCGAAAGTAAAGTTATTGAACATCCTGCCATCGAAGCACTTTTTACTATCGATGAAGAAACAGGAATGACAGGAGCTTTGGGCTTGAAAGGGGGCATTTTGAATGGAAGAATTCTATTAAATCTAGATACTGAAAACGATGACGAGATTGATATCGGTTGCGCAGGAGGGGTAGATGTTACTGCCATTCGTTCGTACGAAATGGTAAGTGCACCTTCAAATAATATAGGATATACCATCACGGTAAAAGGCTTGAATGGCGGTCATTCGGGAATGGATATTCACAAGGGTTTGGGTAATGCCAACAAACTGATGAACCGTATTCTTTATCGCGGATTTGAAAAATATGGAGTGCGTATTGAATCCATTGTTGGAGGTAGTTTACGTAATGCCATCCCTCGCGAAAGTGTGGCTGTCATCGCTGTGAATCCTGCACATCAAGACGATTTTGAAAATGGAATGGCTACCCTTATCAAGGATATCAAAACCGAATTCAAGACGATGGAGCCTGGATTAACAATTGAAGTCACGACTACTAAAGCACCTATGATGGTGATGGATACGAAGACCCAAGAGGATATCATCAATGCGCTCTATACAGCACATAACGGCGTATATCGCATGAGTGCCGATATTGCCGACCTCGTTGAAACTTCTAATAATGTTGCCAAAGTAAGTATCAAGGATGGCGCAATTTTTATTGCTTGCCTAACACGTTCTTCTGTAGAAACATCTAAATTTGATTTGGCTGATGCACTGAAAGCTGCCTTTAGCTTGGCCGATTGTGAGGTTACCTTTTCGGGTTCATATCCTGGATGGACACCCAATATTACATCTCCTATCTTAGATATTTTAGTTTCCATCTACGAAAAAAAACATGGTGAAAAAGCAAAAGTGGTTGCTTGTCATGCCGGATTGGAATGTGGTATACTAGGCACCAACTACCCTGGAATGGACATGATTTCATTTGGTCCAACCATACTAGGAGCGCATTCGCCCGACGAACGTGCGAATATTGCTTCGGTACAAAAGTTTTGGAAATATGTTCTCGAAATATTGAAGAGTATTCCTAAACAATAAGCCGGAATTCAAAATGGCATTTTTGAATTGATCAATAGGGAACGCTAAAAATGGATTATAAAGATTAAAATACAGGAAATTAATTTGCCTTTTGGTGAATTATTTCATTTACACATTCAAAATTATTTTGCGTAATTGCTCACATTAAATCATTTGAAATTATGAGTTTTAAAATTTTAGCCAACGATGGTATAGATGCCAATGGCAAAGGAATGCTGGAGAAAGCCGGCTTTATCGTAGACACTACAAAAATCGCTCAAGCAGATTTACTTACTGGATTAAAAAATTATGATGTGGTTATTGTACGTAGTGCAAGTAAAATAACCAAAGAAATTATTGAAGCCAATACCCATTTAAAAGTCATCGCTCGTGCGGGTGTTGGATTGGATAATGTAGATGTGGAAACTGCCAAGCGCAATAGCATCCGTGTTATCAATACACCTGCCGCTTCAAGCATCTCTGTTGCCGAATTGGTATTCGCTCACCTGTTTGGAATGGTGCGTAACCTTCCCGAAAGCAATCGCCTCATGCCTGCACAAGGGGTGGCGAAATTCAATGATTTAAAAAAGAAATTTAGCGAAGGCTTTGAACTTCGCGATAAAACCTTGGGTGTGATAGGCTTTGGACGTATCGGACAAGAAGCCGCGCGCATTGCCATTGGATTGGGAATGAATGTGGTGGCCTTCGATCCTTATGTTGAGAAAGCCGAAATCTATTTCTACTTCCATAAAAATATCTCTGACCAGAGAATAAAATTCGAAATTAAAACGGTAAGCAAGGAAGACGTATTGCGCCAGGCCGATTTTGTTACCATGCATGTTCCAAGTACCGATAAGCCTGCTATTGGCAAAGAGGAACTGGAGCACATGAAACAAGGAGCCTATTTAATTAACTGCGCCCGAGGTGGTGTAGTCGACGAAGGGGCCTTGCTTGATGCCTTAAACTCAGGAAAGATTCGCTATGCTGCACTCGATGTATTTGAGCAAGAGCCACCAGTGAATGATGCCATCCTGAAACACGATCGCGTGAGTTTGACACCACATATTGGTGCAAGTACCGCCGAAGCGCAAAATCGAATCGGTATTGAACTTGCCGAGCGTATCATCGATTTATGTCAGTAATCAAATTTAAAAATTTATAATTTCAAAATACAAGCTACGTTACGCATGTTAAACATTGCTCCATTCAAAGCCATTCTACCTCGTACCGATATTGTAGAAATTGTATCCAGCGAAAATTTCGATGCGCAAAATAAAATTTTGAGTATGGAGGAGATGAAACGCAATCCCATGTCGTATCTCCATGTATCGAAGCCTCACTTGAATTTTCCGGAAGAGAAAAAAAATGTAGAGAAACATTATCCAATCGCGCTTCAAAAACTAGAGCATTTTCTTCACGATGGTATCATGCATAAGGAGGCCCCTCGCATTTATATTTATCGCCAGGTGAAGGATGGAAGAATTTATCAAGGCATCATCGCTGGAGTGCATGCAGATGATTATGAAACGGAGCGAATTAAGAAGCATGAACTTACCCGCACCGATAAGGAAGATGAGATGGTGGGACAGATGAGTATCACAAAAACTATTGGTACCGCGGTTCTGGTTACCTATCATCAAACCGATTTAATAAACCAGCTTACGGAAGCCGAAACCAACGAACGACCTTTGTTTGATTTTGTACAAAGAGGGGTGCGTCATACCGTTTGGATGGCAAAAAAGGAATCGGAAATTTGTATTGCATTGGCATCCCTCAGCGATGTATATATCGCCGATGGCCATCATCGTAGCGCCAGTTTAGTAAGATATGCCAATGCCCAAAAGGCAAGTAATCCAGGTCATACAGGCAAAGAGGCATACAACTTCTTGCAAACATATTTTGTGCCTGCCGAATTATTGTATGTATATGAATACAATCGATTGGTAGAAAATATTAATACCTCTCCATATAAATTATTGAAACATATTTGTGATAATTTTGAGATGGAGAAGAAAAAGAAGGAAGCCTACCAGCCTAAAAAGAAACATGTTTTCGGAATGTATTATGTCGATTCATGGTATAAGCTTAAAGCGAAAAATGAAATAATTCATGATGATGATCCTTTGAAATGTTTGGATGTGCAAATACTTGAGGACTTTTTACTCAAGCCTGTTTTGAATATTACCGATAGCAAAACCGACGAACGTTTGAGTTTTGTAGATGGTACCAAAGGCTTGGCATTTCTCGAAGATCGCGTGAATAAAAAGAAAGCCGATATTGCTTTTACCTTGTTTCCTACCGAAGTGGAGCAAGTGATGGCTGTGGCTGATATACATGCTACTATGCCTCCAAAGAGCACCTGGATTGAACCCAAAATGCGCACCGGGTTTATTGTTCAGGATTTAAGTTGAATTTAATTTTTGCAAACATATTTATAATTAACCCTATGATGAAAAATAAACTGAGTCTCTTATTACTGCTGCTAGGCCTGGTATCAATAAGTACCATTGCCCAAACTGTTGATTTTAACAATTACACACCATTCCAATCGTCGGGTACCTTGCCTGATGAGTTTCGAACAAATTCTTATGCTAAGTATAAGGAAAAGGAGGCTGTCATTGCGAAGGCGAAGACCAAAATTGAACGCGAGGCCAAGGATCAATATTATCTTGAAAATGCGTTTGCATTGGATAATATTTTAAAGGATGGAAAAGTTCTTTTCAATGATACTATCAGTGCTTACCTCACTGCGGTGATGGATAAAATTTTAGAGAATCGCGAAACGAAAAAGAACGTAAGAGTTTATTGTATTAAATCGGCGGTAGTGAACGCCTATACTACTGGCGAAGGTTTTGTATTTGTTACTACAGGCCTCTTAGCATGTGTAAGGAATGAAGCACAGTTGGCTTTTATCTTGAGTCATGAATACATGCATTATGTATATAAGCACAGTATCAAAGGTTATATTGAAACGAAGAAAGTATTGAAAGGCAAAGGCGAATATCAGAATTTGGATTATGATAAAAAATACTTAGCTCGTAAGGCATTCTCAAGAGAACAGGAATCGGAAGCCGATTTAAAAGGATTTGAATTGTATGCTAAATCAGATTATAGTTATGAGGATGTAGACTCTTCATTTCAGGTCTTAAAATATAGCTATCTGCCCTTTGGAAGTGTGCCTTTCAAACGCAGTTTTATTGAATCGAATACATTTAAAACCCCTGACGATTTTTGGTTAACCACCTATGCCGACCTCGATGCCAAAGCTTATGAGGCTGCAGTGAACGGCAAAGTAGAAGATAAGAGTGATAGCGATGCTGATTCTGATGATAGCAACAGCGAAGATGATGATGAAACAAGCACCCATCCAAGTATCGATAAACGACTAGATGCTTTACATGAAAGGATGGATGAAGAAACGAAAACAACCAAAAAGCATTTTTTAGTTTCAGAAGACGCATTTTATTTTATTCAAAAAATTTCACGATTCGAATTGGTGAGAATGAATTTGCTCACTCAAAATTATGAACGCGCACTTTATAATGCCTATAATTTATTGCAAACAGATCCACAAAGTAAATATTTGAAGAAGTGTGTTGTAAAAGCATTATATGGCATTTCAATCTATGCCAACTCAGGCAATATGAGTAAAGTTCATGTGAAGCAAAAATTCGCGCAAGGTCCTTGGGAGCAAGTGCCAGCCTTAGTAAATAAATTGGGTGGCGCAGGAGTAAGTGTTTGGGCAGTTAATTATATCTGGCAAGTGAGAAAGGAATATCCAAATGATAAAGAGCTTAAAATTATTTGCGATGATGTATTGAAGTCGTTACTTAAAACCTATTCGAAACGTAAAAAAGATTTTGTAACGAGCTATTCCGATACTGCAGGACTCACAACACGTAATAAAAAGTTAAAGCCTTATATCCGTTTGGGATTCCTCGACTTAGTAACGAACGATGCCGAATTTAAAACCTATTACGATGGTATCTACAATAAAATAATTGAAGCGAAGAAGCAAAAGGAATCGAGTGAAAACGACGAACTGGAAGAGGTTGCGAGTGAAGAAACCAAGAGCACGAAAACAACTAAGAAGAAAACAAGTACAACTGAAAAAGAAGAAGAGACTGAAGAGGATGAGACGAAGAAAAATAATGCAGCCATAGAAATTCAATGGAATGATAAATTAACGAAAGGCAATTCAGCGTATATTAAGGATGGCAAATTGGTGATACTTACGCCACACTATTATCAATCGAAAGGTGAAGATGGCAGCCAAACAATATTATACCCCGAAAGTGAAAAAGGCAATGAAAGGCTAATTGGATTATTGGCAGATGTACTGGATAAGTCGATACCCAATTATGAAATTATTAACAGGCCCACAGCCGAGGAGGTGCAGCAATTAAACGATATCAGTTTGTTAAACGATTGGGTAGATGAACGATTGGATCATGGTAAATTAAAATTGATTTCGGTCGACTACGAGCGCATTCAAGCCTATGCAGCGAAGAAGGGATGTGATAACTTGGTTTCACTGAGTGTTTCAAGTGTGGTAGAGAACAAAGATTTAGGTTCAAAGATTTCTGCTGTGATGTACTCTGTGATGCTATTTCCTTTGGCTCCAATATTTCTTTATAAAGGGTTTAGCCCAGCGCATTATACCAATATTTATGCTGTTACTTTTAACTTTAAAAAGGACAGATTGGTAGATGCAACTCGTCAATTGTCATCGGTGAGAAGTTCTAACTTCGAATTGAAATCACATTTATATGCTTACTTTTTAAACCTGAAAAAAATATAATGAGAAAACTACTTTTTATAACTCTTTTATTATCGAGTTTCTGTATCACAAATTCGCAAGTACCTGGTTATCTCGGAAAGCGTTTATCGGTTTCTGCTACCGAATTGTTAGGATCGCCTACCTGGGGACAATATTCACCTAGATATGGGCCAGAATCAATAATCAATATTCATCATTTCACACGTATTGCCAGCGATTATGCTGTTGGCAATAAAACAGTATTGGGCTTGTCATGTTGCTTTGGAAGCATGGGATTCTTTGATTATATAAATGATTATCCTTTGGCTAAATTAAATGCTACTGCCATTGAAGTTCATACAAAATTATTTTTGGGCGACCATATTGCGCCACTTGGCAAATTTATTAGTCTAGGATTGGCATATCAAAGAATGAAAGAGACCGATCCTTTGAACTATAGTGTTAATTATGGTTTCAAGGAATATTCTAGCAGCTTCTTCACCTTCCATTTAGGTTTTGGCGCAAATTTTTTCATAAACGATTTTCTTTATTTTACGCCAAGTATTGAAACTAATCTTCATTTGAATGGATTGGAGCCAGTAACACTCGATGATTATATTGCCAGCAGATGGCAAGTTAGTTCGTATGCACTTTTTGGAATTGGGGTAGGGGTATTGGTGTTTTAATTTTTAGGTAGATAAGATTTCAAATATTCAATTTTTTATTTCCACAAATTCACATTTAAAAACTTGCATAAAAAAACCTTATTTAAATCCATTCTAAATTATAAAAAATATATTAACAGCTATTTACAGTCTTGCATTTTACCTTAATTTCGTCCCCAAAAAAATAGGTTTGTAAGATTTATTTTACAATTCAATAATACATACAAAATCAATCGCTTAGGCGCGTAGAAAGTATCACTCAATATATGAATATTTATAATATTTTAGCCCTTGTTCTTCTGCTGATAATCATTTTCCTGCTTCGCATCAGAGGGCATCTCACCAAAGCAATTAACAGTAAATTTCCAGAAAACCCCGATCCAGATTGGATTGTTGACACTTTCAGACCGTGGTATTTCCATCTAAACAAAATTATCGGACTCATTACGGTAACGATGATTTCCCTCGTTTTATTGGGAGGTTATGGATTTTGGTATTCATTCAAAATTGGTAATCAACAAGGTTACCAACCCGATCAACCAATTAAATTCTCGCATCAGTTGCATGCCGGACAGTACAAAATGGACTGTCGTTATTGCCACAGTGTTGCTGAGAAATCAAAAAACGCAAGTATCCCTTCGCCAGGAACTTGTATGAACTGCCATAAATATGTGCAAGCTACTGCCAAATACAATGGTCAGATTTCTCCTGAAATCAAGAAAATTTATACTGCAACCGGTTGGGATCCTGATTCTCAAAAATATCTATACCAACCTAAAGATTTGAAATGGGTTCGTATCCATAATCTACCCGATTTGGCTTACTTCAATCACTCTCAACACGTGAAAGTAGGTAAGGTTACTTGCCAAACTTGCCACGGTCAAATTCAAACTATGAAAGTGGTTCAACAGTTCTCTACATTACAAATGGGATGGTGTATCGAATGTCACCGTACTACCAACGTAGATGTAGCTGGAAACAAATATTATGATGAAATTCATAAGCGTTTGAAAGATGGTGAAAAATGGACCGAAGAACAAAACGGAGGTACAGAATGCGGTAAATGTCATTATTAATACCTTAAAGTAAAAAATCACCGGTTGAATTTTTGAAAAGATATTAACCTTTCAAAAATCAATACGGATAACACTAACAACAGCCCTCAGATCACAGCCCACAGACCAATAACATGAGCAATAATCAATACTGGAAAGGTTTAGAAGAACTAAACAACTCCCCTGAGTTCCTTCAACGTAAAAGCAATGAATTCATGGAAGGTATTCCAATGAATGAAGCTTTCAAAGAAGAGACTTACGAGTTATCTTCCACTCGTCGCGATTTCTTGAAATACTTCGGTTTCACCGTTTCTTCGGCAGCCATCTTGGCAGCTTGTAATAAAGCCCCGATTAGAAATGTTATTCCTTATACATTTAAACCTGCCGATGTAGTTCCGGGAGTTGCCAATTGGTACTCTTCTACTTGTAATGCATGTGGCGCAGGTTGTGGTACCATCGTGAAAGTTCGCGAAGGACGCCCAGTAAAAATAGAAGGTAATCCGGATCACAAAATGAATAACGGTGCTTTATGTGCCGTAGGTCACGCAGAATTATTAAGCCTTTACGATAAAGCACGCTACGAAGGTCCATTGAAAGGAACCGAAAGCATCGCTATCGCCGACTTAGATAAGGAAATTATCAAAACCCTTGACGAAGTGAACGCTGCTGGAAACGGCATCGTGATATTATCATCAAGCATCAATAGCCCAAGCACTTTAGCATCTATCCGCGAATTTGCTAAGAAATACCCTACTACCAAGCACGTACAATACGAAGAGTTTTCATCCTATGCAATCATTGCTGCCAACGAGAAATCATTTGGTAAAGCAGTAATTCCAGGATATCGCTTCGATCGCGCAAAAGTAATTGTAAGCTTCGGTGCCGATTTCTTAGGAACTTGGATTTCACCAGTACAATTCACGCATCAATATACTGCGGGTCGTAAAGCAGTAAACGGAATGAGTCGTCATATTCAATTCGAAACCAATTTATCTTTAACTGGTTCGAATGCCGACGTTCGTATTCCTATCACACCATCTCAAGAAGGTGTATACTTGTTAAACCTATACAATAAAATTGCTGCTTCAACAGGAGCACCAACCTTAGCTGCTGCAGCCATCGAAGGTCCAGTGAATATGGTTGAGAATACGGCCAAAGAATTATTAGCCAATAAAGGCAAGTCTTTAGTAGTAAGTGGAAGCAATGATATCGATGTTCAATTATTGGTAAACGCCATCAACTCCGCTTTAGGAAACGTAGGCAGCACCATCGATTTGAACAACTACTCAAAACAAAAAATGAGTAATGATGCAGAAATGGAACAATTCGTTTCTGATTTGAATGATGGAAAAATTGGAGCTGTGATTGTTTACGGTGCCAACCCATCATACAACTATTATAACGCAGAGAAATTCAAAGCTGGATTGAAGAAAGCAAAACTTGCATTATCGCTTGCTACTGCTCACGACGAAACAGCAATGGATTGTGGTTATGTAATGCCTGATCACCATAGCTTCGAATCATGGAACGACCATGAAGCCATGGCTGGACAATACAGCTTAACCCAACCAACAATACACCCCATCTTCAATACCCGCCAAGCACAAGAGTCGCTTTTGGTTTGGGCAAGTGTAGCGAAAGATTATTATAGCTTCATCAAAGAAAATTGGGCTACCAATGTGAAGGACCTCAACTTCAACGCCTTGGTAGAAAAAGGATTCATGGATTCAGCTAGTGCTTCAGTTGTTGAAGATATAAAACCGACTACTAAGGATGCAGTGAAAATTGCAGCGGTTATTTCAGTAGCTCCAGCAGTGGAAGCTAAAGCTGATTTGAATACGGTGGCTGCCAACCTTGCTAAAGTGGATGCCGATAACAAAGGAAAATTACAAGTTGTATTATATAAGAAGGTAGGAGTGCGTGAAGGAAGACTGAGCAATAACCCTTGGTTACAAGAATTGCCAGATCCTATCTCTAAAGTTACCTGGGATAATTATGTAGCTTCTTCTATCGTATTTGCAAGCAAAAATAACTTGGAAGATGGTAATTTAGTGAGTTTGAAAGCCGGTAATGTAGCTACAGAAATCGCTTTCTTACGTCAGCCAGGACAAGCTAATAATACGGTTTCAATCGCTGTAGGATACGGACGCCCTCGTTTCGATAAAGAAGGTGTTGCTGCCGAAGTGGTTGGTAAAAACGTATACGGCATGGTTACTTTCGCAAATGGTTCATTCAGCTATACTTCTTACGGAGCCAGCATCGAAAAAGCCAAAGGAAGCTATACCTTAGCTCAAACACAAACACATCATACCTTAGAAGGTAGAGATCACTACCGTTCTACATCATTAAGTAAATTCACTGCCAATCCTAAAACTTTCCAAAAACAAGTAGAAGTAATTTCACTTTGGGAAGATCGCGACTACCGCGGACACAAATGGGTAATGGCTGTCGATTTGAATGCATGTACAGGTTGCGGAAGTTGCGTGGTAGCATGTAACAACGAAAACAATGTACCTGTTGTAGGAAGAGATCAAGTGATGCGTGGACGTGAAATGCATTGGATGCGTATCGACCGTTACTTCACATTCAACGAATTCACTCAGGATGGATCGGCCGATAGATACCGTGCTGATTTCTACAAAGATTTGAAGGTAGATAGCAATAACGATGGAGACGCCAACGAGAAAATCACTGAAGAAGCATTCGAAAATGTATCAGTAGGATTCCAGCCAATGATGTGCCAACATTGTGGTCACGCTCCTTGCGAGTCGGTATGCCCAGTATTAGCAACTACACATAGCGGAGAAGGTTTGAATCAAATGACTTATAACCGTTGTATTGGTACTAAATATTGTGCTAATAACTGTCCTTATAAAGTACGTCGTTTCAACTGGTACCGTTTCAACGATAATGATAATTTCGATTTCCATTTCAATAACGATTTGGGTAAGATGGTTATCAATCCTGATGTTACCGTTCGTACACGTGGGGTCATGGAAAAATGTTCATTCTGTATCCAACGTATCCAGGATGCGAAATTGCTTGCAAAACGCGAAAACCGTGGAATGGCCGATGGAGATGTGAAAACAGCGTGTCAGCAGACATGTCCTTCAGGAGCGATTGTATTTGGAGATGTTAACGATGTAAATAGCGACGTTCACAAATTGTTTAACAACGAGCGTTCATATCATGTACTTGAAGATATTGGTGTACAACCAAGCGTTAAGTATATGGGAAAAGTACGTAACACGTTCGACGAAAAACAAAATTCATAATTAAATCAGTAAAGTATAATTATAATATACCACCAGATTAAAAGTTTAGCATAAAATCATGTACGAATCACCAATAAGAGAACCACTTGTAACCGGCGGAAAAACGTATCACAATATCACTGATGATATTTGCCGACCAATTGAGAACAAACCTAGCACACAATGGCGCGTGGGATTTACCATTTCAGCGATTCTAGCAGCCATTGGCGTTTATAGTATTGCATATACCTCCTTCAAAGGAATCGGGGTATGGGGTATCAATAAAACAGTTGGATGGGCTTGGGATATTACCAACTTCGTTTGGTGGATCGGTATCGGTCACGCGGGTACTTTGATCTCCGCGATCTTGTTATTATTTCGTCAGAAATGGCGTACCGGTGTAAACCGTTCAGCAGAAGCGATGACCATCTTCGCGGTAGTCTGTGCAGGTTTATTCCCTATCTTCCACATGGGTCGTGTATGGTTGGCATACTTTGTATTGCCATTGCCTAATGCATTCGGTTCATTGTGGGTAAACTTTAACTCACCTTTATTATGGGACGTATTTGCGATCTCAACATACTTCTCAGTTTCATTACTGTTCTGGTATATCGGTTTAATTCCGGATATCGCAACAGTGCGCGACCGTGCCACCGGAAAGGCTCGTAAGGTATATGCCTTCTTAGCAGTGGGATGGAATGGAAGTACTCGCAACTGGGCTCGTTACGAATTGGTATGTTTGATTTTAGCTGGTATTTCAACTCCTCTGGTATTATCGGTTCACACCATTGTATCCATGGACTTTGCAACCTCGGTAGTACCGGGATGGCATACAACCATCTTCCCTCCATACTTCGTTGCTGGTGCCATCTTCTCAGGATTTGGAATGGTGCTTACCTTGTTATTGGTAGCACGTAAGGTAATGAACTACGAAAATTATATCACCATCGGTCATATCGAAGCAATGTGTAAAGTAATCATGCTTACTGGTTCAATGGTTGGTTTGGCTTATATCACAGAGTTCTTCGTGGCATGGTATTCAGGTGTTCAATACGAACAATACGCATTCCTAAATCGTATGACTGGTCCATACTGGTGGGCATACTGGAGTATGATGACGTGTAACGTAATTGCTCCTCAGGTATTCTGGAACAAATGGGCACGTACCACTCCATGGTTCGTATTCTTAATAGCAGCAGTAGTAAACGTAGGGATGTGGTTCGAGCGTTTCGTAATTATCGTAACCTCATTACACCGCGATTATTTACCGTCAAGCTGGATCGATTACTCACCTACAATTACTGAAATCGGTATTTACGCAGGAACATTCGGTATCTTCTTTACCTTGTATTTCTTATTCAGTAAATACTTACCAGTTATTGCAATCAGTGAAGTAAAATCGGTAATGCCAGCTCCCGAAAGACATAATAAAGAAGTAGTAGCACATTAATAGAAACCAATCTTAAATAATATAATACACCTCATCACCCATGAGAAAAAATAGAAAGTTTATATACGGAGTGTTTAATCATCCAGATGATATTTTGAATGCAGCATATGCCGTGCGTTCCACCCGCAATCAAATCTTAGATTGTTTTACACCCTTTGCTGTGCACGGTTTAGATCGCGCCATGAATGTAAAACGTTCACGCCTTGGAATCGTTGCCTTTTGTATGGGACTTACCGGTTTCTTATTAGCAGTAAGTTTACAATACTATACCAACGTATTCGACTGGCCCATGAATATTGGTGGTAAGCCTGCGCAATTGGCAGTGCCTACTTTCGTGCCAGTATGTTTTGAGTTAACCGTTTTATGTACCGCTTACGGAATGGGTATCACCTTCTTCCTTCGCGCTCGTACCATCTTCGGTGTTCGCGAAACAGTATTGGAAGCCCGTCAGTCAGATGACCATTTCATCATGTGCTTCGATATGGAAAACAAGCACTTGAATATTGATGAAGTGACCAACTTAATGAAACAAAATGGCGCCTTGGATGTTAAGCAAGTAGAGATGATGGCAGGCGTTAAATAAGTAATAAAAGAAGCGAGAAAAATTATAGTAGCACAAACAAATCAGCACCTTCAGAAAATGTATAACAAAATTAAAATAGTTGCAGGAATCATAGCATTAACGGTGATAGCGTCGTGTACTCAATCAGGAGGAAACTTCGCAGGATATGAGTATGCTCCCGATATGTATTATGCCAAAGGCCCTGAAGCCTACCGCATGCTGGAAAAAGATACTGCCAAGAATTTCATGCATATGTGGACCCCAGTAGATAATACCATTGCACGTGGTAAATTGGATTACTACTTCCCATACAATAACGATACTACAGGATATCGTATGGCAACCAAAGAAGTAACTTGCCCCGAAAGTATTCCAAGTACTTTGGAAAATATTCAGGAAGGAAAACGTTTATTCGATATCAACTGTATCGTATGCCACGGCCCGAAAGGACAAGGTGATGGTAACATTGTGAAGGATGACAAATTCCCACCTCCACCATCGTATACTTCTGATCAAATCAAGAAATTGGCCGATGGAGCTAAATACTTTAGTATTACTTATGGTAAAAATAACATGGGTGCTTATGGTCCTAATTTATCACCTGCCGAACGTTGGAAAGTGATACACTATGTTAACTATTTAGCACATGAAGCAGATAGCAATTCAGTTAAATTAGATTTAAAAGAAGAGGGATACCTCGATTTTTACAAAAAATAATCGGGTAAATACTCAATTAAGAATACTATTACACCGAAGTTCAATTTCAAAGAAACACAAGATACATGGCACACGGAAACCACAATATTGAAATAACGAATCAACAATTTGAGTTCACCTCAAAACAAAAAATGTTTAGCTACATTCTCATTGTTTTGGGTATCGTTCTCTTAGCTGTTGGTTACTTAACAGGTAAAAACGAATCAACTGCAACACATGCTACGGCTACCGAACATGTGGTAACGGCTGAAGCTGCTGCACCTGAGCATGCCGAAGAACACGGCGACCTTAATACCAAGCGTTTATGGGCAAACCTTTTATTGGGTGCTTATTATACCTTCTTATTGGGTTGTGGTGGATTGTTCTTCGTTGCAGTAAAAAATGTAGCAAATGCTGGATGGCATGTAGGCTTCATGCGTATCCCTCAAGCCATGTCGGCATACCTTCCATTGGGTGCAATATTCCTAGTTTTGATTGGAGGTGTTTGGGGCGTAGGTATTTCTCATTATTACCATTGGTCGTTGCCAGGTGTTACCGAAAAAGGCAGCGCCAACTATGATAAAATTCTAGCTGGGAAATCAGCTTTCTTAAATGTATGGTTTTATTGTGGAGCACTACCTGTTTTCTTTGCAATATGGTACTATATACAAAATCGTTTAAAAGTATGGAGTAACGCAGAAGATAACGACAATCCAAACTTATCAGCTGGTGGCGATATCACCAATACCAAATGGTATGATAAAAGTGTTGCTGCTTCTGCATTCTGGATTTTTTTCTTCGGTTTCACTTTCTCAATCACCGCTTGGTTGGTGATCATGAGTATCGATGCACACTGGTTCTCAACCATCTTCTCAATTTATAATTTCGCGGTATTATGGGTAAGCACCTTGGCCTCAATTCATTTACTTTTAATCTACCTTAAAGCACAAGGATATTTCAAACATGTAAACGATGAGCACAAACACGATTTGGGTAAATTCATGTTTGCATTTACAATCTTCTGGACTTATATCTGGGTATCACAATATTTATTGATCTGGTATGCTAACTTATCAGAAGAGGTGGTATACTACAATGCACGTTGGACTAGCCACTACATGCCTTATTTCATCGCGAATCTATTATTGAATTTCTTGACTCCATTCTTAATTTTAATGACTCGTAATAACAAGCGTAACCCAAATACGGTGATCATTGCTGGTGCGGCCATTTTAATTGGTAAATGGAACGATTTATACTTGATGATTATGCCTGGAGTTACTGGCGATTATGGAAGCATCTTCGGAATGATGGAATTTGGTTCTATCTTCCTGTTCTTCGGTATGTTCCTTTACGTATTCTTCAATGCCCTTAGCAAAGAGAAATTAGCTCCTGTAAATCATCCATACATCAAAGAAAGTGTATTGCATGATGTAGGTGTTTAATACGCTCATAAAACTTAAAAAGCATCTCATTTGAGGTGCTTTTTTTTGAGATAATATTCGTTTCGTTAGTAACTAAGATATTATACAGATTCCCTAAATTGCCTGCACAATTGCTGCTCACAAAATGATTGAACAAACCGACTTAGTTGTTACCGAATGGATTTATATCCCACCAACAAATTTCTCTGAAAATGATGTCATTTCATCGAAGGTAATGTTCGATGTAATGCCAAAGAGGGCAGCCGATAAAAAGGGTATTGCCTGCCGTTTTAGCTATAAATTTTTAAACGGAAACGATACCATCCTCTTATATATAGCCGAAGATTCGTATGTAATCGACCTCGAAGACCAGGTGGATGAAGCAGAAATTTTGAAGATGGTTAAAAACACCTACTCGAAATTTAATCAAACCTTTGATATTCGTAAATTAGATACTGTTCTTAGAAACAAAGCATTGATGCCCCTCAACGAATCGGGTGTTGATTTACACGCCATCTATCACCTTTTGAATTAAGCTCCTCAGCTTATTTATTTGAGATTAATTCAACTTCCCTAACTTGAAATATAGCATTTCATTACAATAAAATTTGCAATGAATTCCTGATTTTGATTTTCTCCAAAAGCCCCTCTTTTTGCACCTTTCCTTTGTTTTCCTTCTTATATTTGCCACATGATAAATTTCATCGAAGATCTCAACACGAAGTTAGATACCATACACCAAGGTGGTGGCGCAAAGGCTGCTGCCAAACAAAAGGAAAAAGGGAAAATGTTGGCTCGTGAACGTGTAGCCTACCTCCTCGATAAAGACAAGCCGAGTATTGAAATAGGTTCCTTCGCTGCGTATGAAATGTATGAGAAAGAAAAAGGTTGCCCTGCGGCCGGTGTTATTGTGAAGATTGGATACGTGAGTGGCAAACAGTGTATTGTTGTAGCCAACGATGCTACAGTGAAGGCAGGCGCTTGGTTTCCGATGACTTGTAAAAAGAATTTACGCGCTCAAGAGATCTCTATTGAAAATCGATTACCCATCATTTATTTGGTGGATAGCGCAGGCGTTTACTTGCCTTTGCAAGATGAAATTTTCCCTGATAAAGAACATTTCGGTCGCATATTTCGTAATAACGCACAAATGAGTAGCCTCGGCATTTCGCAGATTGCTGCCGTAATGGGTAGCTGTGTTGCAGGTGGAGCTTACCTCCCCATCATGAGCGATGAAGCCATGATTGTAGACAAAACCGGAAGTATCTTCTTAGCCGGCTCCTACCTCGTAAAAGCTGCGATTGGTGAAGATGTAGATAATGAAACTTTAGGTGGTGCCACCACACATTGCGAAGTGAGTGGGGTAACCGATTATAAGATGCCCAATGATGCAGCATGCCTCGATCGCATTCGCAGCATCATGGATAAAATTGGTGATTATGATAAGGCGGGTTTCAATAGAAGCGAAAGTCATTCGCCAAAATTAAATCCCATCGATTTGTTTGATATTGTTACCTCCGATCGTTCGAAGCAATATGATACCAAAGAAATTATTCATCGCCTAGTCGACAATAGCGAGTTTGATGAATACAAAGAAGAATATGGAAAAACAATAGTATGTGGCTATGCACGTATTGATGGATGGGCAGTAGGAATCGTTGCCAACAATAGAAAAGTAGTGAAGAATGGAAAAGGGGAATTGCAAATTGGAGGCGTCATTTATAATGATAGCGCCGACAAAGCAACACGCTTCATCTTAAACTGTAATCAGAAAAAAATTCCTTTGGTTTTCGTGCAAGATGTAACAGGGTTTATGGTTGGAAGTAAAAGTGAAATGGGAGGTATCATTAAAGATGGTGCTAAGATGGTAAATGCTGTTGGAAATTCTGTAGTACCTAAATTCACTATCATTATTGGTAATTCATATGGGGCAGGTAATTATGCCATGTGTGGCAAAGCCTACGACCCAAGGCTCATTGTGGCCTGGCCTACTGCACAAATCGCCGTAATGGGTGGTGCTCAAGCCGCGAAAACATTATTGCAAATTCAATTAGCAAATAAAAAAGATACCACCAAAGAAGAGGAAGATGCGTTGTTGGCCGAGATCAATGCACGTTACCTAAAACAAACCACTGCCTACTATGCAGCGGCTCGCTTGTGGGTAGATGAAATTATTAATCCATTGGAAACACGCACCTGGATTAGCATGGGTATTGAAGCAGCCAATCATGCGCCGATAACACGTCCGTTTAATGTGGGTGTAATTCAAACCTAAGTAATTTCAATTCGTAAGATTTTATTTATTGCATCTTGTTTTTTCCGATTTGTTCATTTCAAAAACCTAAACTAATATACTTCAATATTCTACATGCAGCAGCTACACTACCTACAAGCATTTAACTGCCTCATGGAGAAATGTCCCGATACCTGCTGCTCGCAATGGGGTATTACTGTTACAAATAAAAATAAGGAATACATGCAAGCGCATGCACCCGAATTAATTGATAGCATTGAGCCCTCCGATGATAATGAGTTTCAGATGCGGAGGACACATGAAGGCGATTGCATTCATTTATGCGAAGGGCGTTGTAAAGTGCATCAAAAATATGGAGAAGCGATGTTACCCGATATATGTCAATCGTTTCCTAAGAATATCACAGCATACCAAGATGATTTTTTAGTTACTGCGAATTTGGCCTGCCCCGAAAGTTTGCGTCTGGCATTAGAGAGCACATCCTATACTAATTTTATACAATGGGATAGCATCACCAGGCAACGCACGCCCGAAGTGGTATTTAAGCCACAACTCCCATTCGATGAAATAAAAATCAACCCTATCGATTGGTATCATGCAGCCCAGGAATGTATTAATGATGCAGGAACAACGCCCGATGAAATGATATCCATCTTGCTAATGGCATTATACCCATTAACTAAGTGGGATGCAGAAAATCATGCATGGCCCGATACCCGCATATTTAAAATTAAATCGGCAGAGAAATTAAGAGCCATGCTCACCAGCGCCACCTACCTCAAACAGGAGGAGGAAACCATGAACCTATTACAATTAATTTATGAATTGATTTATGGAAATCGTACGCGCTATTTTTCGATTTTACAAATTGTAGATGAAGAGCTGGGAAGCCCTACCGATGAGCCATCTCATGTACATGAAAATTATTTGCGGATAAAAGAATGCTGGGGTCAAAATGAAAAAAGCATGGAGCCATTTCTCAAAAATTGGATTCATGCGCGTTTAAGTGTAGTACTTTTTCCACTGGGATTAACGCCTTCCAAGTGGTATCCTGCAATGATTAATATTGCCATAGAATATTTGGCTGTGAAAACATTTTTATATGCCCGAAACCAACGATTGAATGGTCAATGGACTTTAGATTTATTAGTAGAAACAATACAGCCACTTGCCAAACAGTTTCATTTATGCGAACCCATTTCATGCTATGAATTTGGATTGAAACGCGGATGGAATGAGCCATCAAAGATCATTTCATTGGTAATGAATTACTAAGGGTTTGTTATATAGTACATTTTCGTTTACTGATACTAAATTTTCATTAATCTTCTGAGGATAAATTTATCTAATTATAGGTTTTCAATTGTTGCAGCATAAATTGCAGATATTGCAATGCTGAATAATTAGGAAATATTGAGATAATTGGATTGATTCATTGAGTTGGGTCAATATATTATTTACAATCCGAATCCAATGATTCATCAATAAGAATAAAAATAAAAATATATCAAAATAAATATCGCATACCATCTGCGAGGCTTGCCGGATGGGATTATGCCAACAATGCCGACTATTTCATTACCATTTGCACTAAAAACAGGATTCATTTTTTGGGTGTATCATAAATCATAAAATGGTATTATCCGAAATGGGTAAGACTGCTGAAGCCTATTGGTATGAAATTCCAAATCAGTTTCCATTTGTGAAATTGGAATCATTTGTAGTTATGCCCAATCATATACATGGAATAATAGTAATAAATAAACCAATTGAACGCTGAATACCTGAATTAAAAGATTCGGTTCCGCCTGCCGAAAGTATTTCTATCGGTGGATTTGCCGGAAATAAAAATCCTATGTTAAATGAAAATTTATCACGTATTGTCAGATGGTATAAAGGGCGATGCGCCTTCGAAATACACAAATTTCATCAGGAATTTAATTGGCAAACTCGTTTTCATGACCATATTATTAGAAATGAAACAGAATTCAATCGAATCAGCAATTATATTAAAATGAATCCTAAAAATTGGGGAATTGATAAATTTTCCCAACCTGAAAAATAATTTCTACAGATCTGAATTAATTAATGGATTGAAACGTTCTGTTGAAATTGAATGGACCGTTGGGATTAAATAGTTCCGACGAAATTGAATCCTTGGTTGGGAAATGATTCGTCACGTTCGGAATGTAGAGACGCGATTAATCGCGTCTCTACATTCCGAACAACCCGAACCATCATAGATATTCGATATCCCAACAATTTTAAATCCATCCAATACAAATTATTAAATCCATACCTATTTTTCTGCAAAGTTTTTCATTAAATTCGCTTCACCATGCGGAAGATATTATTTCTCTTGCTATTCTATGTGAGTTCCATGCTCCACGCCCAGTTGGTGAGTGTCGATTATTTGATGGGGGAGAAGCAATCTACTGTTGATTTGTATCAGCGTCCTGATAAGTCAATTCCAGCAATCATTCTTAAAATGAATTTCGCCGACGATTCCATCATGAATCCTCAGGTGGCAAAAGCGCTCAAGGGCAAGGCGGTGTATGAAATTCATCTGGTGTATTCTGAGTATCGTCAGGTAACGAATTTCGATCAACCCGAATTGAATCGTACGCGTTTAGAGAATTTAAAAAAGATAGCCCCTCAAGTTTTTAATGCCACGAATATCAAATGGAAATTCATTGCCCAAACAGGCTGTCATAACCCTGATGAATGCCAGAAGTTTTTTCATGGATTCGTGATCTTCTTCCAGCAGCCTACCACCAAGGAAACAGCCAAGAAGGACGCCGATTTTTTAGACGCCAATTTCAAGCCCGAGCCGGTGGATACTATCGAAGAGGTGAAGAAGAAAAAGGTCATCGTGGGGCATTACTATGTGCCAAAAGCCAAATGGAAACAACGCAAAGGCATTCAATATGAAAAGGCAGGTATATGGAATCGTAAACGTAAAAATATTTATGATACCTTACTAGTGCATACCAAACGCGTGATCTATGATTATCCATTTAAGTACTATATGGCGGATAAGAAATATTTCACCGATAGTACCATCAACAAAATAATGCGGCGCAACAACTGGAATAAAATGTTGTTAGTAACCGATGTGACTGGAAGCATGACCCAGTATATTTTGCAATTGCTCGCCTGGACCGCCGTGGATAGTAATTTGAAACGAGTCAAGACCTTTGTAGTATTTAATGATGGCGATAACAGGCCCGATATTTCCAAACCCATGGGGGCTACTGGCGGCATTTATCCTTTAACGCCACAATCGCCCGAGTATGTGTTTAAAGAAATACGTAAGGTGATGGCTAAAGGCAATGGGGGAGGAGACATCCCAGAGAATGATATTGAGGCACTCATTAAAGCTTTCGAAACTTGCAAAGATTGTAGTGAAGCGATATTGATTGCGGATAATCTCAGTGATTGTCGCGACTTCCCGCTGCTTTGGAAGATTAAGAAACCCATTCATATCATTCTATGTGGCACTGCCGATGGGGTCAATACACAGTATCTTGAAATTGCTCGGCGCACGGGTGGAAGTGTGCATACCATTGAACAAGACATCGTCAATCTCTCTAAAATGAATGATGGAGAATCCTTTTATGTGGGCAAGCAAAAGTTCATGTTAAAAGATGAAAAATTTGTACTCACCCGCTAAAAATTTTATTACTTTTTAGTAGGCTTTTCAGGTGCCAAACTATCATCTACAATTTCATCATCGGGCATGGCATCAATCTTTTTCATTATGGCCTCTTGAGCCGAATCCATATCATGCTGGGTCTTGATTTCCAAGGAATCCACCTTTTTGTTATCAGATTTTTCTTTGGCTGTTTCTTGGCAGGCACTTACGAGTAATATAATAAATAGAAGCGTTGATAGGATTGCGGTGACGTTGCGTTTCATGGGTATATAAAAAGTTAATAGGGCTCAAAAGTAGCATAAAATTTATTTTGAAAGAATCGCAGATAACAATTACCTTTGCGCCCAAATTAAAATAATAATATAATTCATTTTTATCATGAAATTTAAATTTTTAGCTCTTGCAACTGTTGTTGCTTTATTTATCGCTTCTTGCGGAGGCGTTGACAAAGGTTTAGTAGATAATATCACCAAATTTGAAGGTGATTGGACTGCTATGGTTACTCATGTAAATGGTATCTCTGATACTATGACTGCTACTGCTGACGAAACAATGAAAGCATGTGAAGAAGCTTGCAGCAAAGAATGTACTGATAAGAAGATGACTGCAGCAATGGATTCAATGAAAGAAGCTTGCAAGATTTCTAAAGAAGGAATGACTTCTACAATTGCTAATATCACTGATTTTAAAGCTAAATTGAAAACATCAACAGATGAGTTCACTGCTTGGAAAGAAAAAGTAATGAAAGGCGAAATTAAAGCGGAAGATGCTACCAAAGCATTGGATGAATACAAAGCTAAATTGGCTGAAGCTCAAGATCAAATTGTTGCATTCCAATCAGCTTTCGATAGCTCTAAGGCAGAATGTACTTCTTCTTGCGATGAAGCTAAAAGCTGCTGCGAGAAGAAATAATTTTCTTTAATAATAATTTAAAAAGGCTGCCCGAATAAGGCAGCCTTTTTTATTTTTGCAGTATGGAAGATAAAATCAATTCGTCGAAGGCTCCCGAACCAGTAGGATTATACCCACATGCACGCAAAGTAGGCAACCTACTCTTTTTGTCGGGTGTGGGTCCTCGCGAAAAGGGAAACAAAAACATACCCGGTGTGGAATTGAATGAAGCGGGAGAAATTGTAAGTTATGATATCGAAACGCAATGCCATAGCGTGTTTCGCAATATCAAATACATCTTAGAAGACGCCGGCAGTAGCTGGGATAAAATTGTTGATGTAACCGTTTTTCTTACCAATATGAAAGACGATTTTAAAACCTACAATCGTATTTACGCCGAGTATTTTAAAGATAACTTACCCTGCCGAACCACCTGCGAAATTAATTGCCTTCCAACCCCAATAGCGATTGAGTTGAAAGTGATTGCAACAATCTAAGGAATTTACTCCACTACAATTTTAGAAGTGCTTTGATATCCATCCTTTGCTACGATGGATAAATAATAGATGCCTGAAGCGCCGAGTATTCCTGGAGCGAGTGTGATGTTTCCGCCCTCGAAATTCCCACTCAAAATGCATTGATTCAAATTATTAAAAACCTGATAAGTACCTTGAGGATGTGAGCTTAGGAGGATTTCTAAACTTCCTTGCCCTGTTGCAAATTTCATTGCATTAAGTATAAGTGGCGACGAAGTGAAAATTGGTTTGGACGTATTAACTCCCGTATACCATGGCAGTATATGCGTTTCGGCAAAGGTTCTCCAAATGGTTTCAGTATGCACCCCACCATACAAAGCTGAGTCGGCACGGATAAACAAATAAGCCGTTTGAGGCATAGTTAAATTATTGGTGAGGTAATAAAAGGTTTGTAGGGTCAATCGATCGGTGATGGTCTTCCCAAGTTTGAAATAAATTCTGAGCAAGGCACTCGACCATAGCTCACTATTATCATAAATATTTCCAGTAAGTGCTTGCGGGTAAATTTTAGGGCTCGCCATATTTCTTCCAACCCAGCCTACGCTTGGATTATTACCATCCCAAAACGCAAATTTCTTCCAGCCAAACGAATCAATGCTAAATTTATAAGTGGTGGCCATATAATCCATCATGCCCTCTTCAATGGCTTGTCGCTCAAGCCCATTGGCCGTATTTGGTGAAGCATATTCACGCAAGCTATGCGAATACTCATGTACAATTACTTCTGCATCTTCGGCATCGTCGATGCCACCAGTTCCATAAATCAATCCCCAACCTGGTAAGAACATAGAGTTATCATCTTTCTGCCCGTGCGCATCGTAAGGCGTTGGTAAATAACCAATGGTATCGAAGCCAATGCTGGTAAGGTATTTATGAAAGGTAGTGATATGATAAAAAACCATCACATCTTCAAACTCATGCTGATGGCGAGTATAATCAAACGAAGTATCCTTGCGATATACTGGGTCGTATGAGGTATTCAAATTGTATTTGAACGGGACTAAATAACGATTGCGCAACCAAAATGTATCGAGGTTGAAAGTAGCGGTGACCTGCTTCCAGATGCGTTCGGCATTTAGAACAGCGACGTCACTATCATTATAATCGATATAAGGCGCTGTATAGGTTTTATGCGCTGTTGTTAGCGGGTCGGTATTAAATACCTTTACCCTTACGGTACTGTCTTTTGGGAAGGCATACAAAGCGATATCTGTAGCATTGATAAGGTGATGTTGCGTATCAAAAATTTGTTCTTCTACATTTTGTGTTTCCTCATTGTATTTGGTTTGAATGCTCACCGGTATCCATTCGTTATTAAAATACCAGCTAAAACCTTTGTCTAATAATTGCTCTGGCACATCTTGAAATACATCATAGATAACTAAAAACTGCGATGTGTTATGATTGAATATCACATTAGCAAATCCATGATAAACAGGGGCCTGATTTTTTAGTTGGCGAAAATGATATACTGTACTTGCTTCAGTACCTCGGGTGATATTCGCTTCTAACTCGCAATGCAAGGCCGTTTCCAAAAATTGCCCTACCTTCTTTAAATCTGTTGATTCGCAACTGGTATTGGGGTAATATAAAAAATGTGCCTCCCGATGGGCATAAAATGCACTATTGTTTTGTGATATTCCCTGCATCGTAATGAAGATGAGGAGTGAAAGAAGGGTTAGCGTTCGCATGAAATACAAGGTTACTAAATTAGTTCGTTTATTTTGTTAAATGGTTGCATCTGCAAGGGTAAAATAAAAAATGCATACCGAAAATTCGATATGCACTCTTTGTATTATTTGATTTGACTCCGTTTTAAACGGTATTGATCTTGATTTTCTTTCCAATCTCCACTACATCATTCTTGAATTGTTTGTCAGTTTCCATCAAATCGTTTACGGTTTGGCAAGCATGAATAACAGTACTATGGTCGCGGCCTCCAAAGAACATACCAATGGTTTTTAACGACGACTTGGTAAGGTCTTTAGCGAAGAACATAGAGATTTGACGAGCTTGAACAATTTCGCGTTTACGTGTTTTTGATTTCACTAACTCAACTGAGATTTTATAATAATCACATACCACTTTTTGTATGTAGTCGATACTGATTTCACGGCTAGAGTTCTTCACAAAATTCTTAATCATCTGCTTGGCTAGGTCCAGATCAATCTGACGACGATTCAAGGAAGCTTGAGCTAACAATGAAATCATGGCGCCTTCGAGTTCACGGATATTGGTATTGATATTATGAGCTACAAATTCAACCACTTCTTGCGGCAATTGTACACCCTCTTGATACATTTTTTGTTTTAATATTTCAATACGTGTTTCGAAATCAGGTGTGGTAAGTTCAGCACTTAATCCCCATTTGAAGCGACTCAACAAACGCTCGTCCATTCCTTTCAAATCTTTAGGAGCACGGTCGCTGGTTAAAATCAATTGCTTGCCCGATTGATGCAATGCATTGAAAATTTGGAAGAAAATTTCTTGCGTCTTTTCTCTTCCACTTAAAAACTGCACATCATCTAAAATCAAAACATCGATATACTGATAGAAATTCATGAAGTCATTGAATTTCTCATTTCTCATGCTATCAACAAACTGATTGGTGAACTTATCAGAACTTACATATAAAACGATTTTGTTTTTATGTAGCTGTTTGATTTGATTTCCAATAGCGTGTACTAAATGTGTTTTACCCAAACCTACACCACCAAAAATCATCAATGGGTTAAAGGCAGTACCAGCTGGTTTTGCAGCCACATTAACTCCCGCAGTGCGCGCAAGGCGGTTACTTTCTCCTTCGATAAAACTATCGAATACATAGATAGGATTAAGATTGCTTTCGATATTGTATTTCTTAATACCAGGTATTACAAACGGGTTCTTAATTGTGGTTCCAACATTGAATGGAATATTTACTTCATTATTCTCATGCTTTTGTCCGTGTGCTGTTGGAAGATTGATTGTATATGGTTTTGAGTTGTTATTTTCAACAATGATACTGTATTCCAGTCTTCCTTCTTTACCAAGTTCCTGCTTGATGGTTTTACGAAGTAATGTAACATAATGTTCTTCCAGCCATTCGTAAAAAAACTGACTGGGAACTTGAATGGTTAAAACATTACTTTCCAATTTTACAGGTACAATCGGCTCGAACCACGTTTTGAAGCTTTGTGCAGGTAAATTATCTTGTATCAATTTCAAACAGTTCTGCCATATTGCTGCGTGATTCTTTTCTGTACCTTGTGTGGTCATAGACATTTTCGTAATTAGTAAACTCTTCTTATATAATATGTAAAATCTCCCCCCGCCCCTGCAAAATATTAAAGCCTATTTTTCCTTGATGACAAAATTTAAGTGTTCAAAAATTATGTCAGTTATTTTGTTATCAATAAAATAATGTTGAGATGTAGGTTTTAAATACTGTTGTAAAAATGAAGTAAAAAATATTCATAAAAAAATTTATTTTGGATTATTTTGATTTGTTTTTTTAGCAACAACAACAGTATGATGTTTTGACCATTTTCTCTTTGATTTTTTCTCAAGAAAAAAATCAACTCTGCCTAAATTTATCCCTGCCCAACCCACTTGAAAAATTAAAACTTCATTTCCCGCGCTATTTTTTATACTTGCAGGGGCATCCATAAACGTATGGGTATGTCCTCCAATAATTAAATCGATATCTTTTGTCTGTGCTGCCAATATTTCATCACTCACAATATTCTCCTTATACTTGTAACCCAAGTGGGATAAGCATATTACGATTTCGCAATGTTCTTCTTCTTTTAGTATAGCAACCGTTTTTTTTGCAGTTTCTATTGGGTCGTTGTATTGTGTCTCTCCGTACATTTTGGCAGGTACCAACCCATCGAGCTTTATACCAATTCCAAATACCCCAATTCTAACTCCGTCTTTTACAAAAACTTGATAGGGTTTAAATTTATCTTTTAATAAGGTATTACTGAAGTTGTAATTTGCATTTAAAATTGGGAAATTTGCATGTACTAATTGCTTGTTTAATCCATCCAATCCTGCATCAAAATCATGGTTGCCTAAGGTACCTGCATCGTACCCCATTTTGCTCATCAAACGGTACTCCAACTCACCTCCGTAAAAATTAAAATAGGGGGTTCCTTGAAAAACATCTCCGTCATCAAGTAATAATACGTTTTTTTCCTGCTTACGAATTTCATTGATAATACTCGCCCGATAAACTGCCCCTCCCATACCCGAAAATTTACCTCCATCCTCTGGGAATGGTTCAATTCTACTATGCCAATCGTTGGTATGTAAAATGGTAATTTTTGTATATGCATCGGTATTGGCCAACAAGCTCGTAGGGAAGCTATAGAAGGCCAGAAAAGCTCCCGCACCCGCAATATCACGAATAAACTTTCTTCTACTTTTGTAGTTGTACTCTTCCATCAGCAGTATAGTTTAAGGGTTGTGGATGTGATTTGAAATATTCGAAAAGCATATCACGCAGTTTCACGCTTTTTAATTCTTTGGGAACATCTTTTAAGAAGTTCATATTATCGCCCCCATTGGCTAAATAGTCGTTGGTAGCATACACATATTGATGAGCGAGCACCAAGGCTTCATTATTAACGGTAATATTGATGGGTTTATTATCTTGTATTGTATATCGTACGCCCGATATTGGATCACCTCCTCGCTTGGCACTGTATTCTAATATTTTGAATAGGGTATTGCCATCAATAGTCATCACCACAATTTCATTGTCAAATGGCATCAACTCATAAATGGTAGTTACTTTGATAGGCCCCGCTGCAATACCTTGAATTCGAAGTCCGCCACTATTGAAAAAAGACACATCTATTTTTTTGTGATATAATTTCTCGGCCTCTTCTCTGATGGCGTCTGCAAAAAAATCGCCCAAACTTCCTTCCGGCTTTTTGCTTGAGAGCGTAATGGCATTGGTGCCAATTATCGCATTCATTTGCGAATCGAGTGCGTTCTTGTAAGGTGCTATGATTCCTATAATTGAAGTATCAGCACTAACGGCCTGTTTCTTCGTCTCAATATGGTATTCATCCCATTGTATCTGTGTGGTATGATAAGTCTTGCAAGCAGCAAGAAGCATCAAGAGCAGATAAATGGTTTTTTTGTACATGTTTATTTTGTGGGTGCAAATATGTGAAGAAGAGGTTGAATAAAAATATTATTTTTTATGTTTTTAATCATTACATTGATAGCAAAAAAACTAGAAGAAAATTGGCAATTGACGTTGCCTGCAAATGTATTAATCAGTAAATTCGCACTTCTAAAAAAAATACTGTGTTTTATGTTCGATAACCTGAGTAGTAAACTTGACAGAGCCTTTAAAGTATTAAAAGGGCAGGGTAGAATTACAGAAATAAATGTAGCCGAAACGGTTAAGGAAATTCGTCGTGCATTGCTCGATGCCGATGTAAATTATAAAATAGCGAAAGAGTTTACTGATAAGGTTAAACTAGAAGCGCTCGGTCAAAATGTATTGACCTCTGTATCACCGGGTCAGCTCATGGTGAAAATCATGCAGGATGAACTTACGGAATTAATGGGCGGACAAGCACGCGATATTAATATCAAAGGCAATCCAACAGTGATTTTGATGAGTGGTTTGCAAGGTAGTGGTAAAACTACTTTCTCAGGTAAGCTGGCCAAGCTCCTCAAAGAAAAACGCGGAAAGAATCCATTGCTCGTTGCCTGCGATATTTATCGTCCGGCTGCGATTGATCAATTGCAAGTATTGGGCGAACAAATTGGTGTGAAGGTATATGCCGAGCCCGACAATAAAGATGCAGTAAAAATAGCTACCAATGCACTGAAAGAAGCCAAGCTATTGGGTGTTCACGATGTTGTAATTATTGATACCGCGGGTCGTTTGGCCATCGATGAGCAAATGATGGATGAGATTGCTCGAATCAAGGCAGCCGTTAATCCTAATGAGATTTTATTTGTAGTCGATTCGATGACGGGTCAGGATGCCGTGAATACCGCCAAGGCCTTCAACGATCGATTGAATTTTGACGGAGTAATCCTTACAAAACTCGATGGTGATACCCGTGGTGGCGCTGCCCTCTCTATTATGAGTGTGGTGCAAAAGCCAATTAAGTTTGTAGGTATGGGCGAGAAACTCGATGCAATCGATGTATTCTATCCCGATCGTATGGCTTCCCGTATTTTGGGAATGGGTGATATCGTGAGTTTGGTTGAAAAAGCACAAGAGAATTTCAATCAGGAAGAAGCCTCACGACTCGCTAAGAAAATTAGCAAGAACGAATTTAACTTTGATGACTTCTTATCACAACTGGCTCAAATCAAGAAAATGGGAAATATCAAAGATCTCATGGGCATGATTCCAGGTGTTGGTAAGGCAATTAAAGATATTGATATCGATGAAAATTCTTTCAAAGGGATTGAAGCCATCATCACCAGTATGACCCCAGAAGAACGCCGTAGCCCAGATACATTCACTGGTTCACGCCGTCAACGGGTGGCCAAAGGAAGCGGTCGCTCAATACAAGAAGTAAACGACCTCATCAAGCAATTTGAAGAAATGCGCAAGATGATGAAAACCATGAACAAATTCCAAGGCATGGGTCGTAGCTTGAAAAACATGCCGATGTTTAAATAATTTATTGAGATAGAATCTTTAATAAATACACATTTCATTTTACAAATACATCCAGGATTGCATCTCGCATCCTTAAAATTATAACCGAATAACGCACCCAACCCATGACTGAAAAAGAGATATTAAAAGCCCTGATGAATGTGGAGGATCCTGATTTGAAAAAGGATATCGTAACCCTTGGTATGGTTAGAAATTTGGTGATTGAAGGAAAGAAAGTTTCATTCACCATCGTACTCACCACACCAGCCTGCCCTATGAAGGAAATGATTCAGCGTGCGAGCGAAAATGCGGTGAAACTATTGGTTGATAAAGAAGCGGAAGTCCATATCACGATGAGTAGTGAAGTAACTACTTTGCGTGATAAACATACCATCTTACCAGGTGTTAAAAATATTGTTGCCGTGGCTTCAGGTAAAGGTGGTGTTGGTAAATCAACAGTGGCTGTGAACCTCGCTATTGGCTTGGCTCAACTAGGTGCGAAAGTGGGATTGCTCGATGGTGATATTTATGGCCCCTCGATTCCAGTGATGCTTGGACTGGAAGATGCCAAACCATTATTGGAAGATATCGACGGAAGAAACGTGATGGTTCCAATTGAAAAATACGGAATCAAAATATTATCTATTGGATTTTTGGTTGATCGCTTACAACCTGTGGTATGGCGCGGCCCCATGGTATCCAATGCCATTCGCCAGTTTGTGAATGATGTGAACTGGGGCGATCTCGATTACCTCGTTATCGATTTGCCTCCTGGAACAGGCGATGTACATATCACCATTTCACAAGCAGCGCATGTAAGCGGCGTGGTGATGGTTACTACGCCTCAGGAAGTGAGTTTGAGCGATTGCCGCAAAGCAGTGAATATGTTTGCCATGCAAGGAATAAATATTCCTATTTTAGGTGTGGTAGAAAACATGTCTCACTTCACACCTGCCGAACTTCCACAAAACAAATATTATTTATTTGGTAAGGATGGAGGTAAACGTATTGCCGAAGAATTTAATTTGGCCTTCCTTGGTGAAGTTCCAATTTATCAAAGTATACAGGAAGGAGGTGATACAGGAAACCCTGCGGTACTGGGCACTACACCCGATTCAATAGCATTGCAATCGATTGCACAAAACGTGGCACAGCAAATTGCCATGCTCAATGCAACCCCTGCACCAGCGAACGCTTAAGGGGTGCGTGTTATCATCAGCTATTCTTCATAATGTCAAAAGATTTAACGATACTTGTAGTAAAGCATCCTTGATGCAATTATTGAGTAACCGCAACAAATGCCAATCAATCAACAGGAGATAGAAGCCTACAGTAATCTAGAAATCATTGCAAAGCAAGTGGTGGAAGGATTTATTACGGGATTACATAAGAGTCCTTTCCATGGCTTCAGCGTTGAGTTTGCCGAGCATCGTATTTACAATACTGGCGAAAGCACCCGCTATATCGATTGGAAACTATTTGGACGTACAGATAAACTTTTTGTAAAACGTTTTGAAGAAGAAACAAATCTTCGTTGCCAAATTTTAATTGATAATTCTTCATCGATGTATTTCCCCGAAGGGATTCACAATAAGATGAAGTTCTCGGTATATGCCGCCGCTGCTATTGTTCACTTACTCAAAAAACAACGTGATGCCTTTGGGTTATCGCTCTTTAACGATGAAGTGAATTTTCATGCAGATGCGAAAAGCAGTTTGGTACAACAAAAAATGATCTGGCATAAACTGGAAGAGCTTCTTGCGAAACCTACCATCACCAAAACAACCAACGTTGCTGGCGCCTTGCATCAAATTGCCGATAGCATTCACAAACGCAGCATGGTAGTCATCTTCAGCGATATGATGAATAGCATGGATGATGAAGAGAATATTTTTAATGCCCTACAACATCTTAAATATAATAAACATGAAGTGATGCTTTTTCATGTGGTAGATAAAAGCAAGGAAATTGATTTTGATTTTGAGAGCCGCCCTTATGAGTTCATCGATTTAGAATCGGGGCAACATGTAAAAGTTCATAGCAATGCGGTGAAAGATGCCTATCAAAAGGCAGTAGGAGCTTATGCTGTTGCTTTGCAAAATAAATGTGCGCAGTATAAAATTGATTTTATTGAGGCGGATATCGCTCGCGGATTTAATCAGGTGCTTACGCCGTATCTCGTGAAGAGAGAAAAAATGATTAAGTAATTACGACTAATAAGTTGCTTCGAATAAAGAAGCTTGTCCATTCAAAAACTCCACAATCCCCATCTTCTTTTTGCCTTCCAGTTGTACTTCATGCAAATGAATGAAACCGTCGGCCACCGCCACTTTTAGGCTGTTTTTATCCATGATAAATTTACCCGTTTCAAAATCATGCTTCGCAATTTCGGCACTGGCCTGATATATTTTAAATACTTTATGAGCTATGAATGTATAGGCAGTAGGGTAGGGGCTCAATCCTCTAATTTTATTGTGAACGGTTGCTGCGTTTTGTGAAAAATCGAGTACACAGTCGGGTTTGAATAACTTGGGTGCATGTTTCAATTCCTGATACTCGGGTTGTGGCATTTCGGGATAGCTACCAGTGGCAATGGCATTCACCGTTTCGAGCATGAGCTCAGCACCGGCTTCCATTAATCGATCGTGAAGGCTGCCTGCATTTTCATCATCGCCAATTTCCATGCGCTTATTAAAGATGATATTGCCAGTATCAATTTCATGCTTCAAGAAAAAAGTGGTAAGTCCTGTTTCATTTTCACCATTGATGATGGCCCAGTTGATGGGCGCTGCACCTCTATATTGTGGGAGCAATGAAGCGTGTAAGTTAACAGTGCCAATAGTCGGCATGGTCCATACGGCTTCAGGTAGCATACGAAACGCAATGACCACACCTAAATCGGGTTTCAATGCTTGCAATGCTTCAATAAATCCAGGGGCTTTTAATTTCTCTGGTTGTAAAATATTTAAGCCATGTTGCACCGCATAATCTTTTACTGGCGATGTCTGTACTTTTAATCCTCTGCCTGCAGGCCTGTCGGGGCCTGTTACCACGCCCACAATATCTGCACCACCTTCATGCAACCGCTTCAAAGAAGCTACTGCGAATTCCGGATTTCCCATAAACACAATACGCATGATTTGGTGTAAGAATTAATTAAGAAAATAAATAAAATATATATGAAATAGGTTCAAACCTAAAACCTTATTATGTTAATTATAACAAGGCTTTGATGATGGTTTCAACATTCATTCCTTCGGCTTCCGCTTTATAATTTTTAATGATACGATGACGCAATACATTATAAGCTACTGCTTGCACATCTTCAATATCGGGCGAATATTTACCACGCAGCAAAGCATGACATTTAGCACCTAAAATTAAGTACTGGCTTGCTCTTGGGCCAGCTCCATAACTCACATACTTGCGGGAAGTTTCGTTGGCAAATTCACTTACATTACGTGTTTTGTTTACCACACGCACTGCATATTCAATTACATTATCTGGTACCGAAACGCTACGTACCAAAGCCTGGTAAGCAATAATTTCTTCGGCAGTTAGAATTTTATTTAAGGTTACCTTACGATCTACGGTAGTGTTTTTTACCACTTGCACCTCCTCTGCAAACGATGGATAATCGAGCACGATATTGAACATGAAACGGTCGAGTTGCGCTTCGGGTAATGGATACGTGCCTTCTTGTTCGATTGGATTTTGTGTTGCCAGTACAAAGAATGGATTGGGCAATTGATATTGCTTACCACTTATGGTAATAGTGCGTTCTTGCATGGCCTCAAGCAAGGCTGCTTGTGTTTTTGGAGGTGTACGATTGATCTCATCGGCAAGGACGATATTGGCGAATAAGGCGCCTTTAATAAACTTGAAATTACGTGTCTCATCCAAAATTTCACTTCCGGTAATATCACCTGGCATTAAATCGGGAGTGAACTGAATACGATTATAATCGAGGTCGAGTACTTTGGATATTGTTTGTACTAATAACGTTTTCGCCAATCCGGGCACACCCACCAAAAGGCAATGGCCATTACAAAAGATGGCGGTTAATACAGCTTCAACTACGGCGTTTTGTCCAACAATTACTTTTGCAGTTTCGTCCTGCAACATTTTAAATTTCCGGGCTAGTTCCTGGGCACGTTCTACGTCGTTCATGGTTATAATATTTTGTTCAGGCAATCTTTAAAATTATCTTTTACGTTATAATAGCTTCTCTGTTTTTCTTTTGCAAGCCATTTCTTCAATACCTCATACTGCTTAGCCTCTAATGCTTTCGCTTGAATTTTTTGGTAATCGTCTTTCATGTTCATCACATGTGGTGGCGATTCACTTTTCAAATATAATATACGATACACAACCGAACCATCTTCTAAAATTTCTTGCATGGGTGCTGTCATTTCACCTGGTTTCAATTTAGCGATGATTTCATAAGTTTCCTTATCCAGTTCACTTACTGCTATTTTAGTACCACCAGTATTGGGGTCAAGAAAATATCCTCCATTAAAGCTGGTACGTTCGTCATCACTGAATTTCTTACAAGCATTTTCAAAGCTGATACTGTCAATCATTATTCTAGTACGAATGCTATCTAAAAATACTCGGGCATCTTCATAATCTTGTCCTACCATTACCGCGCGTATTAAAATATGACGCACTTTCACATGATCGCCTTTACGATAAATGAGTTGCATGATATGATATCCAAATTCGGTTTCTATAATAGGGGAAATGGTATCATTATTAAGTTTGAATGCCATGGCCTCAAACTGAGCAACCATCATGCCTCTGCCAAACTCATCCATTTCGCCACCAGCACGGGCACTGGCTTTATCGTCGCTATACAATAAGGCCATGGTTCTGAAACTTGTTCCATGCATTATTTGATCGCGTATGCTTTTAATTTTCTCATAGGCAACCTGTTTCTCTAAGGAGGTTACTTTGGGCTTACGTATAAATTGTGCTACCTCAATCTCTGCATCGAAATTGGGGAGGCTATCTTTTGGGAATTTATTAAAGTATGCCGCCACCTCATTGGGTGATACTTTTAAACTTCCTACCAATAATTCTTTTTGTTGTTGTATCAAAAGCTCATCTCTGATTTTCTCGCGGTTTTCACTTTTGAGTTGTGCCACTGTCTTTCCAGTGGCCTCTTCCATCTTCTTTTCACTTCCATACATAGAAATGAAATAGCTGATACGTTTGTTTAGTTCTGCATCAATACGATCTTCCTGAACCTCTAAACTGTCGAGGTCGGCACGCATGAGCATGAACTTGCGAATAAGCAACTGATTGAAGATATCACAGCGTGTTGCAGGGTCATTGATATTGTTTACCTGTTTCTTTTGTTGCTCCAGCTCTAAATCAACTTCCGAGTACAATAATGTTTTATTCCCAACTACGGCAATAATTTCATCGGCAATCACTGGTTGCGCGTAAGTTTTTATAATGGATAGAAATCCAAAGAGTAACAGTAAGGCTAATTTGCTATTGATTTTCAAGGTAGATTTAATTAATTTTAATATCGTTGGTATTCAAGGCTTTTTCCATCATCTCCCGCTCGAGTGCTTCAATCAGTTTTACCTTACGGTTATTGAGTATGGTAGCCTTTATTGTATTGCTTACAAACGGTAATTCGGAGATGCTGTTCTTGATTTTAAAGTTCAAAATCTTTACAAAGTAAATATAATTATCGTCAAATACTTCGATATATTTATTGTTCTGTATAAACTGCTCCTGGTCATAGGTTTTAATTGGCACCTCTTTCAATACATCGTTAAACTCAAGCCAAACGGTGCTCTTAAAAAAGTAATTCGCTGCATTCTTCTGGCAATAATCAATAAACGCATAATTCTGATCAATATTATTGCCTTGCATCACCGACCTGATTCTGGCAGCATCCGTTTTCTTCTTTTCGTATTTTACGTAATTGAGCTGTATGATGTTACTTTTTTGCTCGAAATTATATTTATTGGCATCATAAAACTGCTGTATCTCGGCTTCACTTACCACAGTATCGAGCTTTTGACGCACCAGTTCTTTCTCGTATAAGTAGATAATCAAACTATTCCGATACTCACTGAGTTGCTGTTCTACATTCTTTTGGTCATCGGTAAGGTTCTCGTTGGCTTTCTTAATTAGAAGCTGTTGTTTCACCCAGTTATTTACGAATTCCTTCACCAGGGCAGTGCTATCCTCCTTATTCTTGTCTTTGGTATTTAATAAAGCCAAATCACTTTCATAGAGCTCGGCTTCATACACTTTGGCAATGGTTCGTCCTTTATTATCCTGGTGTGCAAACGGATTAAACTTCGCCGCTTGCTTGCACTGCACAAAAAACAAAATTAAAAGCACCCAACCCAAGGAGTACCGTATGTGAAATGGTTTCACCGGGGTATCCGTGCTTTTTTGATTCATTAACGAATAATTGATTTTACCACATCCTCATAAACACGAATTGGATACTTCTCACGAAGTTCTTTGATCCATTGTTTTTCAAGGTCGTTTTGATATTCAGAGGTAAATGTTCCTCTTGCTTCACTCAATAATTTAGGCTGACTAGGAATTACATTACGCACGATGGCGAAACGAGTGTCAGAAATTTTTTGTGTTCCTTTAACCCATTTCAATGAATCGATGGTGGTATTTTCACCACGCTCAAACTTTCCTTTCTTTACACTAACATTTAATGCATTGGTTTTGTTCAATACGCTCAGGATGCTATCCGATTCAATGCCTTTGGCAGCCATCTTTTGAGCCGCTTTAGCAATTTTCTTATCAGCACAATCATATAAGGTTACATCAATACGGTCTTTCCAGATATGTTCTTGTTTATGTGCTTCGTAAAATTGTTGTAAGCCAGTGGTATCGCTTACTGCTTTGCTCCATACCTTCTTATCGGTGAGGTCGAACAATAAAATTCCATCACGATATTCTTTGTAAATATTTCTGAAAGCCTCGTTGGTCTCAGCCAAATTACGTTCAGCATATTCATATACCGAGTTGTTCATGAAATCTTTATACATGCCTGTTACAATGGCTTGGGCATTCGATTTCTTCTGTGGTGTTTGATAAGCAAGTACATAAGCAGCAAAATCGGCTTGGGTATATTTCTGATTTGCAATAGTGAACAATACCTTGGTTTGCATTTTCACAGCAGTGGCACTATCAGGTTTCCATGTGCCTGAAACCAAAGTAGAATCAACCGATTTCAAAAAGTCTTGATACATCGCTGCTGTTTCTTTGAAATTATTGGCAGTTTTGATACTATCAATGATTACGGTACGATTCAAGTCGCTACGTCCGTCACGTTGAATTTTTTGTGCCAGGCCGTCTTTCGATTCTTCGAAGGTGCTTGCAGCTTTTGCTTCGATACGTTTTACAATATGCCATCCAAATTCTGTCTTCACTGGCTCTGCAAATTCATTATCATTTTTAATGCTGAATGCAGCAGCTTTAATTTCGTCGGGGTAACGGCTGGTGCTCGATACCCAGTTCAACATTCCACCAGCAGTATTGGTATAGAAGTCTTCGCTATATTGTTTACAAAGCTCATCCCATGAACCACCATTTTTTAATTTATTATAGATGGCATAGATTTTTGATTTTGCTGAAGTTGAATCGTTATCGGCCACAATTTTTTCACGGTTGGGGTCGCTAATATTGATCATGATATGCGCAATTTTCACTTCACCACGTGCTTTGCGTTTGTCGGTTACCTTAATCAAGTGATAACCAAACTGAGTTCTTACCGGCATTGATACTTCGCCTTGTGGGGTATTAAAGGCACCCGATTCGAAGGAGTAAATCATATTGAATGCAGTGAAATAACCGAGGTTACCCATATTACGAATGGCAGATGGATCGTCGCTGAAATTGAAGGCGGCGCTATCAAAGCTCATATTGCCTTTCACAATTTTCTCCCTGATATCCATGGCTTTCTTATAAGCTGCTAAGGTATCCTTGGGCATATCATTCAATCCGCAGTTCACCAAAATATGTGATGCTTTTACTTCATATTGTAAACGGTCGTAAGCTTCACGTACCAATAAATCGGTTACCTTCTTACTGGTAAGGTAAGGTTGAGCCAGTTGTTTGCGGTACCCTTCGAGTTCCTGACGAAACCCTTCCACAGTATCCATTCCCAATTCTTCGGCAGCTTTTACTTTTAATTTAAAGTTTTCATATAATTCCAAATATTCACGTACCGATTTCTCGTCGTAAGTAATGGTATGATTGTTCTTTTGATAAACTCTCAAGAACTCTTCTTTACTTACTGGAGTATTGCCATAGGTAAAAATTGTTTGTGCCTTTGCACTGATGAAATAAATACTAAAAATAAGCAGGATAAGCCTTTTCATATGGTATAATGTAAAATTTTTTAAAACGTGCGAAAATAGGCTTAAAAAGTCAAATTTCAAGCCCGATTATTGTTCAAAAGCTGTTAAAATTAACCCTCGAATGGGTACTTTCTAGCATATCAAGGGTTGAAAAACGGCTTCTCGATATTTCTATTGATTCTGAATCCAGAACTAAAACTAGCTTATAACCTCCATTTCTACCTTAAATCGAGGGAGGGCATTCATCACAAAAACTACTATGTTTGTAAAAAAATGCCTGCCATGAAATACCTATTACTCACCATCACCATCCTCTTTTCGCTTTCATGTGGAAATAATAATAATGCCCAAAAAGAAATCCTCGAAAAGCAACAACGGGTGCAGCGTTTTCTTACCGATTATAATAATGAGTTCCAGCGTCTTTATACCATCAGCAGTGAAACCCAATGGAAGGTAAATACCTATATCAAGGAAGGCGATTCACTCACTGGCAAAGCCAATGACGATGCGGCAAAAGCCATGGCCGATTTTACTGGAAGTCAAAAGGTGATTGATAGCGTTCAGTTATTCCTGCAATGGAAAGCCAGCCTAAGTGAGATTCAGGTGAAGCAAATGAATATGATTTTATATACTGCTGCCAATAACCCGGAGAGTATGAAAGACATGGTAACCGAAAGAATCAAGGCAGAAACGCAACAAATTAAAAACCTTTTCGGATATCATTTTACAATTGACGGGAAGAAGGTAAGCACCAATGATATTGACGATATTTTAAATAACGCTACAAACCTTGCTCAGCGCCAAAAAGCATGGAACGCCAGTAAGGAAGTAGGAAGTACTTTGAAAGAAGGATTGGTAAACTTACAAATGCTAAGAAACAAAACAGTGCAGCCTTTGGGTTACTCCGATTTCTTCAGTTATCAGGTTAGCGATTATGGCATGACCAACGAAGAGATGATGAAGATGAATCAGGAAATGATTCAGGAAGTATGGCCACTCTATCGTGAATTGCATACCTGGGCACGTTACGAGCTTGCTAAGAAATATGGAGTGAAGGAAGTGCCTGATGAAATTCCGGCACATTGGTTGAGCAACCGCTGGGGACAAGACTGGAGTGCCATGGTAGATGTGAAAGGATTGAATTTGGATAGTGCCCTTAAAACCAAGCCTGCAAGCTGGTTTGCCGAGCAAGCCGAACGTTTTTATGTGAGTATCGGATTCCCTCCATTACCTAAAACATTCTATGAAAAATCGAGTTTGTTTCCATTGCCAAAGGATGCCGATTATAGCAAGAACAATCACGCGAGTGCATGGCATATGAATTTGAATGATGATGTGCGTTCGCTCATGAGTATTGAACCCAATAGCGAATGGTATGAAACAACACATCATGAATTTGGACATATCTACTATTATTTAACTTATTCAAATAAAGATGTTCCATTTGTATTGAGAGGGGGCGCCAACCGCGCGTACCACGAGGCTTTTGGAAGTATGATGGGATTGGCTGCGATGCAAAAACCATTTATTTCGGGCATTGGTTTATTGCCAGGAGATGTGGTAACCAACGATACCATGCAACTCTTAAAAGAAGCATTAAACTATATCGTATTTATTCCGTGGAGTGCTGGGGTGATGACGAATTTCGAACACGATTTGTACACGAATAATTTACCTGCCGATCAATTCAATAAGCACTGGTGGGATTTGGTAAAAACCTATCAAGGCATTGTGCCTCCTTCTCCTCGTGATGAGAAATATTGTGATGCCGCAAGCAAAACGCATATCAACGATGATGCTGCACAATACTATGATTATGCATTATCGTACCTGCTTTTATTTCAGGTGCATGAGCATATTGCCAAAGATATCTTGCATCAGGATCCGCATGCTACCAACTATTATGGTAACAAGGAAATTGGTGCTTTCCTGCAAAAGATGATGTACCCGGGAGCCAGTGGCGACTGGAGAAAAATTCTGAAAGACAATACGGGCTCTGACCTCAGCGCGAAGGCCATGGTTAACTATTTTATGCCGCTGATGGATTATCTGAAGAAGCAAAATACAGGTAGAAAATATACCCTGCCTGAAAAAATTTAAGGAAAATATTATTGTTTGTTTGATGTTCTTTGTCTGAGAAGAATGCTTTTTTTATTCTTCATGACAGCAATCCATTTTCTCTTTTTCCTGAGCAGGAGAGACGTAACGGATACCCAAATTGAGCCCTCTCAAAATGAGCAGCACAGCTACTAACATGATAAAGTAGGGCGTTATCTTATTTAATTTATGACGGAAGTTGAGGGAGATGAATTTTCCAAATGCCATAGTTAAGGCCATCACGGGTAGGGTTCCAAGTCCGAATGCCATCATCATCAATCCACTATTCACCACACTGCCAGCGGCCAAGGAGGCTGCAACGGCAACATACACGAGTCCGCAAGGCAAGAGCCCATTCAATACACCAATCGTGAAAAGGGTAAACAAACTTTTCTCCGATTGCAAGTACTTGCTTAGTTGTGCTTTAATGCGATGGGTATACCGGGCGAGATAATTTTTATTGGGGTTGCCAAACTGATGAATGAGCAAGATGCTAAGAATTAAAACACCTGCAGTAACACTCAGCCATTGCTGTACCTTGAAAAATGCAAAAGTTTTCCCAATGAATCCAAAGCAAATTCCCATAATGGCATAGGTAAAAACCCTGCCCAGGTTATACAATAAAATTGAAAAAATTCTTTGTGTTTTATTTAGATGATTTACTGGAAGTGAAAGCGCCAGGGGGCCACACATGCCCACACAGTGAAAGCTTCCAAGTATTCCGATGGTGAACCCCGAAATAAGAACAGTGAACAACGGGTTCATTATTTATTTACAATCAGGGTTTCTTCTCGGTAGTAAGGTTTGCCTTTACTTTCCCATTGAATACGTGCAATATATTTACCGGAACTAAATTTACTATGATCAATAATAAATATTCCAGCTGCATCGGGAGTAACATTTACAAGCAAATCCTTTTTCTCATTATCGTTTCTTAGAAACTCAATTTTGCCATTTGCAAAACCTTCTATTAAGCTTTCTGGAATACGAACTACGATACCTTCAGCCTGCTGTGAAATCAAGGTTTCGGTAGTTATACTATTCAAATTTTTTGAGGCATCGATATACGATTGATACTTCAATTCTTTGGCGTAATAACCCTCATCCATCATTTCATTGGTTTGACGAAATGCGATATAAACCATGCCCAGCATGATTATAATAAAGGCTGCAATAACGATGGTTAACTTATGTCCCCAGTTCATGATACTTATTTAAATGGTCCTAAAAACTTTGATTTTACTACTTGTATTTTTTCATCTCCACGGTAAACTCCGATTCTAATATTGGTGTTTCTCTTAGGAATCGAGCTCCTTGGAATTTTTACAAAGAAAGTTAATTCGTTCACAGTTTCCTTCTTTAATAATATTTTCCCATTTCCTACAACCGTTACTTCTCCAGGATAATCTTCAAGCCTTAATGTCAATGGGATTTCTTCCCTGGTTTTATTAATGATTTTTGCATCATAAATATTTCCGATGGTATCGGTTCCAATTTCCTGAAACAACTGACCTCTCGCCCTTGAAATATAGGTATCGACTGTCTTTCGAGTACCAATTAAAATACCCATAAATATCATGAGAATGAATAATAGAATGGAATACGCTTTCATTCTGTTATTGAAATGAAATTTATTACCAGTAGTGATTTCATTTTCGGATGCAAAACGAATAAGACCTTTTTCCATGTTTAAGGTTTCCATCACATCGTTACACTCATCAATACAGGCAGCACATCCCACACATTCCATTTGCAATCCATTACGGATATCAATGCCGGTAGGGCATACATGAACGCATTTCATGCAATTGATACAATCGCCTTCGGTACGAACTTCGTTTTTCTTATATTTACCTCTGGGTTCACCACGTTTGTAATCATAAGAAATTTGCATGGTATCCTTATCAAACATCACACCTTGTAATCGGCCGTATGGACAAATAGTAGTGCATACGAGTTCTCTTACAAAAGCATAAACGCTATAGAATAAAAGGGTAAATACAATCAAGCCAGTGAGCAATACAAGGTGCTCTGAGAGCGGCTCTTTTACAATCTTAATGACTTCATCTACCCCTAAAATATAAGAGAGGAAGGTATGGGCGATTAGAAAGGATAATATTAAAAATAATAGATGCTTTACAATGAGCTTAAATGTTCGCTCCGCAGTAAAACCTTTTTCTTCGAGCTTACGTTGTTTGATAGGCGAACCTTCAACCAACCATTCAATGGGGCGGAAAACAAATTCCATGAATACCGTTTGCGGACAAACCCATCCACAGAATAACCGCCCAAAGACAACAGTAAATAGTACCACGAATACAATGAAGGTAATCATGGCAATAGCGAAGATGAAAAAATCCTGAGGCCAAAATATTTTGGTGAACAAAATGAATTTGCCCTCAGGAAGATTTATAAGCATGAATGGCATTCCGTTTACCTTAATAAACGGAATGATGAAAAATAAAGCGAGATAGGAATAGGCAATATATTTTCTATAATTATACCATTTCCCTGAGGGTTTAAAAGCGTAAACCCAGTTCCTCTTTCCTGTGTTTGTCACAGTGCTCACACGGTCTCTATACGACTGGGCTTGCAATAAATCCTCTTCTCTCATTACCTTATTTTTTTGTCTTAGTAGTATCAGTTACATTCGTATCGGTAGGGGCAATAGCTACTTCTTTATAGATATCTCCTTGCGGCTCTTTCGCATTTGGTGGGTTACTGCCATTGATCGATTTTACATAGCTAGCCAATTGGGCAATTTGTTTTGCCGAAAATTGGTCTTTCCAAGCAATCATCGCAGTTCCCGACCATCCATATTTAATCGATTTGAAGATGTCTTTTAAACTTCCACTATGAATCCAATATTCATCAGTAAGGTTTGGTCCAACACCTCCTTTCATACTGCCTCCATTAGTGCCATGGCATGATGCACAAGTTCCTACGAAAATTTTCTTCCCAGCTTCGATATCAGCTCCTTCCAACATTACCACACTGTTTTCGTCAAGACTACTGGTTTGTTTTGCAGCAAAGGCTGCTTTCTCTTCCGCAGCTTGAGTCATCTCTATAGCAAACTCTTCAGCTTGTAAAGGAGCCGATTTGCTTATATGATAACGGTACATATAAATGATACCAAAGATAATGGTGAATACAAACGCTGTAATAAACCAAGGTGGTGTAACATTGTTCAATTCACGAATTCCATCATAGTGGTGACCCGTATCGATATCGCCTTCTTCTTCAATAGGTTTAAAGCTATTGATTTTATCCCAGAAACGACCTAACCATGAACTAGTTTCTACTGGAGCTTGTCCAGGAACTTCTTCAGTAGCGGTAGCATGCTTAATTAATACCATGGTTAACCACGATAAAAATACAATAAGTAAGGCTTCGAAAACAATTACGCTGGTTAAAATCCAAGGCGACCATCCAAAGAAGGTGGTTGCCGCTGGAGCAGCAGCAGTAGTTGCATCAGTAGTTGCATCAGCACCTTGTGCTTGTGCCGCACTCGCTAAGAAAAAGAAGAATACAAATCCAACAATCTTGGTTGTATTATTTCCGGTTTTCTTAGTAAACTCTTTCAATGAAAGCAAGAACGCATTACCAGTTATGAAAATTGGTAATAAAAGGAATACTGCTACAATCAGCAATACAACATTAATATCGATACCTCCGCTAGGAGCGGCAGCAGCAGCGACTTCTGTACTGGCTTGCTGGCCAAAGAAAAACAATGGAGCAGCAAGGGCTATACAACTTAAAGCAAATTTTTTGATGTTATTTTGTGTCATATCATGTAAAGTTTATTTGTCATCTAATGGCAATTTTTCAATTCGTTCAATTTCTTTACCGTCAATACTGTACATCCAGTAAGTAACGATTACAAAGAATACAACAAACATGAGAAGCGATATTATCGGGTAGATACTTACGCCTGTTATTTGTTCTAGATAAGTTGAGAATTTCATATAGATGGATTAATTTTTAGTGTTAAGTTTAATATCAGTACCCAAGCGTTTCAAGTATCCAATCAAAGCAATAATTTCCTTATCACTAGAGATGGTGATTGTTTTATCATTGGCTTGAATTTCCGCTAAAATTTTATTGGCTTGTGCATCTAAATCATCGTTAGCAATGGCTTCGTAATTTTCAGGATAGGGAACTCCCATATTACGCATCGCATGAATCTTCGACATGGTACTTGCTTTATCAATAGTATTATCATACAACGATGGATATGGAGGCATAATTGAGCCATTGATCATCGCTCCAGGATTATACATATGATTGAAATGCCATGTAGCACTTGGTTGATTCACACCTTCTCTTGCCAAATCTGGTCCTGTACGTTTACTACCCCATTGGAATGGATGGTCGTAAACAAATTCTCCTGCTTTTGAGTATTCGCCGAAACGGGTTACTTCATAGCGGAACGGACGAATCATTTGTGAGTGACAGTTATAACATCCTTCACGGATATAGATATCACGTCCTTGCAATTCAAGTGGTGTATATGGTTTTACTGAAGCGATGGTAGGAATATTTTCTTTTACCAAGAAGGTAGGAATCAATTCTACCAATCCACCAATTGCTACTACTACCAAACTCAATACCAATAATAAAATTGGTTTTCTTTCAATAACGCTATGCCAGATTGAGTTGGCTGGTGCATGATATTCTCTTGCCAATGCTGGTGCTTCGGCTTCTTCATTTGCAACAAATGCTCCTGATTTTGCAGTTTTCACCAAATTGTAAATCATTAAAATAACTCCTGACAAATAAATCAAACCACCCAAACCACGCATGATATAAAATGGAATTACGGTTTGAACGATATCAATAAATTGATATTGTAATTGTCCTTCAGGAGTGAAGGCCTTCATCATGAAATACGCACGGAATGAACTCCAATACATTGGAATAGCATACAATAAAATTCCTAAAGTGCCAATCCAGAAATGGGTTGAAGCCATCTTCTTAGAGAATAGGGTAGTATTAAATAATTTTGGTATCAACCAATACATCATACCAAAAGTTAAGAATCCATTCCATCCTAAAGCGCCAATATGCACGTGAGCTACAGTCCAGTCGCTATAGTGAGAGATGGCATTTACATTTTTCAATGCCAGCATCGGTCCTTCGAAAGTACTCATACCATAACATGTTACCGCCACTACAAAGAATTTCAAAACAGGCTCTTCACGTACTTTATCCCATGCTCCGCGTAATGTGAACAATCCATTCAACATACCTCCCCAACTTGGTAAAATCAACATAATGGAGAATACAGTTCCTAATGATTGTGCCCAGTCAGGCAATGCAGTGTATAATAAATGGTGAGGTCCAGCCCAGATATATAAGAAGATTAAACTCCAAAAGTGAACAATACTCAAACGGTAAGAATATACCGGACGATCGGCCGCTTTTGGCAAGAAGTAATACATAATTCCTAAATAAGGAGTGGTAAGGAAGAACGCTACCGCATTATGACCATACCACCATTGTACCAAGGCATCTTGAACACCTGCGTACCATGAATAGCTTTTCATAAATGAAACAGGATATTCAATAGAGTTAACAATATGCAACATGGCAACAGTTACCCATGATGCAATAAAGAACCAGATAGCTACATATAAATGGCGCTCGCGACGGGTAAGAATGGTAGCGAACATATTGAAACCAAATACCACCCAGATTAATGTAATCGCGATGTCAATTGGCCATTCTAATTCGGCATACTCTTTACCGGTTGTGAATCCAAGTAGTAAGGTCACCGCGGCACTTACAATGATTAATTGCCATCCCCAAAAATGGATATTACCTAATGTTTTGCTCCACATTGGAGTTTTCAAAAGGCGTGGCAATGAATAGTAAACACCGGTGAAAATACCGTTACCTACGAATGCGAAAATTACCGCATTGGTATGAACGGGGCGAAGACGACCAAATGCAAAATTTGGAAGGTATTCGCTGAAATTAAGAACTGGGAATGCCAATTGGAAGGCGATTACTACGCCTAAGAGCATTCCTACCGTGCCCCAAAAAATACATGCAATCGCAAAGTTTTTTGGCAGCTTGTTGTCGTAGTGGAATTTTTCTAAACTCATGTGATAATTACTTATTGTTAATTTTATTGTTGTTGAAAAGGATTCTTTCTGCAGGACTTTTAACATCGTCGAACTGACCGTCTTTAACGCTCCAGAAAAAGGCAAGTAAGAAAGCTCCCGCAATACAGATACTTACCAGGATTAAAATAATGATTACACTCATACTTGAAATTTAATTAGATACTTAAAGAACTTGATCATAATGGTGGGTTTAAGGTTGTTGATGAATAAATTTATTGGGTTATATTTTCTTTTAAATGATATTTACGTGCGGCCAATTCGGTGAGCCCATACGTTAATGAAATAATAGTAATAGAGCTACTCGGCATCAGTATCGCAGCAATTACAGGCGACAATACACCTTGCACTGCGAAATACAATCCGATTACATTATAGATAGCCGATACGGTAAAACTGAATAGGATAATCTTACGACCTTCCTTCGCGAATTTTAAGAAGGTATCGAGCATCGTTAATCGAGAGGCATCGATAATACAATCGGATGATGGTGTGAAGTTATTGGTGGAATCGGCAACAGCTACCCCAATAGCACTCTGCTTCAAGGCACCTGCATCGTTCAATCCATCACCTACCATCATCACTTCCAACTCATTGTTCGATTGTAACTTCCTAATATAATTAAGTTTTTCTTGTGGGCTTTGATTGAACAATACTTCACTGTCCTTACCCAACAATTCTTCTATATTATTTAACTCGGTATCGTTATCTCCAGAGATTAATGATAAGGAGTATTTCTGTTTCAACGATTCAATTAATCGGGTCACACCAAAGCGGTATTTGTTGTTGATGGTGAACTCTCCCTGCACTGCTCCATCGATGGCAAAAATTACTTTGCTGCCTTTGCGTTCTTTGAAATACTCACCTCCAACAAATGCTGCTGAGCCTACCTTGATATGATGTTCATTAATCCATCCTTCAATGCCTTGTCCTTCGGTTTCTTTAAAATCGGTTACGGTGATTAATTCGTTCAGATTCAAGAAATCGCTTACCAGTTTGCTTGCTGGATGCGACGAATGATGTGTAAGCGACGCAACCCATGTTTTAATTTCGGGTGTCAATACCTTTCCACTATATCGAACATTGCTTCCATCATTTTGTGTGAGGGTGCCCGTTTTATCAAGTACAATATGATTGATACGAGAGAGCTTTTCAATAATATCGGGTGAGCGCAAATAGAATTTATTCAATCCGAAAATTCGCAATAAATTTCCATTGGTATAATTTTGAGATAGAAGCAAAGCACAAGGGCAAGCAACAATAAGTACCGTGGTGATTGCGTTCCACATCAAACGAGTTTCTCCTTGCACATACCAAAACATGCCTGCTCCAAATCCTATGGCCAATACAGCATAGGTAAAATATTTTCCTATGGTATCGTAATTGCTTTTACGTACTACTTCTTTTTTATTGAATATGGGGTTGTTCCAAAGGTTGGTTAAATAACTTTGTGATACTTCTTTCACCACCACCAATTCAAGTAATCCATCCAGTTGCTTACCACCTGCATAAATCATCTCTCCAATCTGAATTTTCACTGGTAAGCTTTCACCACTTACAAAGCTATAATCAATCTCTGCATTTCCTTTCGAAAGGATGGCGTCAACAGGGATAATTTCATTGGCGTGAATTTGAATCACGTCGTTAATCTTTACATTCGAAATCTCAGTTGGCTTAATCACCCCATCTTTCACCACATTGAGAGCAATAGGGAAGAACGATTTATAATCGCGATCGAAAGAGATGGTTTGATAAGTGCGCGATTGTAACCAGCGACCAACCAGCATGAAAAACACAATACCACTTAAACTATCCAGGTAACCATTGCCACTACCTGCGGTGATCTCATAAACACTTCTGGTGAATGTGATAACTAATGCTAAGGCTACTGGCAAATCGATATTGAGGTATTTATTTTTTAATCCAGCCCATGCAGAAACAAAAAACTCTGATGCCGAATAAAACAAAACCGGCAGAGAAAGCAAGATGCTTAATACCTTGAAGAACAGACTGATTTGCGATTCAATAGCGTAGGAGCTTGATAGATAATCGGCAAAGCTCATCATCATGATATTGCCAAAGCAAAATCCTGCCAATCCAATTTTATACCAGCGGGTACGGTCGATACGATGTGCATGACCTGATGAAATTTCATTTAAGCTCAGATGAGGCTCATATCCAATGCGAGTAAGTGTTTCAACAACGCCTCTGAGGGTGGTTTTTCCCTCATCGAAAACGATGAATACTTCCTTTTTAGGGAAATTAACGGTTGCACTTGTCACGCCTTCATTCAATGTATGCAGATTCTCGAGCAGCCATAAGCAACTACTGCAGTGAATTTGAGGAAGGTATAATGTTATCTGTGTTTGTTTACCATTGGTAAACTGTATGAGTTTTTTACGGATATCAGGATTGTCAAGAAACTGGAATTTATCTTTTCTAATTTCTATTTTCTGAGCCAACCCGGGTCGGTCGTTCAAGTTATAATAAGTGCAAAGGTCGTTCTCATTGAGAATTTCGTAAACCGATTTACAACCATTGCAGCAAAAGTCTTTTTCCGCAAAATTTACCCGACCATTGACGCATTCGTCGCCACAGTGGTAACATACGGTTTTGTTATCGAGGTTAATTTTTGTGGTACTCATCGATTAGTTTTTTTTAATAATCATTACCGGACAAGTTGCTTCTCTTAATACAGATTCAGAAACACTACCCATTAACAATCTACCCAACCCTTTTCTTCCATGCGATCCAATAACCATCAAATCATAAACTCCTGCGTGTTGCGCTTTTAATATCGCATCGGCAGGGTCATCATCCACTTCTACAGCGAATGTAATCTTTAATTCAGGATACTTTTTCCCCAAATCACTCACACGGGTAATTAAGGCGTCTTCGGCAACTTGAGTTACCACTTCCAAATCAACATTAGAATAGGTAAATCCACTTGGATCAACGATATATGGGAGTTGTATGACGTTTAATAAAACAATCTGCGTCTCAGAATCAGCAAGTCTCAGCGCATAATTCAAGGCTTCGTCAGCATATTCTGAGAAGTCGTACGGGCATAAAATTCTTTTAATCTGTATCATGATGATCTTGTTAGCGTGTTCTTGTTGTTTAGGTGGCTATCTTATTTGTTCTTTAAAAAGTATTTTCCTGAATCGAGTTTCTCATTAAAATCGGCAATGGTATTGTTTTCAATCATTTTAATGAGGTTCTTTTTTATTTCCTTGTATTCAAAATGAACAGGGCAAGGGTTCTTCTCCGAACAGGCTTTTAAACCCAAGGCACAATCTGTATAAATCTTCTCTCCATCAATGGCTTTAACAATATCAGAAATAGAACTTTTCAGATCCTCCTTATCCATGTAAAACCCACCGTGAGGACCCTTTACTGAATGAACCAACTTTCGTCGACTCAAATCCTGCATAATTTTAGCAATGAAATGCTCCGGGGAATCAATTCCCTTGGCTATTTCCTTGACGCCCACTCGGGCCTCATCCTTTGATTTCTGTGCAACAAAAATCATGGCTTTGATTGCGTATTCACACGATTTTGAAAACATATGTAGTTAATTATGGAAGCAAAAATAATAGAATAATTGAAAATTAAAAGAGTTTATTATCTTTTATTATTTAGTGTGTATAATTATCTTCAAAATTCGATAAAAATGGGTTCAAAAAACACCCTTGAGGTTCTTTAATTACAGGGCTTTAGCTCAAATAACTGATCTTCGTCAGTTTTTGATTTTCTCGAAAAATTGTGACTAATATTTACGGTTAATATTGTCTTAATATGGGATTTCTTGAGTGCGTATTTCAATTCGATAATTCGACTCATTATTATCAGTTTAATCGGGAAAAGATAAACGAAAAATTGATTTTAGATCCTTCAATTGGAATTGTTTCAAAAGGTTCGTTTCTGTCAATTCGTGTTGAAAAGGGTTAGAATGTCATTCTCGAAATCCTTAATTTTTAAATGGATAAGCCATTATGTCCAATATTTAACTTTTCCACGATATTTGTGTATTTAAGTTAACCTAAAACTTAAACCATTATCATACATTTGAAAACTTACGAAACACGAATTATCAAATAATCAATTAATCGTATAAATATGGATGCAAAATTTTCTCCTCGGGTTCGCGAGGTTATGAGTCTGGCTAAAGAAGAAGCCGTGCGAATGGGCAACAGCCAGATTGGCCCTGAGCATTTTGTGATGGGGTTACTTCGTGAAGGTCAGGGATCTGCGATACGAACACTAAGAGCTTTAGATGTGAATCTGGCGCAATTGAAGCGTATCATCGAAGATACTGCTCGCAACTATGCAGGCAACGGTATTTCTAATGTAAATAATATTCCACTTAATAAAGCCGCGGAGAAAGCATTGAAGGTTACTTACCTCGAAGCGCGTTCTTATGCTGCCGATGTTATTGGAACCGACCATTTAATGTTGGCCATTCTGCGTGATGAATTCAATACCGCTTCACAAATTCTTTCTCAATTCAATATCGATTATAACAAATTCAAAGATGAATTAGAGAACCCCAATACAGGAGAAATTCGTGATGAATTGCCTCCCATGGGTGGTGATGATGATGATATGCCTCCTCCACGTGAAGAACGTCGCCCCAATGACCCAGGTAAAACAGCAGGTACCAAATCGAAGACACCGGTGCTCGATAATTTTGGTCGCGACTTAACCAAACTTGCCGAAGATGGTAAGCTCGATCCTATTGTTGGCCGTGAAAAAGAAATTGAACGGGTATCACAAATTCTCTCCCGTAGAAAGAAAAATAATCCGGTACTCATTGGTGAGCCAGGTGTTGGTAAAACTGCCATTGCCGAAGGCTTAGCACTTCGTATCATTCAAAAGAAAGTATCACGTACTTTATTTAATAAACGCATCGTAATGCTCGACTTAGCCTCTTTGGTTGCGGGCACAAAATACCGTGGTCAGTTTGAAGAGCGTATGAAAGCAGTAATGCAAGAGTTAGAAAAAAGTCCTGACGTGATTGTGTTCATCGACGAAATCCATACCCTCGTAGGTGCCGGTGGTGCCAGTGGTTCGCTCGATGCATCCAATATGTTCAAGCCTGCTTTAGCTCGTGGAGAAATCCAATGTATTGGTGCTACAACTTTAAACGAATACCGTCAGTATATTGAAAAAGATGGTGCCTTGGAACGTCGCTTCCAGCAAGTTATTATCAATGCTGCTTCGCCTGCCGAAAGTATTGAGATACTTCATAATATTAAAGATAAATACGAAGAGCATCACAATGTAACCTATACCGATGCTGCCATTGAAGCTTGTGTAAACCTGAGTGTGCGTTATCTCACCGACCGTCATCTGCCCGATAAAGCAATTGATGTATTAGATGAAGTAGGAGCAAGGGTGCATATCAGCAATATTCATGTACCTCAAAATATCATGGACTTGGAAAAGCAAGTGGAAGATATTAAGGTAGAGAAAAATAAAGTGGTGAAAAGCCAGCGCTACGAAGAGGCAGCGCAATTGCGCGATCGTGAGAAAAACATGATTGAACAATTGGAAAATGCAAAACGCGATTGGGAAGAAGAAACGAAAGCCAACCGTTATAAAGTTACCGAAGATGAGGTGGCCGATGTAATGGCAATGATGACCGGTATCCCCGTGAAACGTATTTCACAAGGAGAAGGTACCAAGCTATTGAGCATGGCCGATGATATGAAGTTGAAAGTGATTGGTCAGGAAGATGCCGTGAAGAAATTGGCCAAAGCCATTCAACGTAATCGCGCCGGATTGAAAGATCCGAATAAACCGATTGGATCCTTCATTTTCTTAGGGCCAACAGGTGTTGGTAAAACTGAAATGAGCAAGGTACTCAGCGAGTATCTCTTCGATAGCAAGGATTCCTTGATTCGTATTGATATGAGTGAGTACATGGAGAAATTCGCTGTAAGCCGTTTAGTAGGAGCGCCTCCTGGATATATAGGATATGAAGAAGGCGGACAACTCACCGAAAAGGTACGTCGTAAACCCTATTCCGTAATTCTATTGGATGAGATTGAAAAAGCTCATCCAGAAGTATTTAATATTTTATTGCAAGTGCTTGATGAAGGATTCCTTACCGATAGCATGGGTCGTAAGATCGATTTTCGAAATACCATCATCATCATGACCAGTAATATTGGATCCCGTCAGATTAAAGATTTCGGTCAAGGTGTGGGATTTAGTACCCAAACCCGTCAGGAAAATCAGGATAGAGATACCAAGACCATTATTGAAAGTGCATTGAAGAAATTCTTCAGTCCAGAGTTTTTGAATCGTGTGGATGATGTGATTGTGTTTAAATCGCTCGATAAAGAAAGCATCGTCAAAATTTTGGATTTATCGATTGATAAAATGCTAAGCCGTATTGACAAGATGGGTATCAAAATTAAATTGAGCGATACCGCAAAAGATTTCCTAGCAACAAAAGGATTCGATCCTGAATTTGGAGCTCGCCCCTTGGGACGTGCCATTCAAAAATACTTGGAAGATCCTATTGCAGAAGAAATTTTGAAAGCTGGAATCAACGAAGGCGATATGGTAGATGTAGATTTAGAAGAAGGCGCCGAAGAGTTGAAAATCAAACTTAAAAAAGCCCGCAAGAAAAAAGAAGATGTGGGAGAAGCATAAAAAGTAATCAGCCTAAATATAAACGCCAGCCTCTTGTGTTGGCGTTTTTTTTGAACCTTATCTAAAATGGTGGCTTTATGATTCTCACAACCATCATTCATTTTCATTTATTACGAGAACAAAATCACACTATTAAAATATCCATCAAATCATTAAAAGTTAAATTATATATATATCATGAACAGAGTTGAAGCCATCCTTACTATTGACACCGACAACCTGCCGGCAAATTTTGAAGAGATCATTAAACATGAGCAAGAAGTGGTTGCCCAATGGAAGGCAGAAGGAATTTTAGAGCATTTATTTTTACGACAAGGCAGAAACGGCGCGGTGCTTGTGTTTAAGGGGTTGGATGAAGCGAAGGTGAAAGAATTAATGGAAACACTTCCATTATACCAATTAAAAAAGAATGTTGAATACCTAAATTTAATCAAGCAGTTTTAAATAACTTGTAAGTATTATAAAACGTCAGCCTATTGGTTGGCGTTTTTTTTTTAATAAAAGAAGCCATCGGAACTATCATCTCTTAATTCTATCCCCAAAAACAAAAATAAATTCACGACGAACCCAAAAAAACATTCAAGATGTATTGTAAGCCCTCGATGCTATGGAACAATAAACAGCGTGTGCTGCTGGGCGTTCATGCTTCATCTAAATGAGCTAGTGGTATTTTATTTTTCGTTTCACTGTTATAACTGATTAATGTATTCGAAGCTATCGTTTTCAAAAGAATACAGAACTTAAGTTCACTTTTTCTTGAATGGGGCGCTATTTCAGGAAAAAAAAACTATGAAGATGTAATGTATTTTTATATACATTCGCCACTCGTCAATTTAAACTTATGATAAAGATATTCGTTTCAGGTCCTGATGGACTGTTGGGCAGCAATGTCGTTAGAGAATTGTTGCATCGTGGTTATTCTGTGGTAGCCATGGTATTGAAAGGCCGACGTCCGGTAACGCTCGAAGGATTGGCCTTGGAGGTGGTGTATGGCGACATCACTGAGCTAAATGATGTGGTTACATTATCTGCAGGTTGTGATTGTTTTATTCATATAGCTGCCATAACCGATATGTGGCCCACTTTGGGAAATCACTATTTTAAAGTGAATCTAGAAGGAACAAAGAATGCTATCGAAGCTTCATTGAGAAACAATATTAAGCGTTTCATCCATGTTGGAAGTGCCAGTTCTTTTGGATATGGAACAATTGAAAATCCTGGTGACGAAACATCACCATATAAATTAGCACCGTATAAATTAGATTATTTGGAGAGCAAAAAGGCAGGACAAGAGGCCGTACTAGAGGCAGTAAGAACTCGAAACTTACCTGCAATAATAGTTTGCCCCACATTTATGATTGGGCCATTCGACACCAAACCAAGTTCGGGCGCGATGGTGATTGCAATAGCAAAAAATAAATTACCAGCAAACACCAACGGGGGTAAAAATTGGGTACCTGCGAAGGATGTGGCTTTTGCTATTTGCAATGCTATAGACCGGGGAAGAATTGGTGAAAGTTATATTTTGGGAGGTGAAAATCTGCCTTTCAAAGAGGCTGTGGGGCGCATTGCAATCGCACTTGGGCAAGAAAAATATCCAAAAATTATAATGCCCGATATGTTAATTAAAGCATTGGGTTGGATAAATGAAAAAGTGTCGCAGATTAACGGCAACCCCCCAAAACTATCCTATCCTTTGGCGATCATCGCTTGTGAGGGGCATTACTTTAATCCAGCCAAAGCCATCCTTGAATTAGGTCTACCTCAAACTCCAATTGAAGAGGCTGTTTTGGAACTAAAACAATGGTTTGAAGAAAATGGTTACTTGTAGAGTTTGTTGATTCTCTTTTGGCTTCGCAACAACAAAAATTCGAACAAACCAGGGGTATATCGGATGAGAAAATAGAATGCCTTTCCGGCTAGCCCAATAATGGTTTGTTTTTTCTTTGAAGAAATATTGGACGCGATTTTTACAGCCACCTGATCGATTGTTTCAGTGAGTATTCCTTCCTTTCTATGTGCTAGTAGCACTGGTTTTCCATCTGATCCAATTGCGGTTTTGCCTTCATTAATTTGTGTGATTCCAACATACACCAAACCAATATGAATCTTATCATGATGATGCTCCGCCCTTAAAGCTTGGGCAAATGCGGTTAGCGACATTTTCGCTGCACTATAAATAGATAAAAAAGGCAATCCACGTAAACCCGCCAAACTGGAAATGAAAATAATACTACCTTTGGATTCCTTGATATGTGGCAATGCCACTTGGGTAAGCAAAATAGGAGCAATGGCATTCACATTAAAAATACTTGAAATTACACCAGGAGTTATTGTGGCAATAGCACCGCGCATACCAACCCCGGCATTATTTACAAGGATGTCTATTTTCCCAAAATGTCGAATCGCAGCGTCGATGAGTTTGGTGCAATCAGCTGCTAAGGTAACATCACCTTCACAAGCAATTACATTGTAGCCAAGAGCTTGCAATTCCAAACAGGAATCTGCAAGCTTTTCAGCATTTCGCGCATTCATTACGATTTTCGCTTTCTGGCTGCCTAAAAGCTGTGCAAGCGATTTCCCAATGCCCATGGAAGATCCAGTGATCACAACAACTTTTTCGTTAAAGAAGTTCTTCATAAATATTTCATTTTAGAATTATGATGCACCGAAAAGTAGTCGTTAGTCAGTGCCAAAATTAAATGCGTAATAAAAGCTACAGCAATACTACCAGTTGAGATGGTTACAAAGCAAAGTAGCAATCCATAGGGAAAGGTGCCAATAGTTTCAGACAGTCCTTTTGCAATATGTGTTGCTGAATAAAAGGAAAGATTAATGGCTACTGCTGGCCAGAATCCGAACGAATAGTTACAAACCACAAGAAGTAAGCCTCTATACATTAGTTCGTAGGAAAATAAGTAAGTAGCCCATGCCAAAGAATAATGGAAATATTTCGTTTAGACCATTCCATTAGCCGCATCTGTGGGTACATATTTAAGTTGAATGGATTTTTAGAAACGAAATAAACGAAATAATTAATCACAAAAATCAAGGTGCCTATAATTCCGATATAAATCAACGATTCCTGCACGTTTCCAAGTTTTAGTCCCAATCGTCCAAGCGTATAGTCAGAGATACTTAACAATATTATTCCAGGAATGAAACCCATAAACACTGCATCGGTAAGCTTTTGGAAAACAACATATCGAACCCAAGCTTTTTCTTCTGTGAATTTGGCAAAGAAAAGGGCTTTTATTTTTTCACTCATTGCCAAAAACCAATAGGTAGTGAAGCCAATCGATACATCGATTATTGTTACAACGGCATTCGTATATTCCGGTTTCCAATCATAAAATTTATTCATATATAAAGAAGAGGGCGATTTAATATAAATCGCGTAAAGATATACTTTTCAAGCAAATCGAATTTGCCCCTAATGAGGAGCTAATATAATTGGATTTTTCGATCAAAGTTTTACCTTTACCAAAAGTTAAGTACGATATCTATAGATTAGAAGAATCAAAAAAAAGCACGGTGTATTATTCGAAGAATTATTCCAAGTCCATTGATGATGTATTGAATGAACTCGATAGCATTATTAATCAATGTATCCGTGACAATAATATCTTGGGGGTATTTGCCTATCTATATCGCAGAACCACCTTTGAAGTTAAATCGGAAATTGAGAAAGGCGCCTTCGAAGACAATGAGCGCATGGCAGCCTTTGATGTGGCCTTCGCCAATTTATATTTACAAGCGTTCAAAAATTATCTCCAGCAAACCCCTGTTTGTAATTCCTGGAAAATATCTTTCGATGCACGCAAAAGCAATCTTACCATCATGCAGCATTTGCTCATGGGAATGAATGCTCATATTAATTACGACCTCGGCATTGCAGCCAGTGAAATCATGAAAGGGAAGCCCATTCATGAACTGGAGAACGATTTTAGAAAGGTGAATGCCATCCTGGCTCAACTCATCGACGAGATACAAAAAAGAATTGGGCGTGTCTCTTATTTGATGTTCGTTTTGGATTTTATTGGAGGCCGACAGGATGAGCGACTCATTAATTATAATATGATTAAGGCGCGACATGAATCTTGGAATATTGCCACCGAATTATGGAATATAAAAGAGGAGCATCGGCTGGCCCGTATAAAATTACTGGATGAAGAAGTGAAGCTCACCAGCGAAATGATCAAACGTCCCTCATCTATTGCCCTTCGTTTATCGCTGAGAATGGTGAAAACCTTCGAAGTAAGAAACGTGGGAAAGGTTATTTCCAGGTTAAAATCCTAAAAAGCGTGTACCTAAGTTAGTTAATCAACTGAAAGGGAGTGAGTTAATCGCCTTGAGAAGGCAATTTTAGGTAATTGGGCACCGATTTTAAAAAAGTCAATTGTTTCTAAAAAATCTCCCAAGGAAATTATCAATTTTAAATTATTTTATTTACCTTCGCACCCCTTAAAAAAGGTTACACTTATAAAAAGTATTAAATTTATATGCCATCAATACAACAATTAGTTCGCAAAGGCCGTGAGCAGCTTACATTTAAGAGCAAGTCACCAGCGTTGCTCGACTGCCCACAACGCCGTGGAGTATGTACTCGTGTTTACACCACTACACCTAAGAAACCGAATTCAGCATTACGTAAAGTAGCGCGTGTTCGTTTAACCAATGGAAGAGAGGTGAATGCATACATCGGAGGAGAAGGTCATAACTTACAAGAGCACTCTATTGTATTAGTACGTGGTGGTCGTGTAAAAGACTTACCGGGTGTACGTTATCACATCGTTCGTGGTGCACTGGATACTGCAGGTGTTGACAAGCGTATGCAAAGCCGTTCGAAATACGGTGCAAAACGTCCTAAGCCAGGAGCTGTAGCTGCAGCACCAGCTAAAGGTGGAAAGAAAAAATAATCTAACGAACAGGTTCTGAATTCCTTATAGCCCCTGGGTTATAGGGAATAACTGATTTGTTTATTTAGATAGTTTATATTAGAGTTCAAATTAATTAATTAAGTCCTTTAACAAGCTGAATTAGAAGTAAGCTAAAGGCAATCATCAATGAGAAAGTCAAAACCAAAAAAGAGAATTTTATTGCCGGATCCAGTTTATAATGATCCAATGGTAACCCGTTTCGTAAACATGTTAATGTGGAGCGGTAAGAAAACATTAGCCTTCAACATTTTTTACGATGCTTTGGCAGTAGTAGAAAAGAAAACTTCTGAGCGCGGAATCGACGTTTGGAAAAAAGCGTTAGGTAATGTAATGCCAAGCGTAGAAGTAAAAAGCCGTCGTGTGGGTGGAGCTAACTTCCAAATCCCTATCGAGGTACGTCCTGATCGCAGAATTGCATTAGGTATCAAATGGATGTTGGGTTATGCCCGTTCACGTAACGAGAAATCGATGAGTGAAAAATTGGCTAACGAAATCATCGCAGCAAGTAAGGGAGAAGGTGCATCAGTGAAAAAACGTGATGACACACACCGTATGGCTGAAGCTAACAAAGCATTCTCTCACTTTAAATTCTAAATTAATCGTATCTTGTAGTGAGTATTTAGTATTTAGAAATACAAAATACAATACAGCATATAAATAACAACAAATTTTCAAAAAGCAGGTATCAATGTATTGTACTTAATACTCAATACTAAATACTAGCAACAACATAAAATGTCAATCGACTTAAAATACACAAGAAATATTGGTATTGCTGCACATATTGATGCAGGAAAGACCACTACCACCGAGCGTATCCTTTATTATACTGGTGTAAACCATAAAATTGGTGAGGTACATGACGGGGCTGCTACTATGGACTGGATGGTTCAAGAGCAAGAACGCGGTATCACAATCACCTCAGCAGCAACTACTTGTTTCTGGAAATACAGAGGCAACGATTACAAATTAAATATCATTGATACACCAGGACACGTTGACTTTACCGTAGAGGTAAATCGTTCATTACGTGTATTGGACGGATTGGTGTTTTTGTTTTCAGCGGTAGATGGTGTTGAACCTCAATCGGAAACCAACTGGCGTTTGGCTAATAACTATAACGTTACTCGTTTGGGTTTTGTAAATAAAATGGACCGTGCTGGTGCCGATTTTTTGAACGTGGTAAAACAAGTTCGTTCGGTATTAGGTGGTAATGCAGTTCCTTTGCAATTGCCTATCGGTGCTGAAGATAATTTCACTGGAGTAGTTGACTTGATCAACTTCCGTGGAATGGTTTGGAATGAATCAGATAAAGGAATGACCTACCAGGAAGTTCCAATTCCTGAGGATATGATGGAAGAAGCGTTGGAGTGGAGAGAGAAAATGTTGGAAGCTGTTTCTGAATTCGATGACAAAATCATGGAGAAATTCTTTGAGGCTCCTGAAACAATCACCGAAGCAGAAGTATTGGCCGCATTGCGTAGAGCTTGTGTAGCTAATAAAATCGTTCCAATGCTTTGTGGTTCTGCGTTCAAAAACAAAGGGGTACAAACCATGTTGGACTTGGTAATGGAATTAATGCCTTCTCCTTTAGATAAAGAAAGTATCATTGGTACGAACCCTGATACTGGTGCTGAAGTAATTCGTCACCCTGACCCTAAAGAACCATTCACTGCTTTAGCATTTAAAATCGCTACCGACCCATTCGTAGGTCGTTTGGCATTCTTCCGAGTTTATTCAGGTCGTTTGGACGCAGGTTCATACGTATTGAATACACGTAGTGGAAATAAAGAACGTATCTCTCGTATCTTCCAAATGCACGCCAACAAACAAAATGCGATCGATTATATCGAAGCAGGAGATATTGGTGCCGCAGTAGGTTTCAAATCAATCAAAACGGGCGATACCCTTTGCGATGAGAAGAATCCAATTGTATTGGAAGCAATGAATTTCCCTGAGCCGGTTATCGGATTGGCAATTGAGCCTAAAACTCAAGCCGACGTTGATAAATTAGGTGTTGCTTTAGGTAAATTATCAGAAGAAGATCCTACTTTCCGTGTAAAAACAGATGAAGAAACAGGCCAAACAGTGATCTCAGGAATGGGAGAGCTTCACTTGGAAATCATCATCGACCGTTTACGTCGTGAATTTAAAGTAGAATGTAACCAAGGAGCTCCTCAGGTTGCTTATAAAGAAACAATCACTGCAGCAGTGAATCACCGTGAGTTATACAAGAAACAATCGGGTGGACGTGGTAAATTTGCAGATATTACTGTTGAAGTAATGCCTGGAGATCCAGCAAAACCAGGATTGGAATTTATCAACGAAATCGTGGGTGGATCTATTCCTCGTGAATACATTCCTTCGGTTGAAAAAGGATTCGCATCTGCCATGGCTAATGGTGTACTTGCTGGATACCCTGTTGATTCATTGAAAGTTCGTTTGTATGATGGTAGCTACCACGCAGTGGATTCAGATTCACTATCATTCGAATTGGCAGCACGTATCGCTTACCGTGAAGCATGTCGTAAAGCAAGCCCAGTATTGCTTGAGCCAATCATGAAAATTGAAGTATTAACTCCAGAAGAAAATATGGGTGACGTAATGGGTGACTTGAACCGTCGTCGTGGACAATTAGAAGGAGTGGATACTAAAGCTGGATCACAAGTTATTAAGGCGAAAGTTCCATTGAGCGAAATGTTTGGTTATGTAACTCAGTTACGTACCATCACTTCAGGACGTGCATCTTCTACCATGGAATTCAGTCACTATACCGAGGTTCCTAAAAATGCTGCTGAAGCAATCTTAGCGAAACTAAAAGGTAAAGGTTCAAACTAAATAATGAATAGGCTTCTCTAATGAAAATTGGAGAAGCCTGTTTTTTTGAAAATATATTGGGAGGTTACGTACATAAAGTCAATTTCCAATAGTTAATAAGGTAAATAAATAAATCCAATCAAAATGGCCATCAGTCAAAAAATTCGAATCAAATTAAAGTCTTACGATTACAACTTAGTTGATAAATCGGCTGACAAAATCGTTAAAACTGTAAAGAGTACAGGTGCTGTAGTAAGCGGTCCTATTCCACTTCCTACCGACAAGAAAATTTACACCGTTTTACGTTCACCACACGTTAACAAAAAAGCACGTGAGCAATTTCAATTGTGCAGCTACAAGCGTTTAATGGACATCTATAGCAGTACCAACAAAACTGTTGATGCTTTGATGAAACTTGAATTGCCTAGTGGTGTTGATGTTGAAATTAAAGTGTTAAACTAGTCAGTAGACTAAAAAATAAGAGACTCGGAATTTAAGTATTGATTTATCCGAAATCTCTTCCACCGGTAAGTACCCCCAGCATAAGGTTACCTATGCCGGAATTCATAAAATCAATATCAAACTAAATTTTAATTATTTAAATTATGCCAGGAATTATCGGAACGAAAGTAGGAATGACTACCATCTACAATGCAGATGGAAAAGCATTACCTTGTACAATTATCCAAGCGGGTCCTTGTGTTATTTCACAAGTTCGCACCAAAGAAAATGATGGATACGTTGCTATTCAATTGGCCTTTGGAGAAAAGAAAGTAAAGAACACAACAAAAGCGATGGTAGGTCACTTTGCAAAAGCAAACACAACTCCAAAACGCAAAATTGTTGAGTTTGTAACAGAAGGACAATACACCCTAGGGGATGTGTTAAAAGTAGATATTTTTGCTGAAGGTGATTTCGTTGATATTACCGGAACAAGCAAAGGAAAAGGATTCCAAGGGGTTATCAAACGTCACGGTTTTGGTGGTGTTGGTGGTACTACTCACGGTCAGCATGACCGTTTGCGTGCGCCAGGATCTTTGGGTGCTTCTTCTGAGCCTGCTCGTGTAATGAAAGGGATGCGTATGGCTGGCCGTACTGGTGGAGACCGTACCAAAAAGATAAACCTAGAAGTAATAAAAATCAACTTAGAGCACAATCTATTGGTGATTAAAGGAGCAATTCCTGGACACAAAGGAAGCTTCGTTATTATCGAAAAATAAAAAATCATAGTTCTCACAGAAGCACGAAAGCCTCTCCATAACGGAGGGGCTTTTTTGTTGAAAGAAGCCCAATTTCTCAATCCATTTTTACTTTTATTTTAATTATTTTTACCACAATAATATGATACATCAATTAGAAAATTTAACGGTGATGCAAGTCGAACAATTGTTTGATGCTCCCGTATTAGTAGCCTTGCTTATTGCTGGTGCCGATGGCCAATTTGAAACTTCTGAGATAGAAAAAGCTATTGAAATAGTGCATATCAAAAGTTTTAGTGAGTATGCCGATTTGAAAGAGTTTTATCAAGCGTTAGAGCCCGACTTCACCCGTCGATTCAATCACCTTCGCAATATCTTGCCAACGGGCAAAAAAGAACGCAATCAGGAAATAACAAATCGATTGACCTCATTGAATGAAGTGCTCTTCATGCTCCCTTATAAATTCAGTTTGCATTTCTATAAAAGTATTCGCAACTATGCCGTACATATTGCCAATGCCGCTGGCGGTTTGGGCGGTTTCTTTACCATTGGTGAAGAGGAAAAGGAATTCATTCATTTGTCGATGATTACCGAACCCACACATCATACGGAAGCCTAAATTGAAGACTCTTAAATGACATTTCTTAATACCTATTACGCTATCTTTGCACTAGCATTTCTGTATTCATTGCTACAATTAATTCAAACATAAATATCACTAAATTATATCGTCATGACAAAATATTTTGTACTCATATTAGTATTCGCAGCCATCAGTTATAGCTTCGTATTTTTAAAACGCCAACAACGCAAAGAGCGTGAATTAGCACTCGACCCCAAATCATTCTACGATCTTAAAATAAAGAGTATCGACGGACAAGAAATTCTGTTCAGCCAGTTTAAAGGTAAGAAGGTAATGTGTGTGAATGTGGCTTCTAAATGTGGCAATACACCCCAATATGAGAAGCTAGAAAAGCTATCAGAAAAGTATAAAGAGAAATTAGTAATCATTGGTTTTCCTTGTAATCAATTCATGGGCCAAGAGCCTGGAACCCCTTCAGAAATTAAAGAATTCTGTACTAAGAATTATGGGGTTACTTTTCAATTAACCGAGAAAATTGATGTGAAAGGTAATAACCAAAATGAAGTTTATCAATGGCTCACTTCTAAAGCTGTGAATAGCAAAATGGATAGTGAAGTGAAATGGAATTTTCAAAAATATATCATCGATGAGAAAGGTAATTTGATTAATTCCTTTTCACCAAAAACAGATCCTATGGACGCGGAAATCATTGCCGCTATTGAAAAGTAGGACCGCTGAGCAGGATGAATAATTTGATAACAATGAGATAAATCCGTATTTTCTTTCTGCTGTATAAAACGTAATCCGTCTGACGAAATGCGATATGCGATTCAATCCTGTGATGATTTACAACTCGGATTTTTACGATGCATTTCACGATTTACCTATTGCGCTTTATCAAATCTATTCGATTCTTTAACGAAAAAATACGAATCGAAAAATGCGCTTCGTCATGTTTTCTTTCCCTTTGTAATGTATTATTTGCGCAACGTTTAATTACTTTTAAACATTGTTAGTGGAACCCTATTTTTTGTTTGCACGTCGAATAATTTACCCTATTTTCGCATGTCTTTAGTTTAATTACAAACTATGCTACCAATAGAGATCATATATAAAATAATACTAATATTAGCTGTTTTTACAGTGACATTAGTGGTGGCCATGTATTCTACCTATGCCGAACGTAAAGTTGCTGGGTTTATACAAGACCGTTACGGTCCTAATAGGGCCGGACCTTTCGGGATATTCCAACCCCTGGCCGACGGATTGAAAATGTTTACCAAACAAGAATTCATTCCTGATTCATCCGACAAGCAGCTTTTTGTATTAGGTCCTAGTTTGGCCATGCTCACTGCCTGTATGACGGGTGTTGTAATTCCCTGGGGCGGTGATATCACCATTGGCGACAAAATTGTAAAATTGCAAATCACCGATATCAATATCGGAATTCTATATTTATTGGGTGTGGTATCGGTAGGTGTTTATGGAATTATGATTGGTGGTTGGGCTTCTAATAATAAGTACTCATTGCTTGGTGCCTTGAGAGCTTCTTCTCAAATGATCAGCTATGAAATCGCATTAGGACTTGCCTTGATTTCATTAATCATGATGACGGGTACATTGAGTTTAGGTGAAATAGTTCGCCAGCAAGATGAAGGTTTGGCCAATGTAGTTTATCAGCCACTTGGCTTCTTAATATTTCTTATCTGTGCATTTGCAGAAACCAACCGTGCTCCATTCGATTTACCTGAAAGTGAAAATGAACTTATTGGTGGATACCATACCGAATACTCATCTATGAAACTGGGATTCTATCTGTTTGCCGAATACATCAATATGTTTATCTCATCGGCACTCATTGCTTCACTTTATTTCGGTGGATACAATTTCCCTTTCCAACATAGTTTGGGGCTCGAAGGCAATATGCTTTCCATGGTTCAAACCTTTGTGTTTTTCATGAAAGTATTTTTCTTCATCTTCTTTTATATGTGGGTGCGCTGGACTTTACCTCGCTTCCGTTTCGACCAGTTGATGAATTTAGGTTGGAAGACTTTAATTCCATTGGCAATTTTAAATATGTTTATCACAGGTATCGTGATTGGATACAAAAATGGCTTTTTCAATTTTTAATTAAGTATCAAACGTTTCGCATTTAATATCGAATACTAATGCAGTTAACCAATAGAAGTAAACAAGTTGCCGACACCAAAATGACCTGGGTGGAGCGTATTTACTTACCTGCTATTTTTAAGGGTATGATGATAACAATAAGTCATTTCTTTAAAAAGAAAGTCACTTATCAGTATCCAGAACAAAAACGAGATATTGCTCCTGTATATCGTGGACAGCATGTATTGAAGCGCGATGATCATGGCGCTGAACGCTGCACTGCTTGCGGCTTATGCGCTGTGGCTTGTCCGGCCGAAGCCATCACCATGGTAGCTGAAGAGCGTAAAAAGGGAGATGAGAAACACTATCGCGAAGAGAAGTATGCTGGGATTTACGAAATCAATATGCTTCGTTGCATCTTCTGTGGATTATGCGAAGAGGCCTGCCCTAAGGAAGCCATCTTCCTTACCGACCGCATCGTTCCTACTACCTTTCACCGCGAAGATTATATCTATGGCAAAGATCGATTGGTAGAGAAAATGGATGAGCGAATCGATGTGAGTGTTCGCCAAACTCAAAATCTTGCCAACTTCAAAAAGAATTCTGAATACGCACATAATAAACTGAAATAAAAATTGTCAATCAATATTATATCTCAATGATTACTCAATACCTATTTTACTTTCTCACCTTCGTTGCCATTTTCAGTGCATTGCTGGTGGTGTTTAGTAAGAATCCGATTTATAGTGCCCTGTATTTGATCGTTACCTTCTTCGCAACTGCTGGGCATTACTTTCTTCTGAACGCACAATTTCTTGCAGCAGTGCATGTTATCGTGTACGCGGGAGCCATCATGGTATTATTCATATACGTGATCATGATGCTGAACCTTAACAAGGAAGTTGAACCTCATAAAAGTACCATGTTAAAAGTAGCCGCCACTGTTTGTGGTGGAGTACTTGGATTGGTATTGGTTGCTGGTTTAAGAGAAACAGAACTTACTGCCCTTAGCGAATACAGTAATCCAAGTATTGGATTAATCGAACGCCTGGGTAATGTATTATTTGGAACATATATGGTGCCTTTCGAAATATCCGCTGTGTTATTTCTCTCAGCAATGGTGGGCGCTGTATTTTTAAGTAAAAAAACAATTCATTAATTCACTCATAAAATAAACTATACGAATGGATATCATCAAAGGAGTGCCGCTTACAAGTTATATTTTATTATGCTCCATACTTTTTGCAATTGGTGCATTGGGCGTTTTATACCGCCGCAATGCCCTCGTGATTTTTATGTGTATAGAGCTCATGTTGAATGCAGTGAATTTATTGATGGTTGCATTCTCCCGATATTTTAACGATAGCAATGCCCAAGTTTTTGTATTCTTCATCATGGCTGTAGCCGCCGCCGAAGTAAGTGTTGGACTCGCAATCCTGATGATGGTGTATCGCAATACGAAGACAACAGATATTGACGCACTGAGTAAATTGAAGTATTAATTAACGATCGACATTTGAAAATTAGATAATGGAAACATTTATACCTCTTATTCCACTAATGCCTTTAATCGGTTTCGCGATTCTTGGATTGGCTGGAAACAAAATATCGAAGATGCTGGCAGCCATTATTGGTTGTGCCTCCATCGCCATCTCCTTCGCCATCTCCTTGATGGTATTTAATTCACAAATGCATACGGAAGAAGCAGTTACTGTTACACTCTTCAAATGGATTGAAGCAGGTAGCTTTAAAACTGAATTGGCGTTCTTGGTTGATCATCTCACTGCCGCCTTCTTATTGGTAATCACTGGCGTTGGTTTACTCATACATATTTACAGTGCTGGTTATATGCACAAAGATGAAGCGCACAATCGCTTCTTCACGTACTTGAATCTCTTCATCTTCTTTATGCTCCTTTTGGTTATGGGCAATAACTATTTGGTGATGTTCATCGGTTGGGAAGGTGTTGGTCTTTGTTCATATTTACTCATCGGTTTCTGGCATAAGGTTTCTGAATATAATAAGGCTGCCAATAAAGCATTCATCATGAATCGTATCGGCGATTTAGGATTATTGCTCGGTATATTATTACTCTATAAACAATTTGGCACTTTAAATTTCTTGGATATCAAAGCGAATCTAAGTGGCATCGAATCGGGTAATACAACCATTGTACTTGCCACACTTTTACTTTTTGTAGGAGCGATGGGCAAGAGTGCTCAAATACCTCTTCATACCTGGTTGCCCGATGCAATGGCTGGTCCAACACCAGTATCGGCTTTGATTCATGCGGCAACAATGGTTACTGCAGGTATCTATATGGTAGTGCGTAGCAATTTCTTGTACACCTTAGCTCCATTCACATTAGAAGTTATCGCCATCATTGGCTTGGTTACAGCCTTGGTAGCCGCAACCATCGCCCTCTTTCAAAACGATATCAAAAAGGTATTGGCTTATTCAACCTTGAGCCAATTAGGATATATGTTCCTCGCACTCGGCGTTGGCGCATACAGCAGCGGTGTATTTCATGTAGTAACTCATGCCTTCTTCAAAGCACTCTTATTCTTAGGAGCAGGCTCGGTTATTCATGCCATGAGTGGAGAGCAAGATTTATTAAAGATGGGAGGGCTTCGTAAAAAGATTCCGCTCACCTTTATCACTTTCTTAATTGGGGTATTGGCAATCTCTGGATTTCCTTTCACTTCCGGATTTGTGTCTAAAGATGAGATCCTCTTAAATGTATATTATCACAATAAATTATATTTCTACCTCGCTGCTGCAGGCTCTGTAATTACAGCATTCTATATGTTGCGATTGCTGATGTTGGCCTTCTTCGGAAATTTCCGTGGCACCAAAGAGCAAGAGCATCACCTTCACGAATCGCCATCATCAATGACCATCCCGTTAGTGATTTTAGCCATTCTTAGTGTGGTTGCGGGGCTTGTACAATTGCCGCATATCTATGGAGGCCATCCTTACTTTAAAGAGTTCTTAGATACTGTTGCTCCATCAGTTGAACCTGAAGATATCACCATGGCTACGAAAGAATGGTTGTTCTTGGGTGTGACAACACTTGTATTGGGTATCATTTATTTTATCACTCGCCGCTTCTATGCTGAGCAATCGTTCAGTGGAATTTATACGGGCCTGAAAAAATTCTTAGCCAACAAATACTATATCGACGAATTATACAGTGCCGTAATAACCAAGCCTCTTAATCATATTGGACAATTGTTTTATAAGATTTTCGATAAAATTATTATCGATGGTGGTGTAAATGGAGTTGGAAAGTTGGTTAATTGGAGTAGTACAAAAGTTAGACTGATTCAAACTGGCAAAACAGGTTTTTATATGTTTGCTATGGTATTGAGTCTTGTGGTTTTTTTAATTGTAGGTTTATATAATTTAATTTAAGAAGAAAGATGTTTCCATTATTACTCATATTCCTTCCTGTACTTACAGCATTGTTCATCTTTGTATTGCCTGCTGCACAAAGCCGCATGATTGCATTCGCTGGCGCTATTCTAAGTTTGCTTGCCGTACTACTATCATTCAATGCCTTACATGCTGATGCTACCGATGTTGCATTGAGCTTTAGTTTTAATTGGTTACCTAGCCTTGGAAGTAATATTAGCTTTGGTATCGATGGTATTTCCATGGTCTTGCTATTGCTTACTAATATTTTATTGCCTCTTATCATCCTTACTACATTTCAAAGAGATATCATCAAACCCAAAGGATATTTTTCGTTGATGCTTTTAATGCAATCGGCATTGCTCGGTGTATTCATGGCTACCGACGGATTGGTATTTTATATCTTCTGGGAACTGGCACTCATACCAATTTATTTCATTTGCTTATTCTGGGGCGGAGAAGGTCGTCAGCGTATTACCTTCAAGTTCTTTATCTATACGCTCTTGGGAAGTTTGTTCATGTTGGTAGCCCTCATCATTTTATTCCAGCATACTACCAATCATAGCTTCGCCATCAAAGAATTATATGCTGCAGGTGCAAGCATGACCTTCGATCAGCAAGCCTGGGTATTTTGGTTTTTCTTTTTAGCATTCGCTATTAAGATGCCTGTATTCCCATTCCATACCTGGCAGCCCGATACGTATGTGAATGCTCCAACCCAAGGCACGATGCTCTTATCGGGTATCATGCTTAAAATGGGAACTTATGGATTGATTCGTTGGTTGCTACCTATGGTGCCACAAGCGGTGAGTGCTTATACCGATTTAGTCATCATACTCTCTATCATCAGTGTGGTTTATGCCTCGGCTATTGCCATGGCTCAAGTAAATTTCAAGCGAATGATTGCTTACTCATCTATTGCCCACGTGGGGTTAATTTGTGCAGGTATATTCTCATATAAGGCCGAAGGTATTCAAGGTGCTTTGGCGCAAATGTTTGCTCATGGAATTAACGTAGTTGGTTTATTTTTCATCTGCGATATCATTCAAACAAATACAGGAACCGATACCATGGCCAATTTGGGAGGTATCCGTACGGTGAATCAAAAATTTGCTTTCTGGTTCTTAATCACCATGCTGGGTAGTGTTGCTTTACCATTAACTAATGGTTTTGCTGGAGAGTTTTTATTACTCAATGGAATTTATCAATACAATGCATGGTTTGCAGCCATCGGCGGGCTCACAATTATATTGGGTGCGGTGTATATGTTACGCGGATACCAAGCCATTATGCTTGGAGAAACTTCTAGTATTACGACTTCGTTTCCTGCCTTGAAATTGTCGGAAACCATTGTATTTATCGTAATTGCAGGAATCATTGTGATAAGTGGAATTTACCCTAAAATTATATTGGATATCTCGGCTTGGGATGTGCAATTGATAGCTCATTAATAAAAAGAAAAAAGAAAAGACGATAAAGGATTTGTAAAACAATTCAACAATTTGTAATCGATGAATGAAATTTTAATAGTCGCGGGTTTGGGAGTACTAACACTTTTAGCTGAGATCTTCAGTTTTAAAAAGTTCATAGCTCCTATCGTTATTGCCGGACTCTTGGCAACATGGGTAGTGGCAGCATTGGAGTTAAATGGTAATATTTATTCGAGCTTGAATGCATCGGTTTTAAATATGCTCGATTTTGATCGTTATGCGCAAAGTTTTGTGCTCTTGCTTACTACCATTGCCTTACTTTGGGTAATCATCAATTATAATTTCTTCTCCGACGAAAGTAATAAAGCCGATCATTTGTCACTGATACTATTCTCCATGGTAGGTGGATTTTGTATGGTATCGTATACTAATTTTGTAATGCTCTTCTTGGGAATCGAAATTTTATCTATCCCAATGTATGTATTGGCTGGAAGTAATAAGAGAAGTTTAAGAAGCAACGAAGCCTCATTGAAATATTTCTTAATGGGTTCGTTCGCTACAGGAATTTTATTGTTTGGTATAGCCTTACTTTATGGAAGCACAGGCTCATTTTATGTTTACGATTTACGTGTAAAAACAACAGGAGCCGATTTTGTAATGACCCCAATGTTCACCATCGGAATGGTGATGTTGCTTGCCGCCATGGCCTTTAAATCATCGGCAGCGCCTTTTCATTTCTGGGCACCCGATGTATATACGGGTTCACCTTCATCGGTAACTTCTTTTATGTCGACCTTCGTAAAAACCAGCGCCTTGGCTGCTTTCATGCGTTTGTTTTATACTGCCCTTCCATACGTTCCCGAAACCTTCGACCGAATCTTCTTAATACTTATCATAGGCTCCTTATTTCTTGGAAATATCATCGCGGTTTTTCAAACCAATGCCAAAAGATTATTGGCTTACTCCAGTATTTCGCATGTAGGTTTTATGTTGATGGCCATACGATTTTTCTCAGAACCAACCAGTGTGGCATCCTTGTTCTTTTATATGGCAGCCTATGCTATCACCACCTTGGCAGCGTTTATGGTATTGAAAATTGTAGAAGAGAATTCAGATGGTGATGTTTCAATATCGGCATTTAATGGGTTGGTAAAACGCAATCCGCTTTTGGCGGGGACGCTTACCATTGCACTATTATCGATGGCTGGAATTCCTCCTTTAAGTGGATTCTTTGCGAAGTTTAATATCTTATATATCGCGTTACATCATGGTTATTTTTGGCTAGTAATTATTGCCATTTTGGCTTCTTTGATTGGAGTATATTACTATTTTAAAATTGTGATAGCAATGTTTGCTTCCGAACCAGTACTTGCGCCTATTACCCTTACTGGCAAACAAAAAACACTACTCCTATTACTTACCTTACTTATTGTAGGAATGGGGCTTAATAGCTTTGTTTTTGATTTGATTCCTTCCTGATTATTCTCTAAATATCTCTTAGATATTCTTCAAGATGGTGTGCTGTCTTTGTGGATTGTTTTATAATTATTAGAATGGTGTAAAAGTGCTGCCAATTCTTAACAACTTCCGTTTCACATCCTCAATCTAAAACTTACATTTGCCATATTTATATATAATATGAGCAAGCTTAGCCATCTGGCCGAAACGTTAATCGGGAGTGAAATCGTAAAATTAGGAAACGCAATTAGCGAACGTATTTCACAAGGAGAGAAAATATACAATTATACCATCGGAGATTTCGATCCGAATATATTTCCAATACCTCAGGAATTAGAAGACTTAATTGTAGAATCTTACCGATTACATTATACAAATTACCCTGCAGCAGATGGAGTATTAGAATTGCGCCAGGCAATTAGTTCCTTTATAAATAAGCATGAAGGTATCAATTATGGCATCAACGAGATACAAGTAGCATCGGGTGGCAGGCCATTGATTTACGCAGTATTTAAAGTGGTGGTGGATGCTGGTGATAAAGTTATATACGCAGTGCCAAGCTGGAATAATAATCATTATACGCATCTTACCGGTGGGCAACATTGTGTGGTAGAATGTAAAGTGGAAAATCATTTCATGCCCACTGCCGATGATATCAGAAACAATATCAAAGGGGCTTCATTAATTTGTTTATGCACCCCACAAAATCCTACAGGTACCACCTTAAAGAAGGAAACACTAGAGGAAATTTGTGATATCATTTTAGCTGAAAATGCACAACGTGGCGCCGATGAGAAGAAAGTTTACCTGATGTTTGATCAAATGTACTGGACGCTTACCTATGGCGATACCGTGCATGTAAACCCGGTATCGTTGCGACCAGAAATGAAGGAATACACTATTTTTATTGATGGTATTTCAAAAGCATTTGCATCTACGGGTGTTCGTGTAGGATGGTCGATGGGCCCTGCAAATGTCATCGCTAAGATGAGAGCCATATTGAGTCATATTGGAGCCTGGGCACCGATGGCAGAGCAAAAGGCAGTTTCGAAATATTTGACACAGGAAGAAAATATCCAACGTTATCTAACACAGTTTAAGGCAGAGATTGAAACTCGTCTGAAAGCCTTATATGCTGGCTTCATCGATTTAAAACAAAAAGGATATCCTTTGGAAGCAGTGGCTCCACAAGCAGCAATATATTTGACTGTTAAAGTTGATTTAGTTGGAAAAAATTCAGCTGATGGAAAGCTACTCGCAACGCAATCTGATGTTACTTCTTATCTATTAAGCAAAGCCAAACTGGCCGTTGTTCCTTTTTCTGCTTTTGGTGGCAATGCCGAAAACCCTTGGTACCGCATCAGTGTAGGCACTTGCAAGAAAGAAGAAATCGCAGATATGTTCAGTATTTTAGAACAAGCACTTTCGGAATTGAAGTAGGAATTATAGATAGCAGAGCTGAGTGAAGGGCCTACTTAAGAATCACTTTGCAATATTTTATTTTTTAATTTTCACCCTAACACCTATTCAAACGTTCCTCTGGAACGTCAGTTGGGGGGGCGTGGTTATTCTACCCACCAGATGTTCCGAAGGAACATAATACAACACCCTCCATAATTCAATTTTCAAATAATAAATTACTCTTGTATTTCTGCCCTGTAGGGGCTTATCGTGGGTAATAATTTGCCCTCCCCTGCATTCTGCCCTGTAGGGGCAAATCGTGTTGAAATTCATTGATTCGTTATCTCTCCAATTGGGAATAATTACACAGATTTTTATTGAATGTTATTTGTTATAATTTATAAATCACGGTTGTTCAACACGATTGGTTCCTACGGAACAGTCCAGAGAGGGAGAATTTCAATTGCTACCCACGATAAGTTCCTACGGAACAAACCAAATCACGATATTAAATTATAATTCGAATTATCATTGCTCCTGTATTATGTCCCCATAGGGACATTTGGTGGGTAACAAAAATCAATGTGAGAGTGAATTGTAAGAACGTAGAGAATACAGCATAAATAATGAAATTATCATTGCGGTTGTATTATGTCCCCATAGGGACATTTGGTGGGTAACAAAAATCAATGTGAGAGTGAAGTGTAAGAACGTAGAGAATATAGCATAAATAATGAAATTATCATTGCTCTTGTATTATGTCCCATTAGGAACATTTGGTGGGTAACAAAAATCAGTGTGAGAGTGAAGTGTGAGAACGTAGAGTATACAGCATAAATAATGAAATTATCATTGCTCCTGTATTATGTCCCCATAGGGACATTTGGTGGGTAACAAAAATCAATGTGAGAGTGAAGTGTGAGAACGTAGAGTATACAGCATAAATAATGAAATTATCATTGCGGCTGTATTATGTCCCGATAGGGACATTTGGTGGGTAGAAAACCACGCCCCCTGTATTGACGTGCCGTAGGTACGTTTGAAGGTTCTGTATTGCTGAATCACGAACGCTAATCTTTAATATTTGTTTTTCATCACAATCTTAAATCTCCTAATCTTCAAGAAAAATTGGCATGTCATTTATTTTTGATGTTTCCCCAACCATTTTCCTTTTATATTTGTCTAATTACTATATAGCTCGTTCATGCAACTGAAACTACTGCTTCTATTACTTATGTCCTCGATGACGGTTTTCTCTCAAACAGATTCCACTACGAAGAATAATGTCAATCATAAATTCGAATTGAGTTTGAATATTACCACCAGCATTTCCAATTTCTTTGGGAATAGTAATTCCAATTCACTCCTGGCAGATCCGTATTTAATCGGAATAAAATATCAGCTCAAACCCAATTATTATTTGCGCTGTGGAGCAAATATTAAATCGCGCAAAGTCACTGAAAATTTTGGTCAGCGTAATGTAGTGGAGAATAATGAGCAACTACGAGTAGGAGTGGAGAAGAGAATTCCAGTTACGTCTAAAATATTTTTCTATCCAGGTATCGACCTTGTTGGAGGTTACTTTTATTCGGATGTTCAAACTTTCGATGGCATTTCTAATACGCAAATACAAGCCAAACAAACCACCATTGGCGGCGGCCCCATGATTGGATTGCTTTATCAAATTAACCAACGATTGGCTATCTCCACCGAAGCCGCACTCTACTATCAAAACCTCACTACACAGCGCTATATGAGTCTTGGATTCCCCGATCCAACGCCCATCAAACGCACCGAACATGGCTATACTATCTTGCCTATCATCCCTTCATCTATTTATATTACTATAAAATTATAATACATGAAGCGAATTATCATCACATATATTTTAGGTATGCTACTCGCATTGCCTGCCATGGCTCAGAAATCGAAAAACGCTTCCGATTCTGCAAAAATTGTGACCCACGAAAGGCAAGTGAATTTTAATATGACGCCTTTTACAGCACAATTTATACCTTTCAATGCCATCAACCCACTCACCACTGGGCCGGTGAATATTGGCGCGAAGATATTTTCAAATAATGTAGGATACCGTTTTGGAATCGGCGTTAATATTAACGATGGGAATAGCAATCAGAATATGCATTTTAATATGCGTAATGGATATGAAATACGAAGAAGCATCAATAACCAGTGGAATTATTCACATGGTTGTGATGCCATCCTTTCTCTCGGAAATTTAAATCTTCCAGGAAATACCAGTGAAAATGGTCAGGTGATGGTAGGACTCGCACCGTTTTGGGGCGTGGAATACTGCTTCTCTAAGAACCTCAGCATCTCCACAGAGACCAGCTTGCTCATTGGCATCTCTTCGGGTAATTTTTTCGACAGTAACCCGTTTCGTTTACAATTTATACCGCCCATCGCTTTATATTTAAATCTAAAACACTAAATTTACCTTTTAACCGTTATTCAAACAAAAATTCATCAACCCATGAAAAAGTATCTTGTAACGTTTTTATTAGTTTCCACCGTTCTTGGAATCAGCAGCTTTATGAGTTGCGGCAAAATTAATACGCCTCCAAATCCCAATGCCAGCGCACCTAAATTACCCGCTTCTGTTTACGATTATTTACACGTGCATGTTAGCGGTAACTTCTTCGCCAATTTTATGGGAAGTGGTACTAAAGACTTGGAGTTGAGTGAAGTTTTACAATTCTCCCCCAACCAAAATATGAAGGTTACCAATGAAGGTGCGACATTAGGAAGGGTCTTGTTCTATGATAAAATCATGTCGCTCAATAACTCCATCGCCTGTGCTTCTTGTCATAAACAAAGCAGTGCATTCTCCGATGGAATGGCGAGCAGTGAAGGCTTTGGAGGTAAATTCACGCCCCGCAATTCGATGAGTATCGTAAACCCATTCTTCAATAATAATATGTTTTGGGATTCACGTACCCCTACCGTTAAACAACTCACCTTGCAACCAGTATTCAACCACTTAGAGATGGGTATGGAATCGATGGATAAACTCATTGCCAAGATTGCCAAAACAAGTTACTATCCTGCCTTATTCAAAGGCGCATACGGAACAGAGGAAGTGAACGCAGAAAGAATTTCGGATGCCATGACTCAGTTTTTATGCTCGATGATTAGTGCCAACTCTAAATTTGATAAAGGTGAAGAAGATAATTTTGCAAGCTTCACAAGCATCGAAAAACATGGTAAAGATTTGTTTTTTGGAACCACTGCTAAATGCAGCCAATGCCATGCAGGAGGCAATTTCAGCGCTCCCGATTTCCCAGGTGGCGATTATGGAACGCCTCCTAATGGTGGCGCCGACAGAAAAGGAACTGCCAATATTGGTCTCGATAAAGTGTATCGCGATAATGGAAAAGCGGATGGACAATTCCGTATTCCTTCTCTAAGAAATATAGCACTCACCGCGCCTTATATGCACGATGGTCGCTTCACCAGCCTCGACCAGGTGATAGAACACTATAATAGCGGAATTCAAAATCATCCTTCTCTTGACCCTAAATTGAAAGGCTCGAATGGAATGCCTCAGCGCCTCAACTTATCCGACTACGATAAGATTGCTTTGGTAGCATTTCTAAAAACCCTTACAGACCAGCAATTGCTCACCGATCAGAAATTCTCTGATCCATTTGCCAATTGATTTGAGGAGACATACGACAGAAGACTGGACGACATAAGACAAGAGCATATCTGGTCTTATGTCGTCTTTTTCTTTTCCCCCAACCGATTTACGATTCCCGTCTTCCATCGTTTTCTTTTCTCACACTACTAACTCTCGTCCGCCGTTGCGTCTCCGACCAACGGCCCCGGAGCTTCTAGTATAGCAATCTATTATTGTTAGAAATTCAATTAGTGGGATTATATTTGATTACAATTAAATTATAAATTGAAGGTCGAGAGGATGGTGGAAATTGATCCTAACTATTCTATTGGGTGTTAAAATTAATTTTTTAGTTTCACCCTTTTTTTATTCTTTGCATTCTTTTAAGTTAATTATTATGGAGAAATCAAACAGTTGGACTTGGATTTTTGTTATCATCGCCCTATTTGTATTGTATCAAACCAATCCCTCTTTGGCCGACCATAGAGCTGAAGCGAAAAAAGAAATATCAAGTTCATTAAGCAAGAATCTAGCGGCGTCAACCAGTAACTTTTGGGTAAAAGAGTTTGGAGCAATGCTTGGTATAGCAGCAGTGGAGGAGAGTCTCGACCAATCAATTACTAGAAATAATTATTATTTCTTTTCTACCACTCACTTTTCAATGTATGGAATAAATGAAACCATTGGTTTAGGAATTCTTGGAAAGGTGTTTATTTCAAATTCGGTGAATAAGGAAGTTGATAAATTATTCAATAAAGGTAAGGACTTACTTAATACGGATAACAAATCGAATGAACAAGGCTCAAATCACACCAATCTTCCTGCGGATACGAATGTTACCATCGAAAATTCTAATGATGAGAATAACGACAAATCCACCAATGACAACAATATAGCTGTAGGACAACAATATGAGGTTCTCGCAAGTCCATCTTTTCCTGTAACTATCTACAATACCCCTGACGATGTCGATAAATCAAATCAAGAGTTCAAATCGAGCTTGACGGTGACAGTTAAAAAAATCAGAAATGGATATGCTTACGTAATTTATAACGACGCTGAAAGTAGCGAAGATTTCATTGAAGGCTGGATTCGGGTTGATGAATTATCAAATTAGGTGATTTTCACACTACTAAAACTGCGTCCGCCGTTGCGTCTCCGACCAACGGCCTCCTAACTTCAAGTATATCAATCTATTCTTGGTTGTGGTTCAAGTGGCTAGTGTGTAGTTCTCTTCAATAAAGTAATACATTGTAGGCCGAAAGGATAATGCGGTCGTTGGTCGGAGACGCAACGACGGACACTTGGTTTCAAGGTCGAAGGGGTTCTCGTGGACACAGTATTGATTATATCAACCAATAAATACCTAGAAGGTCGAAGTATTTCGAGATTCCACTCACTACTCACTACTCACTACTCACAAATCACCACGCACCGTCCCAAGAAATAAAAGCGTATCTTTGCACTTTAATATCAATCAAGAATATTCGTAATAAAAAATATTCTTCCCCCATTATTTCATGCAATTTCAATCCTTAAACATTATTGAACCGATTCTTAAATCATTAAAAGAAGAAGGTTACACGACTCCCACGCCCATACAATCTCAAGCCATTCCAATTCTATTGAAAGGCATCGACCTCTTGGGTTGCGCCCAAACGGGCACCGGGAAAACAGCAGCTTTTGCTATTCCCATCCTACAACTACTTACCGCTTCACATAATAACGAGAAAAAAAGAAAGATAAGAAGTCTTATTGTGACCCCAACCCGGGAACTCGCCATTCAAATTGAAGAGAGTTTCAAAAACTACGGACGCTACACCAACCTTAAATGTGCGGTAATCTTCGGTGGTGTGGGACAAAAAGCCCAAACCGACGCACTCGATCGCGGCGTTGACATCTTAGTTGCCACTCCTGGTCGCTTACTCGACCTCATGAATCAAGGGTTCATTACTCTAAAAGATATTGAATTCTTTGTACTTGATGAAGCCGATAGAATGCTTGATATGGGATTCATTCACGATGTAAAAAAATTACTCGCGGTGCTTCCTAAAAAACGACAATCACTTTTCTTCTCGGCTACCATGCCACCCGAAATTGTGAAACTCGCCAATACCATCTTGCATAACCCTCAGAAGGTAGAAGTGACGCCTGTTTCATCTACTGCCGATACCATCAATCAATTCGTTTATTTCGTTGATAAGGGAAATAAAAATGCATTGCTAAACGAGTTATTGAAAGATCAAAATATTCGTACCGCCCTCGTCTTTACTCGTACTAAGCACGGTGCCGATAAGGTGGTGAAAGTATTATTGAAGAACAATATCAAAGCCGAAGCGATTCACGGTAACAAAGCACAAAATGCACGTCAGCGTGCCTTGAATAATTTCAAGGACAAAACCACCCGAGTATTGGTGGCTACCGATATAGCTGCTCGTGGTATCGATGTCGACGATTTACAATATGTGATTAATTTCGAGATGCCTAATATCTCTGAAACCTATGTACACCGTATCGGTCGTACAGGCAGGGCAGGAGCCAAAGGTACCGCGTTCTCTTTCTGTGATGCAGAAGAGAAGGAGTACTTAAGAGATATCGAGAAATTAATTTCCAAGAAGATTCCAGTGATTGATAATCATCCATTCCCATTGATGGATCATAATCCGGTGAAAGAGCCTAAGAAGCCTTTTCAACGCAATCCCAATCATCAGCGACCGAAGCCTACATCCGAACATAAGCCTGCGAATAAACCCAAAGCACCCGAAAACAAACCACAAAAAAAGTGGTACGGTGGCAGGTAAGTAAATAAAAAATTCGGTTAAATTTTAGTCGATAAAAAAAACATAGCATCCCAGACGGTAAATTATAATACCTCTGGGATGTTTGTTTTATAAGGGCTTTACAATCTCTCCAATCAAATCAAATTCTGTGGCATCGGTAATTTTCACGGTGGTGAAATCACCAATTCTGGCAACATTGTTTAAGGTATTGATGAGTACTTCATTATCCACCTCTGGCGAATCGTATTCGGTACGTCCTACATAATTTTCACCATCTACTTTATCAACCAGTACTTTGAAGGTCTTGCCAATTTTTTCCTGATTGAGGTCGGCAGAGATATCTTGCTGTAACTCCATCACCGCATCGGCTCTGGCTTGTTTCTCTTCTTGCGGGATGCTATCCTCCAAATCGTGCGCTGCAGTATTTTCTTCATGCGAATAAGTGAATACACCCAATCGATCGAAACGATTCTTGGCTACAAATTCTAAGAGCTCCTCCTGATCTTTTTCTGTTTCCCCTGGATGACCAACGAGTAGAGTGGTGCGGAATCCAATATCGGGTACTTTATTGCGAATATCATCTACCAATTGCTGGGTGCGTTCCTTGGTAATGCCACGGCGCATGGTCTTCAACATATTGTTGGTGATATGTTGCAATGGCATATCAATATAATTGCAAATATTTTTGTACTCGCGCATCACATCCAGTGCCTGCATCGGGAATTGCGATGGGTAGGCATAATGCAAACGAATCCATTCTAAGCCGTCAATATTGGCGAGTCGTTTAAGCAATTCGGCGAGGGTACGTTCACCATTTAAATCGAGGCCGTAATAGGTAGTATCCTGAGCAATCAACATGATTTCTTTGATACCATTTTTGACAAGTCCTTTTATTTCAAATTCAAGTTCTTCATACGATTTGCTCACATGCTTTCCTCTCATCAAAGGGATGGCACAGAAGGAGCATGGGCGATTACAGCCTTCCGAAATTTTCACATACGCATAATGTTTTGGGGTGGTTTGAAGGCGCTCTCCCAAGAGTTCACGTTTATAATCTGCTCCCACACTTTTTAATATTTCGGGTAGGTGATGGGTACCAAACCAGCCATCTACATTTTTTATTTCCTTATTTAGATCATACTGATAACGCTCGCTCAAACAGCCCATCACAATGAGTTTGTCGAGTTCCCCATTCTTGCGACGCTCGGCATAATCCAAAATGGTATTGATG
>CAIVZR010000035.1 GCA_903910445.1 uncultured Bacteroidota bacterium
TGCATTCTCTCCCTTAACGAATGCCAATGAAATCGGAGAAATTTGTGTGAGTGGAGCTCATGTATTGCAAGATTATTTGAATCCAACAGAGGCCACCCGTCAACAAAAAATTTGGGTGGGAAATCAGTGCTGGCACCGCACGGGTGATGCAGGGTATTTGAATTCTGAAGGGCAATTGTTTTTATTGGGACGCTGCCAGCGAATTATTAAATTCAATGGCAAGACCTATTATCCTTTGCTGATAGAATATTACTTACTACAATTTCAATCTATTTTGGTGGGCACCATTTTGTTCAAAAACAATCAGCTTTATTTAGTTGTAAAATCAAAGACAGGATTAATTGATGCTGAAACACGCGATGCTATTGCCGCATTTGTGCCCGATGCCTCCCTGAAAATTCTTCAATCCTTTCCCATGGATCCTAGGCATCATTCCAAAATCAATTATGATAAATTAATGGAATGCATCTAAAAAATTTTCAAAGATTCTTATATAACAAAATCAATTCAAAATTATAAATTATCATTCGAACTATAATTTCCGGCTGTATTCATGTCCCATTGGGACATTTGGTGGGTAGCATAGCGGTACCCCTGAATTGACTTGCCTTAGGTACGTTTGAATGTGAATTACGAATAGATAAATTTAAAGAAATAGAATCAATTTTTATTTTCAAACGTTCCTATGGAACGTCAGTCAGGGCGGCATTGTTTTCTACCCACCAAATGTTCTGAAGGAACATAATACAAAACCCTTCTTTCTTGCAACACCATTTATAGTCAGTGCGATTTTTTGTTATAACGAATTGAAATTTCCCACTGTATTTATGTCCCTTGGGAACTTATCTTGGGTAGCAATCGAAAATCTCTCCCTTTGGTATGCCTATAAGCGCCTCAGTTGGTATTGAGTGTGCGCTTTTGCGTTTGCCTCACCAACGGACAAATGATACGCCCAGTTGTTGGTGACCAACCGCCACACCCTACACAACACACGCAACAACGGCGGCCAGAGAAATTGTTCATGAGAAAATATTAGGTAAAAGGGATTGATAGCCTTTAGCTTGTAAACAATTATCGAACTAAATTTTTCGATGTATTCCTATCAAAATACCACGAAAGTGGTATTGTTCTTAACTACTCTGAAATTAATTTTGTAAGCGTTAAAAGAACCAACTTCAAACCAATCAACATGAAAAAATTATTCATTATTTTATTCGTTGTACTTGCCTATACTGGAGCAATTGCACAAAAACCATTTCCACTTTTATACAAATCGCAATGGCCCGTAGATGTTAAATGGAGATATTCCAATATCGAGAAAACCCTAGCATTGGCAGGCGATTTGCAAGATATTGCCATGCTCGATGCCACCAACGGAAAGCTTCTATGGCAAATGAGATTCAAAGATAAATTGGGAATTAAAAATGCCAAAGACTGGGGATGGGATGAAGACAAAGGTCTTGTTTGGGTGAAGACAAAAGGGGAAAGCAAAAGTGAAGAAGTAACGACTTGGTTCGATGAAAGAACAGGTGATAAAATTGATGATGTAACCAATCGTGTTGTGCGCACAAAAGTAAAATATACGCGTGCAGCGAAGAGTGGAGGACTTAGATACAAAGCCTCCATTGATGATGACAGTAGAAACATCCATTTAAATTTACTCTATAAATCAAAAATTGCAGTAAGCTCTGCTGGAAAAGGTACCAAATTGCAAATTACTGTTGAATCTACCGGAGCCTATAGCTGGAAGGCGGATTTTGAAGGTCGCGTGCTACGTGCCTTATGCGACAATGCTATTGGCGACGGCTATTCGGGCGACTATATCAGCATGGAACTTCATGGTGATCATATCTTTGTTATCTATGAAGGGATTTCAGTTTTTGATGTGAAGACAGGAAAAAAATTATGGGAAACTACCTTCGATAATATTGAATTTAATTTTGGATTGATGAAATCAACACAGGTTTTAGGTCGCGCAGCCATGCCAGTTGTGAGTGAGGATGGAGTATTTATTGCCGACCTCTCTAAGAGCAACCACAAAATTAAAAAGTTCAATGCCGATAATGGTACCTTGATTTGGGAAAGTGTAGAATTTGGAAAGGGCGATTTAGTACCGGATATGGTCCTAGTAGGAAATGCACTCATCGCTAAATTTGGTGGTGAAGTGGAAACACAAACTTATATTCCTGGAACTGATGGTCGCCCAGATATTTGCAAGGATGAATATAAAATGGATGGACCTTTCGGACTCAAAGCCTATGACCCTGCTACTGGTGCACTGTTATGGGAAACAAGTAAAATGAAATCCTTGGGAGACAAATTCAGTGGCTCATTATCTAATATCATGGTTTCAGGGACCAATATTATTTTCTGTACCAGCAAAAATATGATATGCATGGAAGCTCGCAGCGGCAATATGTTATGGAAAGTAGATATCTCTAAAACAGGTATTGGCATTGTAAATTATATTTGGGAACGCGATGGGTCTATGATTGCAGAGGGAAATAAAGGTGTGGCCAGTGTTGCAATTACTGGAGGTAAACTTAACTGGGCAACCAAAACAAAGAAGAATCTTGGAACTTTTGGATCCTCTTCGGCATATTATGTATGGGTTGGAAAGAGCATTACCGATTACCAAAATTTCATTCGTATCGATTTAGATAACGGTGCCATTCTTGGAATTCAAAAAGCAACTCGCTACCCTCAATTTACTCCCGATAGAGAAGAGTTTCTTAAATACGATGGCAAGAAAATTTACCGGTTTAGAGCACGTTCTTAAATCAAAGGAATAACTTAAATAAAAGAGCCTGCAAAATTATTTGCAGGCTCTTTTTATTTATGAAAGTATTTTAAAACTTAAGAATTTCTTGATTACAACGGAATATTTCCGTGTTTCTTGCGAGGAAGATTCACCACCTTGTTTTTTAACATCTCAAAGCCAGCAATCAAGCGTTCTCGTGTTTCTTCAGGGATGATTACATCATCAATAAATCCGCGTTCTGCCGCGCGATAAGGGTTCGCAAATATCTCTGCGTATTCTTTTTCTTTCTCAATGGCTTTGGCTGCTTTATCAGGGGCTTCATTAATTTCTTTCTTGAAAATAATTTCTGCTGCACCTTTTGCACCCATCACTGCTATTTCTGCACTTGGCCAAGCAAAATTTAAGTCGGCACCAATATGCTTGCTATTCATCACGTCATACGCACCGCCATAAGCTTTACGTGTAATTACAGTGATACGTGGCACGGTAGCTTCACTAAATGCATAGAGCAATTTCGCACCATTGGTAATAATCGCATGCCACTCCTGATCAGTTCCAGGCAAGAATCCTGGCACATCTTCAAATACTAATAAAGGAATATTGAAACAATCGCAGAAACGCACGAAACGAGCTGCTTTGGTTGATGAGTTGATATCGAGCACCCCAGCTAAAAATGCAGGCTGATTTGCAACAATTCCAATACTTCTGCCTCCCAAGCGAGCGAAACCTACCACGATATTCTCAGCAAAGTTTTTATGCACCTCAAAGAAACTATCGGCATCGGCTACCTCCTCAATCACTTCGCGTATATCGTATGGCTGATTGGGGTTTTCGGGGATGATACTATTTAATTTAACTCGTTTCTCATCGCCCGAATGGTAAGAGAGCATGGGTGTTTTCTCTTCACAGTTAGAAGGCATATAGCTCAATATCTTTTTGATATTATTGATGCATTCAATTTCATTAGCACAGCTAAAATGTGCCACACCGCTTTTCGCGCTGTGCACACTGGCACCTCCTAGTTCTTCACTGCTCACTTCCTCATGCGTTACCGTTTTCACTACGTTGGGGCCAGTAACAAACATATAACTGGTATTCTCAACCATCATGATAAAATCGGTGATGGCAGGGCTATATACCGCTCCACCAGCGCAGGGGCCCATAATTGCAGATATCTGAGGTATTACGCCACTGGCAATGGTATTGCGATAAAAGATATCGGCATATCCGCCTAGGGATACTACGCCTTCTTGTATACGCGCGCCACCACTATCATTGAGACCTATGAATGGGGCCCCATTTTTCAAAGCGAGGTCCATCACCTTGCATATTTTTTCGGCATGGGTTTCACTCAATGAACCACCAAATACAGTGAAATCTTGAGAGAAAACATATACCAATCGGCCATTGATTTTACCATATCCTGTAATTACACCATCTCCTGGAAATTGTTGTGTTTCCATTCCAAAGTCTTTGCTGCGATGGGTTACAAAGGCGCCAATTTCGTGGAAGCTACCTTCATCCATTAAAAAATGAAGGCGTTCCCGAGCGGTAAGCTTCCCTTTTTTATGTTGATCTTCTATTCGTTTCTCTCCTCCACCCAATAAACTTTCTGCACGTTTTTTATTTAATTGATCTATCTTTTGTTGCATGATTTATTTCGTATAAAATCGACTGCAAATTAAGTAGTTGTTTTGAGAATGCGGAAGGAAAAAATGAATGATTCTAGTTGGGCGTTTTTTTTGTAAAACGTAAATGGTGAATCGTAAATCGTTTACGGGCTAGAAACACGGAACTTTCATGTATTCAAAATAAATTTCGAAGTATGAGCTTTAATTAATTCAAATCTAATCGCTTCACTACCGCATCCCCGTCCTAGAAACGCTCTGTCCGCCGTTGCGTCTCCTGACCAACGACAATTCAATCCATCATCCACCATCTCCTTTTTTTCTTCCCTATTCCAAAATTTATTCTATCTTTGTGCCGGGTCCGATACGACCAGCTCCTTATGAACTCCCCCAGGGTAGGAATACAGCAAGGGTAGTAGGTTGTAGCGGTGCGATATTGGACCTTTTTAATTTTTTCTGATTTGCATTCGCAACTGATTTTCAAATTCACCCATTTCCTTTTTCATAAAATTTATTGGCTTTATAAGCTCTTGTATTTTGCTTTTAAAAAAAAACAAGATGCCCGCGAATTAGCATTGATGAAACAATTCATCAAACCAAGCCATATCATCGTTGATGTGGGTGCCAATATTGGTTTCTATGCATCTTACTTCTCAAAACTTACTGGCCCCAAAGGGAAAGTGTATTGCTTTGAGCCCGATGCTTACAACTATAAACGACTGCTTCAAACTACCCGTTCGCTTACCAATGTGCTCACCACCAATGCCGCAGTAAGCAGCACCAACGGGCATCTCGACTTCTACCTCTCTCACGATAAAAATGTGGATCATCGCGCTTATGCCCCCGAATCGTATGCATCAAAACATACCGTAGATTGCATCAGCCTCGATTCATTTTTAGGTGATGATGTGCGTATCGATATCCTGAAAGTGGATGTGCAAGGGTATGAAATGCAGGTGTACGAAGGCGCCAAACAATTATTAGCAGCCAATCCCAACCTGAAAATATTCTCGGAGTTTTGGCCTTATGGACTCCAGCAGGCGGGAGCTAGTAAAGAATCCTTCCTCAATTTCTTTACCCAATTGGGATTCCTCGTGTATCATATTCATGAAACTGGGCTTACTCAAATAATACCCGAAACCCTTGATTCATTTCCAATCGACGAACGCGCATATTTTAATGTGCTTCTATCGAAGGAGGCAATCAATTCGTAAGTTTTCATACAGCACTCCTTTATTTCAATTGTCTGTTGCATCGAATCAAACTACGATTCCTTATCTTTGCGCTCATTATGGCACACGAAAGCGCCCGGAAAATTATTATAAAGACCCCTGAGCAGATTGAAGGTATTCGCCAAAGCGGAGCATTGGCTGCATCTACCTTGGCGTATTTGAAGCCTTTGGTTCAACCGGGTGTGACTACCATGTTCTTGGATAAGAAATGTAAAGAGTATGTGCTCGATCATCAGGCATTGCCCGCTACCTTACATTATAAATCATTCCCATCCTCATGCTGTACCAGCGTGAATGATGTGGTATGCCATGGGGTGCCAAGCAATAAAGTGATTTTACGCGAAGGCGATATTCTAAATATTGATGTAACTACCATATTCAACGGATATTTTGGCGATACCTGCACCATGTTTAAAGTGGGCGAGATTAGCGAATACTCAAGCAATATGCTGAAGATTGCTAAAACCTGCCTGGATGAAGGTGTGAAGCAATGTTTCCCAGGAAATAAACTGAGTAATATTGGTAAGTCGATTGAGAAATATGCCCGCGCTCAAGGTTGCAGCGTGGTATTCGAATTTTGCGGACATGGCGTTGGTCTTCGTTTTCATGAAGAACCCGAAGTGAGTCATAATAGCGAAACCCACCAAGATGCCATCCTTCGACCTGGAATGATTTTCACGGTAGAGCCCATGATCAATGTTGGTAAAGCACGCACCAAAATCGACAAATGGGATAACTGGACCGCTCGTACCATCGATGGAAAACTATCCGCACAATACGAACATACCATCCTTATTACCGACGATAGCCATGAGCTACTCACTGGTGATATGGAGAAACTGGTTGAATTCTAAATCGAACGATATTTCTACGAGAAGATGACAATCAAAGCATTTTCTCCCCCCAATCCCCAACCTTTTTTTCCTTACATTCGCGCGATTTCACTACGCCAATGAACGAATTACGCTCCCTGCTTTTTATTATAGTACTCTTTATTACTAACCTTACCTTTTCACAAACAGGCGAACTTCGCGGTTTTGTTTATGATAATGAAAATGGAGAGTCGCTTCCTTTTACCAATGTGCTGATTAAAGAGAAAATGATAAATACGCAAACCGATATCAACGGTTTGTATAATTTCACTAAAGTTCCCGAAGGCTCCTATACTATTGTGGTGTATGTTATTGGCTACGACTCGGCCATGGAGCAGGTAGAAATAAAAGCAGGTAAAATTGTATCCAAAAATATTTACATGAACACCAAGGCGGTGGAGCTGGGCGACGTAGAAATTAATGCCGATAAGCAACGTAAGAAAACCGACCCACGCGTTTCTGTTTCTAAAATTACGCCTAAAGAATTAAAATTATTACCTACTGTTGCCGGTGAGCCCGACTTAGCACAATACCTGCAAGTATTGCCAGGCGTGGTTTTCACAGGCGACCAGGGCGGGCAATTGTATATTCGTGGTGGATCACCCGTACAAAACAAAGTGATGCTCGATGGAATGATTATCTATAATCCATTTCACTCAATTGGCTTGTTCTCAGTATTTGAAAGCGATATTATCAAAAATGCCGATGTGTATTCAGCGGGATTTAATGCGCAATATGGTGGCCGTGTTTCAGCTGTAATCGATGTTACTTCCCGTGATGGTAATAAAAAGAAGCTGGCAGGAAAAGTTGGAGTGAATACTTTTTCATCAAAAATTATATTGGAAGGTCCATTGAAAAAATTCAAAGAGAACAGCACCTCCAGCTCATTCTTAGTTTCATACAAGAATTCATATCTCGATAAATCATCTCCCGTTTTATACCCTTATATCAAAGCAACCTTACCATATCAGTTTCAAGATGCTTATGGTAAAATTGCTATCAATTCGAATAATGGAAGCAAGCTTAATTTATTCGGATTCTCATTTAACGATGCGGTGAATTACCCGGGCTCAACAGCCTATAAATGGAACTCTACAGGATTTGGTTCCAATTTCTTATTGGTGCCAGATGGCTCTCCCACTGTGGTAAGTGGTGTTTTTGCCTATTCGCAATATGGGATTTCGCAAACGGAGAAAGACAGTAAACCTCGTTCGAGCAACATCAGTAATTTCAATACCGCCCTTAACTTCACAAATTTCAACGGTCAAAACGAATGGAAATATGGAGTAGAAATAAATGGTATTAGTACGAAGTTTGAAATATATAATGACCTCAACCGTCGTATCGATGAGCAACAATATACCATGGAACTCTGTGGTTTTGTAAAGTATAAATATGTTTCACCGCGCTTGATTTTAGAGCCTGGATTGCGTGTGATGCGTTACTCCTCACTGGCTGCACAAACCTTAGAACCTCGTTTGGCGATGAAATATATAATTAATCCCCGCATCCGTTTCAAGGCAAGTGGAGGTTATTATTCTCAAAACCTAATGAGTGCCGTGAGTGATAAAGATGTTGTGAATTTATTCTATGGATTTTTATCTGGCCCCGATGATGTACCTCAAACATTTAATGGGAAAACGGTGAAGAATGCATTGCAAAAAGCGCGTCATGCGGTTGCTGGATTTGAGATAGATGTGAACGAGCATTCTGATATCAATATTGAAGGTTTCATTAAACATTTCGATCAGATTACGAATGTAAATCGCGATAAAATTTTTGATGATAACGATATTAATGCTGCCCGTCCTGCCAATCAACGAATCGATTATATTGTTGAAAATGGCAATGCCAGCGGATTTGATGTAACCTATAAATATGATAATAAGAACTTGTATTTATGGGCTGTTTACTCTTATGTGAATGTATGGCGTTCTGATGGGATTCGTCGTTACCTGCCGCATTTCGATCGCCGGCATACCGTTAATTTAGTAGGGTCGTATAAGTTTGGAAAGAAAATAAAACAGGATATTAATGCCCGCTGGACCTTGGGTTCAGGGTTTCCTTTCACACAAACACAAGGCTTCTTTGAGTATCTCCCTTTTAACGATGGAGTTACTACCGATTATGCGCATGCCAATGGAAAATTAGGAATCATCTACGCCGATTTAAATTTAGGCCGCTTACCTTGGTTTCATCGTTTAGATATCTCATATCAAATGAATGTAAAATTCAAGAACAAAGATGAATTTCATTTCACCGCTGGGATTACCAACGTGTACAATCGTGAAAATATCTTTTATTTCGACCGGGTGAATTATGTGCGAGTGAATCAATTACCCTTCCTTCCATCAATGGGAGTCACCTACCAGTTCTAGTTTGTAAGCCAGATAGCGTTACTCTTCTTCTCTAATTTCTTTACCTGTTAGGTCAATGAATACATCTTCCAAATTGGCTTCCTTCACTTGCTTGGTACGTTTGAAACCTTTTGCAACTAGGTTATCAATCAGGTTATCAGGTGTGTCGAGTGCGATAATTTTCCCAGAATCCATTACGCCCACACGGTCGCATAATTGCTCTGCTTCATCCATATAATGGGTGGTAATAATCACCGTTGAGCCAGTGGCTCTAATTTCGCGAATCAAGTCCCATAGATTGCGCCGAGCTTGCGGGTCGAGGCCTGTGGTAGGCTCATCTAAAAATATAATTTCGGGGGTGTTAATTAAGGTTGTAGCAATACTAAATCGTTGCTTTTGTCCGCCACTCAACTCCTTAAATTTACTCTTGGCTTTATCTCTTAGATTTACTTTATCCAGCGTTGCCAATGCATCAATTTTGCGATTATACAATCCACCAAATAAGTTCATGATATCAACCAAATTGATATTCGGATAAAATCCAGAGGACTGTAGTTGTACACCAATAATTTTTTTAATTTCTGAAGCATCTTTGTCAATCGACATGCCTTTAACCAAAACACTCCCAGAGGTTTTGTCCTTGAGGGTTTCAATGATTTCGAGGGTGGTTGTTTTACCTGCTCCATTGGGTCCAAGCAATCCAAAAATTTCGCCCTCTTTTACGCTAAAACTAATATCGTTTACTGCGGTAAAGTTGCCGTATTTTTTAACTAAATTTTTAACCTCAATGATCGTTTGGCTCATAAGGCAAATGTAATAAAATTAGAAGATGAATTCAATCTTTGAAATTATTTGATTGGAGGCATTTGTTCGGTCTCAGTATTAGATACAATCTCAACCTATTGAATGGGTTTGAGTTAATTGGTTGTTAAAAACTTCGCACCATAAAAAGGCCGGCGAGTTTGATTTTTCATAATTAAATATTGCCCAGGTTAAGAACATTCTGTAAATATGCATCCTGAATTAATTCCCTAACTGGAATTCATAAATCCTAGCATTACGAACCCTTTCCATGAAGTATAGTCAATTAAGAGCGATGCTTGCCATTACCAAAGCAAGCTTGTTATCCCAATTAAAAAGCCCAAGTAGTATTGTTTTTGGGATTGCTTTCCCCATGATTTTTATTTTTGTATTTGGCTTTCTGGGAAAAGGAATTGCAGGCAAGTATCATGTAGCGATTAGCGCAAGTAGCTTGCAAGATAACGATGTATACAAAGGACTTACAACCGATACTGCATTTAAAGTTTTCACTGGTCTAAGTAACGACAGTTGTGAGGAGTTGCTTACCAAAAAAGATATTCAAGCCATCGTCTCTATTGAATCACCTGCTCCAGGTGCGCCCCTAATTGTAAAAGTGCGCTTCAATGCTGTACAAGGTAACACTGCAGGCAGTATCATGAGTAGAATTGCAGCGATGCAAAACAAAGATCCATTTGGAATTTATGAGCAAGGCAATAAAATAGGACAAATCATTCCAGAGGTAAGCACAAATAGAACTTTCGAGGCTATTGATTTTGTTTTGCCAGGACAATTGGGATTCTCAATTCTTAGTTTGGCTGTTTTTGGAACCGCATTCTCGTTCTTCTTCTTAAGAAACACGTTGGTATTGAAACGTTTCTTTGCAACGCCTATTCGTCGCGAATTCATCATTTTAGGTGAGGCTTTCAGTCGTTTATTCTTTCAAGTAATCACGGCTTTAATCATCATCGTTATTGGTCATTATGCATTTAATTTTACCTTGGTACATGGTGCAATAACCGTAGTGAATATGTTACTTGTATCATCTCTCGGGTTTGTTGTTTTTATGGGGTTTGGATTTATGGTTTCGGGAGTTGCCAAAACCGAAGGCACCATTCCACCATTCGCCAACTTAATTACTATGCCTCAATTTCTTTTATCGGGCACCTTCTTTCCCATTGAATCTTTTCCAGAATGGATGCAACCCATTTGTAAAATTTTACCACTTACTCATTTGAACAATGCCTTGAGAAATATTGCTTATGATGGATACTCCTTGTTTCAAGTATGGCAACCGGTTGGAATCTTATTGATATGGGGGGTAGGAATTTACTTCATCGCTTCTCGTGTTTTCCGCTGGGAGTAATTTCCTGATTTCAATTTGATCATTCGCTTGTGCAATATTTCTCAAATATTCACGTTTAGTAATTTTATAATCTATTTTTTTTATGAAGAAAATTTCCTTGACGCTACTTGTGTGTCTATCAACGATTATTAGTTGGTCACAGAACAATCTTGCTACTTATACTTTCGAAGGCAAGCAATTGAATATTTACCCTTATCGCGCGAAGACCAATAATTCCTCTACGGATAATATGTTCTTGAAAATTCAGGAAAATATTGATATCCCCTATTGCCCATTAACTTTGACCGATGGCGATTATGTGGTTTTCTATCCCAAGGATTGCCATTATGATAAATATTACACTCCGTATTATTTGAAAGGAGATACGGATAATGTAGCCATTGTATTTTCAATAAAGGCAGGGAAAAGAGAAGGGCAAGCGCGTTGGTTTACAGAGGAATATAAGGGAAAGCGGTGCTATCAAAGTGGGAATTATGTTGCCAACGAAAAAGATGGCAACTGGAATTATCATGATGGCAGCGAAATGAAAACGTATCAATATAAAAATGGTTTGCTCGACGGTGAAGTAGTGAGTATTGATAAATCCAATCATCAAACCAAGGTATATCATTTTAGTAAAGGGCAACTTCATGGGAAATACCGCATTAAGAATACCAAGACCAAAGATATTATTGAATTTGAGTTTAACAATGGTGCTTTGTATGGAAAATATCATCAGGTAATACATAATTGTGTGGCTGATCAGCTTGTTGGACTGAGTCTTGATATGGTCCGTTTTAGTTCAAGATATGGTCTTCATGAAGTTTTATATAAGGAGATTGAAGTAAACGGTCAATTCAATAATAACTTGAAATACGGAACATGGGAGGTGAAAACGGATTCTCGAATAGTTCAAATTGTTTATGATACTATAATTACTAATAATGGTTTTGATAATGATGGTAGTGCTACTGGAGCAGAATCAGTACCCACTGTTCGGCCCTATCATGAATATTATGGGGAAGAAAGTATGAGTGGAGAACCCTTCACAAGCAGAATAATAAGAATTCAGAAATTAAAAAATGAAGATGATTATTATTATGTCAAGTCAAATCCAATAAATGCTTTCTTGGAAAATGGATGTGGGAATTATAAGGAGTATGATAAAAAAGGAAATCTAATTAATGCCAATAGTTTCAGTGATCAATCAATAAAATACCCCTTCTCTTTGAAGGATTTGAAGGGGAATTCTATTGCTAAATTTGATTCAGGGGTAAACAACTTATATGTCTTTGAATTAAATTCATCCCAAGGTTTCTCCAAAACAACATTTTTAAAAACGGATACAGGACTTTCTTATTTGGAGGAGTATTCTCACTCTTTCAGTAAGTCATTCAGCTCCGACGATTGGGAGCGGAGCCTGGCGTATTTCAAATACCATAATCTAACAGGTCTCAAATCAATTACCTACGATTCATCAATTTATAAGGATAATAAATACGCTTCAACCTATACACATTGTATAGATGTTGGTACTGGATTTAAATTTACAAGGTCCTATTCAGATAATTCAATCTATGAAACGGTTTGGAGCATAGATACACAACGCCAACAGGTATTTACTACTTACAAAAGAATCTATGGTGAATTAACAATCGTGGATACGGTTTATTTTGAGATTGGTTCCGTTAGGAACATTTTTACTTCGCCTAATTATTCCTATAGCTATGACCTAACGCCGCTTCGTAACTATCTCGGTGTGGTTCCTGATAGTTTACAATTTTGTTTTATTTGGAAAGGTGAACGATTTAATGGTGATATCTATTTTAAGGTAATAGATAAACCGTTGAAAAAGAAAATGCAAGTAGTTAAGGAGGTTCAGGATGAAGGGACATTCAATTTTGGTAACCGTAAAAAATTGGTTGTTTATATTGAAAAATCAGCCCTTTCATCAATATTCAGAATCACTAAGCAACAAATTCCAATTACCAATTTTAATATAAATGTTAAGGATGGTTTATTATCAGGTGAACTAAATATTATTGCTGTATACAATAAAAAGTGTTCTCCGGTGATTCTTTATAAGGCAAAGTATAAAAATAATTTAAAGGATGGCGTTGAAGAAGACGCAGATTTTAAAGTGTATCGAAAGAAGGTTCCAAATGGAATTGTTCGGATTATCGCAGCGCCCTATTACTATCTTACTCACAAACATGCCAGTTGGAAAATAGCCAGCGTGAAGCAAAGCCATATTGAATATCAATACTACCGCGATGGTAAAATGGATGGAACTTCTGTTAAGAAAACAAATCAAGGCCAGGTTGAGTATATTCTCAACTATTCAAGGGGGATGCTCGATGGGCCGTGCATGAAACTCTCAGAGAATGAAACACCGTTATTGAAATTTAATTTTAAAAATGACACACTCAATGGCATCTATGAAAGCTTTAATATTAATAACGAATTAACCAATATCACCAATTTTAAGAATGGCTTACCGCATGGTAAATATTTTAAATATGAATATAGAAATCAAGGGGATAATGAGTCATTGAATAGCCTTGGAAGTAATGTCAATTTTTGTAAGGAAAGAAAAATCAATACAATTGAGTTGGAATTTAATAATGGATACTTGGTTAATACTGGGAAATATTACCATTGTGATGGCATCTTAAAAGCTCAGGTAACCTATGATATCAGCGATTCGATAAGAATTATCAATTTTAAAAGAAACAATAAAAAGTACACTTATTTTGACCTTGCTAGTTCTTACGCCCCAGCCACGGAAAATAATCATACCAGATATGTTCGCACAACGCTCGAAATCCAACCTCGAAGTAGCATTTTTTATTCTAGCATATCTTTCGATTTCTATCCCAACCTCCCAGGAAATTATATGTACTTCTACAAAAGCGGGATCCGCAGTCAGGAAGGTAAAGTGGGTAAGGATGGTTTAAAAACAGGATGGTGGAAATTCTGGAACGAGAACGGGGTATTAATGAAGGAAATATTATACGAGAAAGGTACCATTGCAAACCCACTTAACCCGAATGATTCCATTCATTATACTGGTAAAATAATTGGCTATCATCCCAATGGAAAATTTATGATGGATGGCTATGTACTCGATGAGAATTTCAAATATGAATGTGTGCAAGATGAGGACATGGCATACCAAGATGTATTTTATTCACGCTTTGTAGATGAGAATGGAATTGAAACCTTCAAAGGCTATTCGGGTATGGTTAGAGATTATCATATCAATGGCAATAAGCGCGAGGATGGCATGATGCTCAATGGGCTTCGCAATGGACTTTGGAAAACCTATGAAAGTAATGGGAATTTAAGCAGCATAGGCTATTATAAGAATGGCATGAAGGATGGAAGCTGGCTTTATGGCGACTTAAGCGGAATCGGTTTTGTAGATAACCAATGCTTCGATTTCGTAATCGATATCGGTAAAATTAAAGGCAATCTAAGCGAGGATCATCTTCAGTTTGAAGAAACGATTTATCAGGATGGGAACATCATTAAAAATACGGTTCACAACGTTGATATAGAATAATCGAGAGGTGCGTTTCTTAAACGGGGTAATACGGCGAAATCATGAGGTAAACAATAACCCCTGTAATCGTTACATATAGCCAAATAGGAAACGTAAAACGAACGAGCTTACGATGTTGCGCTACCTGCATTTGCAAGCCTCTATAGAACGATAATAGGATTAGAGGAAGCACTGCAGCTGCCAAGATGATATGTGTTATGAGGATGAAGAAATAAAGTCCTCTCATAGGGGCTGTTTCCGGATAATGGGTATCACCTGCAAGCCAATGGAAGAGGATATAACTCACCAAAAACAAACTCGACAAACAAAAGGTGATAATATTCACCTTCTTGTGTGCATCAATATTCTTTCTGCGAATGAAGTTTAACGAAACCAATAACAGGATCGCGCAAGTGCCATTGATAAAGGCATTCAACATGGGTAAGAAATAAGTCCAAGATGGAATGGTATCAGGCTTAGGAATAATTTGACGGTTTAAAATTATAACAGTCAAGAATACAAAAATTGAGATTCCTAAAACAAGTCTAAAAACTAGTTTGTCATTATTTTTAATAGTTGGTTGAGAAGTGGTATTCATAGTAGTATAGTTGAAATTGAATTATTTGTGAAGGCGCATATCGGTGAGCAATAATTGAATGGCATCGGTGAGTTCATCCATTTTCTCGGGGGCAAGGCCATCAAAGGTGGCTCTTATGTTTCTGTTTTGATCTACCAATACAAAGGTTTGATCATGAATAAAACTTACTGGCATGGCATCTCCAACGCCTGCGTTGATAAGGTAACTTTCGGTGGCCAATTTATACAAGCTTTCTTTATTGCCAGTTACGAAATACCATTTATTATGATCCACATTCAAAGCATTGGCGTACTTCAAGAGCACTGCAGTATTATCATGATCTGGATCAACGGTATAGGATATAAATTTCACCTTTGGGTTGCCTTTATATCGATCGTAAACACGTTGTAAGTTAGCATTCATGCGTGGACATACATCAGGGCAAGTAGCGAAGAAATAGCTTGCCACGTATACGCAATTATCAAAATTATGGTTGGTCACCACCTGACCTTGTTGGTCGGTAAAAGCGAAATCTTTAATAGTGTGAAAAATAGTATCACCGTTGGGACTGATTCCTTCAATATTTCCCAAGTGAGGGAGTGGACGATAAATAGTTCTTCCACATTTCATGACGAACATGAAAAGTACGGGTATCCCGATAATGAAGAAAGTAATAATTACGGACTTTGCTCTGCTGCTCATATCTCATAAAAAAAGCCCATCCTATAAAGGTTTTGGGCTTTTTATTTTAAAGTAAAGTATTAACTATTTCCAATGTAAGTTGAATAAATAATAACCTTCATAGAGTGCGGTGGTTATCAAAGCCATGATAAAGATTACTGGAACAATAATCATTAGCATGATGGCAGTTTTTTCATGTTTCATGTGCATGAAAGTACCTACGATGAAATAGGCTTTGATAATTCCTAAAAGAATGAAAATAACGTTACGAGTCATTCCTGAAGGGATATAGAAATAGAAAGCTAAATCCACAACGGTTAAGCCAAATAAAATCCAAAACGTTTTCCAAATATCTTTTTTAGCTTCTGGATCAGGTGCATGACGTTCGAATTCTGGAAAGTCTACTGATGATGACATATATTTTTTAAATTTAAAGGTTATTAATGATTAATTTTAAACTGATTGATTTGTGGTTTAACTCAAATAAGGTAGTAGAATGTAAATACAAATACCCAAACTAGATCCACAAAATGCCAGTACAATCCTACTTTTTCAACCATATCATAATGTCCGCGTTTCTCATAAGTTCCTTTCAATACATTCGAGGTAATTACGATATTAAGCACAACACCAGATAATACGTGGAAACCGTGGAATCCTGTTACGATAAAGAACAAATCGGCAAAGGCCACAGGACCGAATGGATTGTCTTTTAGGTTGGCACCAGCAGTGATAAATTGTGTCCACTCCCAAGCCTGACAGCTTAAGAAGGCGATACCACCCGCGATGGTCCAATACATGAATTTAGCTACAGTCTTTCGATCGTTTCTATGACCAGCCTCTACAGCAAGAACCATGGTAACGGAACTAAAGATGAGGATAAAAGTCATTAAACTCACAAACAAAAGCGGTAAGTGATGTCCGTGTAAAAATGGGAAGTGATTGAATACCAACTCTGGACTTGGCCAGTGTGGTTGGACTCCTGGAGCCAATTCAGCGCCCGGAGTTGATGGTGTGAAATACTGGTGTAATTCCTCCATTTCAATATGAGACCCAAATGGTATACTAGCGTGATTCTCCGCTGCAGGAAAACTATAACGAGTTGATCCATAAGCAATCAATAATCCCGAAAAGGTAAAGGCATCTGATAGGAGGAAAATCCACATCATTAACTTTCCGTATTCCAGATTAAACGGAGAACGTCCTCCGCCCCAAAATTTAGTTGGTAATTTACTTTCTGCTTCGTGCGACATCGTGTTTAAATGATTAATAATTTTATAATTTTAATTCCAATATTTTAAAAACAAAAATAAGTAGATCCAAAGTATCCCTACAAAGTGCCAATAGGTAGAAGCCAAACTTATGGTCAACAAATTCTTCTTATGTACTTTCCAACGATACGCTTTTACCAGCGTTACCAATAATAATATCAACCCAGCAATAACATGCACAAAATGCACCGCCGAAATAGCGAAGAAAAATGAGCCTGAAATCAATGGTGTTAAATCGCCATTATCTGAGCGTCTTGGTGAAAAATAAATATCTTGTGAATTGAGCTCATTCCATCCCATGAATTGCAAAAGAGTAAATGCAATTCCTAAAAGTAATGCTCCCCATAAACCATATTTCACATTCTCTAATTCATCATTTTTAGCCGAACGATAAGCCCAAATCATACTAGCGCTGCTTGCAATTACGATAACACAGTTCCAAGTAAAAATGCTTGGAATGTCAAATTTATACCAATTGCCAGCTGCCATACGCACGATATAAGCACTGGTTAAACCTCCGAATGCTAAAATGCTCGCAACCATAAATAACCAAAGAATCAAACGCTGATTCTCCATAATCTGCGGCTGTGTTTGCAACGGAGTGGTTTTGTTCTTTTGGGTGTTCATTTCAATCATATTTTATCGATAAGAAAAGCAATGAAAATGATAGGGAAATAGAAAAAGGATGCAAACATCAATCGCTTAGCATCTTTAATCTCTAATGTTAGATACAAGCGGAAGGCAGTGTAAATAAAATAAAGAGTTATAATGGCTGCCAAGAGCGTTGAGTAAATTCCTACATAATTAAAGTAGTACATCGCAAAACAAAGAGGTAATAAAGCAATTGCAAATATTAAACTTTGTAATGCACTGTTTTTATTTCTACCTCCTTTTGATGGAAGCATATTGTAACCAGCTTTTAGATAATCGTCATTCAAAATCCAGGCAATGCTCCAAAAGTGTGGGAACTGCCATACGAATTGAAACACAAAAAGTATGATAGCTCCAGCATCAATGGCTCCAGTATAAGCAACCCAACCTATCATGGGTGAGGTAGCACCTGGGAAAGCTCCTACATGCACGCTCCAAGAAGTTACACGTTTCAATGGTGTATATACAAATGCATAACTAATCAATGAAAGTAAGCCAAGCAATCCAGTTAATTTATTCAAGCCGAAACCTAAAATCAATACTCCAGATATTCCTAAAATCAAGCAGAAAATGCTTGCTTCCAAAAGTCCTAGGCGTTGTGTTGCCATCGGCCTGTTTTCAGTACGAGTCATTAACTTATCGTAGTTGCGCTCAATAATTTGATTGATTCCATTGGATGCTCCAACAATTAGTAAACCTCCCAAACAAAGATTGATAAAATCAACCCACACGATTCCTCCTTTGCAGGCAAGCAAATACCCCATCGCCGATGAAAATACCACCGAGAATGAAAGTCGGAACTTCATTAACTGACCATAATCCTTCAAGCGATGCTTGAGAGAGTAAGTAGTTGAAGCATTAATTGCTATTGCTTTTTCTTGCATGTTCAATGGAAGTATCATTGTACTTCCTTTATATAATTTATCTTTAATATCACCATCAGGCTTGCCCGATGGATTGTTATCTAATCATGTTTAATTGGGTGGATACTAATTTTCAATTGCTTGTTTCTGGTTTTTTTTTGACTGTATTCCTATATACAAAAGAATAGCAGAAAGAATCAGCATTGTCAAATTAAGGTTGAAACTTGTTGAACCAATATTTGTAAGTATATGAAGCATTTCAAATAATAAAGTTACAAATGCTAACAGTGAAACTAAAATACGAATTCGTAAAATCCTCATTCTTATTGAAATCAAAAAGTGAATGAACAAGAGGCCTAATGCGAATGTTTCTGTATAAAGAAAAACACTCATTAACCATACTTTGGCAATCACATAATTAAAATCAGCCCCCGATGCTATTTTATAAGTTACACGATAGTCATTAGGCAAGGTGCATTCACATGAAGGAGGCACCCAATAACCATAACATTTAGGCCAATTAGGGCAACTATCCGAACTTCCTGAGGCTTTTACTAGAACCCCCATCCCAATTAATAAACAAAGAACTATAAAGGCAAAACAGCTAATTTTATTGAACTTCTTAACTGTCATACACCTTGGCTATTAATACTCCTCCGCCAATCTCACCATTTCAATCCTGATCTAATATCAGGATTGGTATTATAATACTCCGAGTCTCATTCCCAATTTCTTGAACCAGCTAAAATGAACTACTGATTCTGATTTTGCATCTGAACTGCTCACTTCATTATGAGCTGAAGCAGCACCATGTGGATCGCCAGCCCATTCAACAGGAACTACGTCATCAGGCACATTTTGTGGTACAAAATCTTCAACTGCATCCGGACGGCTATAATCATATGGCCAACGGTATACTTTTGGTACTTCTCCTGGCCAGTTACCGTGTATTTGTTCAACTGGGGCAGTCCACTCTAAAGTGTTAGAACCCCAAGGGTTTTGAACCGATTTCTTACCGAAGAAAATACTTGAAACGAAATTGTATAAGAAGATTAATTGTGCAAATGAACCAATGATAGCTCCAATGGTGATGAACTCATTCATATCATTCCAAATTGCAAATTGATCCCAAGCAGTGAATGCATAATAACGACGTGGCACACCACCCAATCCCATAAAGTGCATTGGGAAGAACACCATATACACCCCGATTAAGCTTAACCAGAAGTGTAAATAACCCAATTGAGGGTTCATCATACGACCGTACATACGTGGGAACCAGTGGTAAACTCCACATAATAATCCGAAAATTGCTGAACTTCCCATTACAATATGGAAATGCGCTACTACGAAATAACTATCGTGTAATGGAATATCTAAAGCAGCATTTCCTAAGAAAATACCAGTTAAACCACCTGTTACGAATAAAGAAACCAATCCTACACCAAATAACATGGCTGGAGTAAAACGGATATTACCACGCCACATCGTAGCAAGATAGTTGAAGGTTTTTACTGCTGAAGGAATTGCTACCAAGAAGGTGATGAACATAAAGACAGATCCGAATAAAGGATTCATCCCAGTTACAAACATATGATGTCCCCAAACGAAGAAAGAAACACCGGCAATACCCATAATAGAACCAATCATTGCTTTGTATCCAAAGATCGGTTTACGTGAATTGGTTGCTACCACCTCTGAAGTGATACCCAAAGCAGGCAAGATGATGATATAAACCTCCGGATGGCCTAAGAACCAGAACAAATGTTGCCATAAGATTGGGCTACCACCTGCATTGGTTAAGGCATGTCCGTCGATGAAAATCTCCGACAAGTAGAATGAAGTTCCAAAGCTTCTATCGAATACCAATAATAAACTTCCGCTTAGTAAAACAGGGAATGATAAAATACCTAAAACTGCGGTAAAGAAGAATGCCCACATTGTTAATGGCAAACGAGTCATGGTTAAACCATGAGTACGCATATTCAAAATTGTTACAACGTAGTTGATACCTCCCAAGAGTGATGAACCAATGAAGAAAATCATGGACACCAACCATAAGGTCATACCCAATCCAGATCCAGGCATTGCTTTCGGCAATGCACTAAGTGGTGGGTAAACTGTCCAACCTCCTGAAGCCGGTCCGGTTTGTACGAACAACGACGACATCAAGATAACGCTGGAAGCGAAGAAGAACCAATACGACAACATATTCAAGAAAGGAGATGCCATATCGCGGCAACCTACTTGATAAGGAATTAATAAGTTACTGAATGTCCCACTCAAACCAGCTGTCAATACGAAGAAAACCATGATGGTTCCGTGCATTGTTACCAAAGCCATGTAAAAATCGGGGTTGATATGACCATCAGTTGACCATCTTCCAAATAAGGTATCAAAAATAGGGAAGCTTTTATCAGGCCAAGCCAATTGCATACGGAAGAGAACAGACATGGTCATTCCAATCAATCCCATAATCAATCCTGTAATAAGGAATTGTTTTGAGATCATTTTATGATCCATACTGAAAATGTACTTGGAAATAAAACTCTGCTCGTGATGCTCGTGTTCGTCGTGGTGCATAGTTTCGGAAGCTACGTTACTCATATTTGTAAAAGTAATTTAATCGATTTGACTTTAAAAATTATTTAAGTGCTGCTGTTTTGTTTGTAGAAACGGTATCAGTAGCTGGAACAACTACCGGATTCTCTGCCTGGTATGGCGATTTCAATGTTGCTAACCAATGTTCATATTCTTCTTTGGTTTCAACAATTACTACCATCTTCATTAAATAATGACTAGCGCCACATATTTTATTGCATAATAACATGTAATCCCATGTGTTATAAGCTGGATCATTTGGATGCTCCTCTTGTAAACGAGCACGCATTTCTTTGGTGGTCACAATGGGAGTGAAAATTTGAGAAGTTGGAATCCCTGGTACCGCATTCATCTGAACACGTAAATTGGGAATAAACGCTGAGTGAATAACATCTTGTGAGCGTAAATTCATAACGACAGGTTGGTTAACAACAAGATGCACCTCTCCAACATTTAAAATATCATCGTGACTTGCTACATCCTTATAGTCCATTCCTACAAAGTTGGCACCTCCAATTTTATGGTAATCGTGTTTACCTAATTTTCCATCTGGCCCAGCATAACGAACGGTCCAGTCGAATTGACGAGCGAATAACTCAATCTCATAGGCATTTTGAGGTTTGTCTTGCATAGTAATTCCATTCCATGTTTTTAAACCATATACTAATAAAGATACTAATACAATAGATGGGATAATAGTCCACCAGAATTCAATCTGGTTGTTATGAGGGTAGTAGAATGCTTTTGTTCCTTCTCCTTTATGACGATAAAAATACGGGAAGGTAAAGGCCAAAAACTGACACAATATGAAAACAATACCGGTAATGGTTAAGGTTACCATGAACATTTGATCTAATACTTTACCATGTTCAGTACCAGCTCCTACAGAAAAATAGGTATAAGGGGCATATTTAGTAAAATAATGATAAATATACATTGAACCAGCAATTAACATTACTGGGAACATGATTGCATTGATTTTGTTCCAATTAATCAGCTCTTTTCCTAAAAGCTTAGATACTTTACTTTCAATGCTAAGTGATAATACCAAGAGGGCAAATAGTAAAATTGCCAAGAGTACATACACCCAGGCACTTGTATCTTCTGCCGGTTGCCCACCATCGGTAGCAGCAGCAACTGGTGCTTTAGCAGCGGCAGGTGCAGGAGCATTTTCAACATAAACTAAAATATTCTTAATGTCGCCATCCGATAAATTTCCGAATGCCGTCATTTGAACACCTTTGTATTCATTAAAAATGGCTACCGCTTCAGGATCATTTGTAGCACGAAGTGCAGCATTGTCTTTTACCCATTTAATAATCCAAGCTTCCTTACGTCTGCTGGTTACTCCACGCAGTGCTGGGCCGGTTACTTTTTTGTCGAGTGCATGACAGGTGGCACAATTGGTTTTAAATAGCTTTTCGCCGTTTGTGAAACCGGGGTCTTTTGTCATATCGGCAGCAAAAGCTCCGAATCCAAAAACCAGGATAACAGTTAACAAAGCAAATACTTTCTTCATGTTAAAATGCAGCATATTTTTTAGTATAACAATTGATTGTGAATGTGATTTTAGAAAATGACATATAATTGACATTGCACTAAAATTGCGCGCAAAGTTATTTTAAAAATCTATATAATGAAAGGAAAAATCTAAGAATTATTAACAAAATAAAACTACCATATTTCGGACAAAAAGGTACCCTTTGACTGGATTGAAACTCAATAAAATCAATGGTATTGGTTTTTTTAAGCGGATGCCTCCCCTGAATAGCAAGCCAAAGGTGCTTTGGTTTTCTACAATGAATGTGGCGCCAACAAGCTTTTTTTATTCGAATGGGAAATAGTGACAAATCACATTTTTTGGTCTTTTTCCGGATTCATGAAGTACCATTCACCCCCTCAAATTCACCACTCACCGATAGTTTGTGGTGATTGACCTAATTCCAATTTTTTGCTTGAAAATGCTCCCTACATTTGTACCATAAAATTAAAAAATTCAATATCATGCAAGTTCAAAACGAAAATTCAAACAACCAAAACCCTATGGAAGATTGGGCAGTAAGCCATCGTAGAGGTAAAGTGATCGGTGGAGTGATTCTTATTATCGCAGGATGTTTGTTTTTTGCTCGTGAATTAGGTGTTCTTCTCCCTAATTGGCTATTTACCTGGAAAATATTACTTATCACTATTGGAGTATATATTGGTATAAAACATAGTTTCAGAGGCTTTGGCTGGATGATTCCAATTCTTATCGGCTCGGCATTTTTGGTTCAAGACATCATTCCAACCATTGCAATCAGTCACTTTATTTGGCCAATCGCATTTATTTTGTTCGGTTTAAGTATGATTTTTCGACCAGGGAGAGATTTTACCGGCAGATATTCCAAGTGGTACAAGGATTCGGGGAATTATTCCAGCAACTCTGGATGGAAAGAAGAAATTAGAGGAGATGATTACCTGGAAATCAATTCGGTATTTGGAAGGGTTCAAAAAAGCGTTATTACAAAGGATTTTAAAGGAGGAGAAATCAATGTGGTATTTGGAGGTGCTGAAATTAATTTGACCCAGGCCGATTTCAATGGTCGAGTAAGTCTAGAGATCAATACTGTATTTGGAGGTTCTCAAATCATCGTTCCATCCAACTGGGAAATAAAATCGGAACTGACTGCCGTGCTTGGCGGTGTGGAGGATAAAAGAATGTTCCATAAGGATTTATCAACCGAGAATGCTAAAGTGCTCGTTCTTAAAGGTGCTGTGGTTTTTGGAGGCATTGAAATTAAAAGCTATTAAACACAATAACGAATAAAGAGTTTAAATGAGCTGGTATTTAGCATCCTTAGTGTTTCAGATACATATCTCTGCACATCATACCAAACAGCAATTCGAAACACAATGGCGATTGGTGGAAGCTGAGACTGAGAAAGGCGCTTACGAAAAACTTCAGCTATTAGGCTTACAAGAGCAGGATAGCTTCATTAACGACAAGAATCAAATTGTACAGTGGGAATATATCGGCACTCCGAATATTCAGAAACTTGATAACTTAAATGATGGAATCAAATTATTATCCAATATCAATGCCCCAGAGGAAGGAATACAGTATCGATCGTTCATTGTTGAGAAATCGAAAGCCAATGAAATGAAATACGAAGGATTCGTTTAATTTGCATCACTACATTGACTAAATTTTCCTTTACATATCTGCAATTACTTATTGGCTATTCCAGCTGGTGGTTGTTCTGGTTTTTTACACAGTTTCTATTGCTTCATCATTATGGTTTGAACTTCGAAACCGCCATCATTGATGCATTGGTCTCAAATTTGCTTCTCGCTATTGGCGGCTTTATCATTCAAAATACCTATCGCTACTATCAACCGGGCTCAGGCAATCGATTCCAAAGTGTTGGAGGAGGAATAATACTAATCATACTTTTAGTTCAGCTATCACGTATAATCATTGGTTTTATCTATTCAGATGATTTGGTTTTCCTGCATTTTTATGATGAATCTATCCCAATACGTTATGCTTTTTTTACTTTGATGATTGTTTTTCTTACAGCCTTTAGTTGGTTATGGTATGGAACAAAAGAGCAGCGTGAAATAAGAAGCAGAAGACAAGAAGCAGAGAAACTCTTGAAAGATGCAGAATTGAGTCGGCTAAGACAACAGCTCAATCCGCACTTTTTGTTTAATAGCTTAAACTCCATAAGTGCACTTGCGGGCTCAAAGCCAGAAATAGCTCGCAAGATGATTCAACAACTTTCGGAATTCTTAAGAGGGACACTAAAAAAAGATGAGTTGGAATTGGTAACATTTGATGAAGAAATGCATCACCTAAGTTTGTATCTAGAAATAGAAAAGGTGCGTTTCGGTCACCGATTGAATATTGAAATTGAAACAAGTGAAGATTCTAAAGTGATGAAGTTACCCAGCCTATTACTTCAACCTATTGTAGAGAATGCAATCAAGTTTGGGCTCTATGATACCATCGACGAGGTTACCATTAATATTAAAGCACAAGTGGTGTCATCGATGCTCGAAATAATAATTGCCAATCCATACGATATGAATACTGCCATGCAAAAACAAGGTGAAGGATTTGGATTAAGTTCGGTACAACGCCGATTGCAATTAATCTATGCACGCCCCGATCTAATAGCAATTAGCAAAGAAGAAAATAAGTTTACCACCCGAATTCTCATCCCGCAACAATGATTAAAGTAATACTAATCGACGACGAACCATTGGCTAGGGCATTGGTTGCTGAATATTTACAATCGTATCCTGACATGGAAGTTGTTGCCGAATGTGGAGATGGATTTGAAGGAGTGAAAGCCATTTCTCAATTCCAGCCCGATTTAATTTTCTTGGATATTCAAATGCCTAAAATCAATGGATTCGAAATGCTCGAACTACTTGATGTGGTCCCAGAAGTGATATTTACCACAGCTTTTGATGAGTATGCTGTAAAGGCTTTTGAATCGAATGCCATCGATTATTTGCTTAAACCGTTTAGTCAGGAGCGATTTGATAAGGCAATGCAAAAATGGCTTGGACAGAGAGCGTTGAAAAACAATGTGGCTAACAAAGCATCAAGTATTAGCTTCAATCATTCAGAAGAATCATCGAGAGTGGTAGTTAAGAATGGAACAAAAATTAAAATTATACCAATCTTAGAAATTATCTATTTGGAAGCATACGATGATTACGTGAAAATATATACCAATGAAGGATACCAGTTAAAGAAAAAAACCATGAGTTATTTCGAATCGGTTTTCGATCCAGCATATTTTCTGAGAGTTCATCGTTCTTTTCTTGTGCAGCTCAATCAAATTACCCGCATCGAAATGGTTGACAAAAACGCGCATGCTGCCTTATTGAAAAATGGAGTAGAAATTCCATTAAGTCGCGCTGGCTATCTAAAACTAAAGGAGATTCTTGGCGTATAAAACATGTAATTATAAAAGAATTTTATATTTGACACTCGTTTGTATTATTCATCTTTGTAAGTATGAAACTGATTCTGCTGCATGGCTTTTGTGAAGATCACCGCATTTGGGATGAGATGCTTTCGCATTCCGAATATAAGAGTGAAATTATTTGTATCGATTTGCCAGGCTTTGGTAATCATGCTTCCAGTTATAGAGAAGCTACCAGCATTGAGAAGATGGCTGACTTTATAAAAGGGGAAATCACAAAACTTGAATTAGAGAAATTTCTACTTGTTGGTCATTCATTAGGTGGTTATGTAACCCTTGCCTACGCTGAGAAATACCCGAATGATTTGGCTGGAATTGGGCTTTTTCATAGTACCGCTACCGCCGATTCGGAGGAGAGAAAAGATGCTCGCTCAAAAACGATCGAGTTTGTGAAAGCCAATGGAGCCGAGGCATATCATCGGGTGCTTATTCCTAACCTATTTCGAATTGAGACAAAGTCAGAAGTTGTAAATCAAACCATTGTGTTGGCTCGTTTGGCAAAATCGGAGGGTATAATTGCTGCATTGGAAGCGATGCGCCATCGTTTAGATAGAACTCAATTTCTTCAAGGATATCAAAAACCAGTGTTGTTCGTTGCGGGAGAGAAGGATACGCTCATCCCCAAATCACAAATAATGCAACAGGCTGCTTCTTGTGAAATTGCAATGACAAGGGTATTAGAACATAGTGCTCATATGGGGCAGCTCGAAGAACCCGAAGAAAGCGCTGCTATCATTGATTATTTTATTGAATTTTCGGAGCAGTTTAGTCTTGCTTCATCCTAATGCCTGAAAATCATTCGGCACGATTCCAAATTTTCCAACTCTCTTCTGCTTGTATTGACAGCATCTCTTTCCCATTTTTTATTTGAGCACCTTGGGAATTGCATCTGCTTAAATAGAGGGTCAACTCAGGATTATAAATTAAATCATAGCAAAGGTGCTTGGTGGAAATTGCATGATAAGGTAAAATAGGCGCTTCATCAATATCAGGGAAGGTTCCCAATGGTGTTGTATTTATGATAAGTTGATTTTTTTGTATGATGCCTTCATCTAAATCGACATAATTAATTTCCCCAAGCTCTGGCTTTGTAGAAACTAATTGAAACGAAATACCTAATTGCTTTAATACAAAGCACACCGCCAAAGAAGCTCCACCAGTGCCTAATACAAGGGCCTCTTGATGCTCCGATGTTAATAATGGCACCAAAGATTTTTCAAAGCCAATAATATCAGTATTGAAACCTTCCCAGCTATTGCCAATACGTTTCACGCAATTTACAGCGCCAACTCTTTTTGCACGGGAATCAATCGAATTAAGCAAGGGTATAATTTGTTCTTTATAAGGGATGGTAACATTGAAACCTTCCAATTCATTACTTTCCAAAAACAATGCAAGCTGATCGGAATTGGGAATATCAAAATTATTGTACGAACAATCTGGTTTATTCTCGTTCAGGAATTTAGCCTCAAAATACTTTTTAGAAAAGCTATGAGTTAAAGGTGTTCCAATGAGGCCAAAATTTCGCGATAACATTTTCTTACTTTTTGTTGAAGAAACGCATTTTTACAAACTGGTAAAAAACAGGAATTAAAGAAACTCCAATGATTCCAAGAATTACCATTTCGATATGTTTCTGCACCCATTCATTATGAGCGAATGCATAACCACATAAAGATACGGTAGATACCCAAAGTATGGCACCCAATACGCAGAATAAGATGTACCGGCTATATTTCATACTTCCTGCACCAGCTACGAATGGAGCAATGGTACGTATGATGGGAGCAAAGCGTGCAAGGATAATTGCTTTACCTCCATGCTTCGCGTAAAAGGATTCCGTTTGAGTGATATACTCTTTTTTCAAAAACAGAAGCCTTTCTCTTTCCTTAATTTTAGCTCCAAAGAACTTACCGATAAAATAATTGAGATTGTCGCCACATAAAGCTGCAATAACCAATAATGGAATCACGATAAAAATACTAATTCCACTATTTCCTGTAATAGCACATACTGCACCTACCGCGAAGAGTAAGGAGTCGCCAGGCAATAAAGGCATCACTACCAACCCCGTTTCGGTGAAAATAATGAGGAATAAAATAACGTAAACTAGCCAACCATAAGTGTTAGCGAGGCTTTGCATCCCATCGGGTGTGGTAAGCTGATGTATTAAATTTTTGATAAAGTCCATAAAATAAAAAGTTTGCAAAAGTCGTTAATACATATATCATAAAAAAATAAACTATATTTGTATTATGAAAAGGGTCACAAAATTTTCATTATTGTTTGCGGTAGGCGCCATGCTACTATTGGTAAGTTGTTCCAAAAAAGGAACAGCCAATAATGGTGGCAAGCGTATTAAAAGCAATTGTGGATGCCCCCATTTCTAAAAGCAAAGAGTTGTTATTTATGATACTTTGGTGCAATTGTTGAAACATCACCTTAAATCATCTTTAATACTTTATATACCATGAAAACCTTCAAAAATTTCGCATTAATTGCCATCGTCTTCAGTATTTTGGCCACCGCTTGTAGCAGTAACAAATCGGTTAATAGCCGCACCTACTCTAAAAAACACACTAGCTGTAATAGCTTCTAAGTTTTTTAATCTTTAAAAAATAATCTCCGGTAAATTTTATAAATGCCGCCCCCTCCTAATTTTTGTAATAGATAAATTTTGATGAGCATCCATGGTTCACGAATTCGGTTCATGAAAATTACCCACTTCGAAAAATGGCTTGCAACAATCTTCAAATGATCCTTATAATTTTGTTTGCGTTTTAGGTAGCTTTCACCAACTACTTCATAAAATGCTATTGTTTTAGGAACATAACTACTTTGCAACCCACTCTTTAAAAAACGCACAAACCATTCTTGATCGGCTAAAATTGGGTATTCCATATACTCATAGTTTCCAATGGTTTCAAATGCCTTGCGATGGGTAAACACCGCCTGATGGCATAGACCAACCTGGTAATAAAAATCTGAAATTTGTACTGCCTTGCCTTGTGTATAATCGCTACCACTTGGATGATTCTTAGTTCGGATATCTCCATAAATCATCATAGTGGAATCCGAAATTGTAGTATCAAAGAAGGAACTTAAAACATCAGCATTATAGAACGTATCACCGGCATTTAGGAAGTAGAGCCAGGTACCCTTCGATTTAGAAAAGCCTTTATTCATGGCATGATAAATTCCGTAATCATTCTCACTTATCAAATATATACGATCTCCGTATGACCTAACCAGGTCTTGGGTTCCATCATTTGAGTTGCCATCGATAATCCAATATTCATAGTTGGTGAAGCTTTGTTGCAACACACTTTGAATCGTTTCATCCAGCATTTTTTTTGCATTGAATGTAACAGTGATTATTGTAATTAATTGTGTCAAAATTGGAAGCCCGTCTATAACTGTAAAAATAATTTAAAATTCGAGATAATAACTATGCTTGAAGTGCTTTTAAATTTGCTTCAGTTAATCGAAAAACGGTCCATTCATCCAAAGGATTTGCTTGAAGCGATTTGTAAAATTCAATGGCAGGGGTATTCCAATCGAGTACCACCCATTCCATGCGGCCGCAATTGTTTTCAATAGCCACTTTGGTGAGATGTAAAAGCAGTTCTTTTCCAAAACCTTTTCCTCGATACGTTGGCAAAACAAATAAATCTTCGAGATACAATCCATACTTGCAAAGGAAAGTAGAGAAGTTGAAGAAATAAACAGCATAACCTACTGGGGTGCCTTGATAATATCCGATATAACAAAATACTTTAGGATTCGGTCCAAAGAATGAAGTCTCTACATCTGAAATGGTAGCGACCATCTCATGCGCCAACTTTTCGTAAATAGCAATTTGTTCAATGAAATAATGGATGAGAGATGCATCTTCGAGAGTCGCCAACTTGATATTAAAGTCGGGGATTGAAGTACTTAAAATGGAACTCATTTAGTTGTTAAATAACCAAGCTTGTGGGTTTTCCGTAACATGTATTTTTTGCAGAAACTGTTGTGCTTCCGAGTCGGATTTAAAACCACCATAACTTACCATATTAAGTCCTTTGGCATTGGTTCCTGCAATATAGGCCTGATAGCCTTTCGCTTGCAATTGCTTCACAAATTTCTCTGCATTACCAGCAACTCCAAAGGAGCCACCAATAATATGAAAATGATTTGTTGTTGAATATTGGTTTGTTGCTTTAGTCTCTTCTGGAATTGGAGCAGTTTTCACTTCGGCTGGGGCAGTTTCAACTGTAGCAATTGCTTCAGGTTTTGTGGGCTCCAGTGTAGTACTATTAGAAGTTATTGGATTTGCTTCCGTAGCAGGGGTATTGCTTTCCGCTGGTTGTACCGCTGTAGTCGAAACCTGATGAGTAGGTTTGAAAATACTACTAATATTAAAATCGGCCCTTTGTATTAAACCCGTTTGCTGACTCAATAATCCTAGCGTTAAAGGCAATGCAATAAGTAAGGTTCCATATACCCATTTGCGACTGCGTTGTGCAGTGGACTTCTCAAGTTTTAGTGGTTGAGTTCGGTGTGTTGGTTTTTCAAGTATTTGCTGTTTCTCTTGCTCACGAACAATCTTGCGAATTGTAATTGGGAACAATCCGAATGTTTCCTTTGAAAAATTAATATCGGCCTCTGGAATGAATACTGTCTTGTTTTCTGAATTTAGATAGAAATCACCAATTCCCTTTAGTGCATAATGTTTCTTTAATGATATCTCACTCTTAATCTGCAATACATATTCATTGATTTCACGATTTGCTTCATCAAAGGAAATACCCTTCAACTTCGAAAAATGATTGGCTAATAATCCGTCGTTTTGAGTAAGATTAATATTAAAAGCCACAATTTTACGTGCAGGCTCTACCCGCTGCTGTATTTCATTGATTTTACTCGGGAGTCGGTTTGCTATAAAGCCACCAAAGCCGGGTAGAATAACACAGTTATGCTCGTATAATAGTTCTATAAGGTATTGTGTTGCCATAATATCAGAAGTCAAAAATAAGTAAAAACCCGAATATCGTTTACCTTTTCTTTAAAATGGGTCATAAACTTCAAAAATCACAAATATGAATTTATTGAAAACCTGTTGTATTGCCCTATTGTTTGCGGCATGCACAAAACATGAGAATTCGCAATCAACTTCAGGGAAATCCGGAAATGAAATGGATGCAATGGCTGTTTCTTTCACGGCACCTGTAGTATCGGCTAATGGATTAACATCGGAAGCCCAAGCATCTCAAAAGATTATTAAAACTGCGCAGCTTTCGCTCACAACCACAAATTACAAGGAAAGTGAAGCGCATCTAAATCGTTTGATAAGCCAATTCAAAGTGCTTGTTCAGGAGCGGAATACGAAGGAAGAATCGGGTAGCCTGAATGGCAATTATACTTTTAGAGTCAATGCAACCGAATTAGAAATATTCCTTGATTCGCTTAGAACAATCGGATTTGAGGTAACCCAGGATGAGATGAAATCGGAGGATGTGAGTGCCGACTTTACAGATACAGAACTTAGAGTAAAAACCAAACGAGCCATCTATGCCCAATATCTAGCATTAATTAGCAGTGCAAAGAATGTTGAAGAGGTATTGAAGGTGCAAGAATGTGCACGTGTTTTACAAGAAGAAATTGAAACGATGGAAGGACATTTAAAACTGCTTTCGAGTCAGTCAGCCTATAGTACCATAATTTTTCAATTGAGTGTTATTCAACCCGAAATTGCTGTCAGCACTGGATTTTGGTTTCAAATGAAGAATGAATTCACTTCGGGTTTCGACTCCTTAAAAGATGTATCCCTTTCCTTAGTCGGGGCTTGGCCATTTTTAATTTTCATTGCGGGAATCTATTTGGGACGTAAGAGAATAAAGCGTTTTTTTGTAAGCAAATGGAACCCGGCAATATCATTATCAGAGAAGCAAGCATAACCGATATCAATCTGATTCAAGAAATAGGTCGTAAAACTTTTTATGATTCATTTATTGCAATTACTCCTGAAACGGCGATGCAAGTATATTTGAACCAGGCATTTAATCTTTCACAACTTACCCAAGAACTCAACCATTCGAATAGTAAATTCTACCTTGTTTATTTTGGCGAAAACTTGGCGGGCTACGGTAAAATAAATTTCCATAAATCGCCCTACGACTTGCCTGAAATGTCCGATGTGATGGAGATTCAAAGAATTTATATCGACCCGCCTTATCAAGGCATTGGAGCGGCACATCAATTAATGCTGGTTTTTTTCGAAGAAGCAAAAAAGCGAAGCCTCAAGAATATCTGGTTGAGCACTGGCTCCTTCAATAATAAGGCGCTACACTTTTATAAAAAGTACGGATTTAATAAAATTGGGAATCATGAATTTTGGGTAGGAGAAGAGCTATTCGATGATGTGATTCTCTATAAAGAAATAACAGATTAACTATTTCTTTGCAGTCTTCTCTTTCTTTTGTTCTAAAACAGTAAGCGCAAAATCAAAAAACAAATCAATAGCTTCGGTAAATCGAAACTTATCACCCTCTAATTCTTCAATTAAATTAATACGAGAAAGACGTGCAAGAAAACGACGTGTATCACCAAAATCAATGCTTTCGAGCACATTGAAATATACCGAACCTCTTACCATTACATCAACTTGGTCGTATTCAAAAATGCTAAAACGAATAAGATCCTGGAAATTCTTTCCTTCATTATCCAATTCGTAAGAAATGATTCCAATGAATATCGTGATATCCCTTGAAAACTTCTCGTTACTTTCATTACTTGTTAAGAAGAAATAGGTTTTTTTCTGAAGGATATCATAACCAAACGAAGTATGAAAAAAAGCCTTATAGAATTCAATATTCGACTTGATGATTTCATATAACGGGTTGCTCTGAGAGAGAATGAATTTCCCGTCGAGTAATTCTTTAACAATTTGTTGGTGCTGATTAGGGTAATCCATTTTAAACTTCTTGCTTTGGTTTTTGGGTCACTTTTTTATCGATGGTAAGGCTTGGTACGTCTAGGGTAAGTCCGCTAAATTTTACTTCTGTGCGCTCAGAAGCATCAAAGGTGATATCATAATCTTCATCAAAAATAAGGGCGCTCATTGCGAAGAATTTATCGAAATCGAAATCTTGACGGGTAATTTCATTCTTCATTAGATTATTACTCCATAAAAAATAATTTTTAATAGGGAGAGATTGGGTGATAATCTTTTTGAATTTTACACGATCGAATACCCATGGCAACTCTATGTCTTTCTGACCGTCGGCAGTATTTAAAATCACCTCATCTTGCTTTACCAATTGGTCCCAAATGTCTTTGGCTGCAAAGTATGCATCGGGGTCATAAGTAGCATGACGAGTGCGCTTGAGCAAAATAGGGGTGTCGTAAAAATTCGGCTTCTTTAAGAACTCCATGAATCCAGCCAATATTTGCGATTCGGTTTTGATGCGTTCAAGTAGCGGTAATAATTCCTTGGTAAGTACTCTTGAATTTTTCACCAATTCAACATTGGCGCTAATTACTTGGTTATATAATTTCTCATATAATGAACGTATCGAAAAATCGGGATTATAGATACGTTCTTTATTTGCCTGCTCGCGAACCAAGCTTAGTTTATGAATTACCGAACCGGTATGATTCGCATCGAGAATTTTATTTAGTGGAACAATATAAAAATCGATGAAATAAGTAGCTTTTTTTATTTTTTCTACATACTCAATTTTACGAACGTTGGCCTTTAATTCTTTACTTTCATTTAAAAGGCTTCGTGTATTACTTTCAATGGTTTCAATAAAATGCTGCACCTCATCAATCATACCTGAAATAAGCCGGTGAAGGGATTCAGGGTTCTCTTCGCCAAGTAGTTTTTCGTAAATTTCTTCAATGGAATTGAAGTACTTACGGATATTCTCTGGCAAATCAAGTTTATAATCCTCACTGATATAATTAATGAAAATCTCAATTGGTTTCCTTAATTCAAAATCACCTTGTTGTAGTTCACGAATGATTTTATAATCCACCAGTTTCCGCCAATCAATATTTTCTTTCTGACATAGTTTCTTTAATTTTTCATCATGGATGATGGCATCATGTTTATTCATGGCAATCAACTCCAACATAAAATCAAATTTATCGGAGAGGAAATTCAGTACGGTTCTAGGTTCGGCTTGCAGCACGGGTCGATTATTTTTTTATGTTGCCAATTTTATTAAATGGCAATAAATCATGGGTTTATAATTACGTTACTTTGTCATTATTGAAACTTGACGCTAGCTTGGTAAAGCAGCAGTTTCATTTGTCTTAGCATTAATAGAACGCGTTTCGTTAACAATTACTTTTCCTGTTGCATCTGGTATTAAGAAATAATATTTCTCAATATCAGGTAATACAATTCCATCGGGAGCAGCAAATATTGGAACGATATTATTTTCCTTACAGAAACGGATAATTTCTTTACGGTTAATATTTCCAAACTGTCCACCTTCATCAATATAGATTACAATCTTATTCTCTTCTTGATCTACCACCATCCATTTGATCAAAGTAAGGAATATAAACAGCTTAATCATACGGTCGGTACCATCACTCTCAATTTGCTTGCTGATATCAACGCGTTCTTTCTTGCCACCTTTTTGAATTTCTACGATGAGTTCGAACATTTCTTTAAACTCTACCTTACGTGAATATTTCAAATATCGATCGAGGATTTGAATATTGTCGGGCTTATTGAAATTCAATAATAGCAAGTCTTTCGGGATGGCTTGTATACTTCCAATCTTTTTCAAGTCGTTTATCAACCGTTCGTTTTCCACCACGGTAATCGATATTTTTTCAATATTCGAAACGGTATAGTTCGAAAGATGGGTATTAAATCGTTTTACAAACTCTTTAAAGTCGTTGAATTTATTAAGTAACTCAATGGTTGGAATTGAGAAATCATTCGCTACCGATTGCAAAAGGGTATCAATCGCTTGCTCCTTATCTTTCAGTGTAGCGATCTCATCATCTACGTATTTAATGAACTCTCTTTCGCTGGCTATATTATTGTCGAGCTTCAATTTTAAATTCATGAAAGCCTCGTCCTTCGTCACTTTCAGGTCGTTCTTGTCGCGGTTCTCATTCTTTAATTTGCGATATACTGCATCAATCTTATCTTCTCCAAATTTGTGCACTACCGGACTCAAATTTTCATCACGCAATTCATTATGCCATACAATCAAATCGCGTTTTCGATTCGTGAGTTCGATTTTTTGTTCATTGCGTTTGTTTATCAATTGCTCTACATCTGCAGTTTCTTTGCGCAATTTGGCAAGCTTCTTCTCGCTTTCAGGAATTAGCTTATTGGTCAATATAGAAATCTCTTCATTCAGCGCATCCATCTGCCTTTGCAGGTTTTGTTGGTTGGCAATCCGTTCTTTCTTCTTGTTGATCTCAGCAATTTTTGAATCAATTTCTACCAATTGCTTCTCATAGCTTTCTTTCTCAAGCATCACCTTCAGCAATTCTTGTGCATCAAATAATTTGCTTTTATATGAGGCAAGTTGTTTGGTGAATTTCTCTACACTCTCCACGGTTTCCTTCTTCAATTCACTAATATCAATTTGTCCGTCGAAAATTTTCAGTAAATCGTCCGCCTTATTAATTATTTTCTGGATCTTCTCTTTTGGCAAACGCAATACCTCTTTGCTTAATACGCTATTTACCAAAGTTTTTATATTGTCGTCAACAGCAATATTATTGATGAGCAAATTATCATAATTCTCAACGTCCTTTTGTGTAGCCTCCATCTTATATTGAAGATCACGAATCTCATCCATCACATCTTGGCTGCTGAATTTTTGACGAGCCACGGTTTGTAGGCGGAATTCAATATCGGCACGTGGATTTGACAAATTCACCAATTGCTCATTGAGGAAATCAATGGGCTCATAGCTGCTGATTTCCTTGAATTCGTTATACGTTCTCTCAAAAATTTCGGTCTTATTCTTCAATTCACTTTTTTGAGAACCGATATGAATAAGTAGCTTATCCTTCTCTGGATTCAAATCTTCATTGATTTTAACATGCAAGCCGTTAATCTCATTTTCTAAATTACTGGTTTGGTCATCTAAGGTTTCAATATCCCTATTATGCTTCTCCAAAAATTCAAAATAGAGTTCTCCTGTCTTGGTGTACTTCTCCTGATACTTGTCAAATACAGTTTTGAATGTTCCAAAGTCTGACTTTACCGATGAAATTTTATCTATCTGGCTTTTTAGTTTATCGAGTTCGAGCAAGTTATATTTATCTCTTTCACTGAAACTCACATTATCACTTTCTCGATTATCTGCAATAATTAATGAATCCTTTAACGTATCACTCTTAATCAGTTTTGGATTAAAGAGATTCATATAAATCTTGGTAAAACTATTACTCAACCCTCTCGATTTGATGGTGTCCTTTAGCCATACCACCCCTTGCGAATTCATATCACGCTGATAAACCAATTGGAATACCTCCTCTCTAGTTTGCAACAAATTATAGGTAATGCCTTGGGCCTCTAGGTTGGCGAGGAAGCTATCAAAATCAATAATTGATTCTTTCGTTTTGGTAGTTTTTACAAATAAGTCATCACGGTATGGGCAGTCTACTTTGTAATATTCAAGCTGTTTATCCGGGGTTCTTCTCAGTACAATGCAATACTCGCCTTTCTTACTAATGGAAAAGATGATATAACTCTTGTTGTGCGACGGGAAATAGAAGTGGATGGAGGTTTGAAAGCTACGATCACCACTGAACTGCATTTTGTTTCCATCAATAATGAATAGGAAATTCAACGCATTGATAATCGAACTTTTTCCAACGTTATTCGGGCCTACCAGCTGCAACGAATCTACATTTAGGTTCAATACCGCTCTGCTATATGATGCAGAGTTAATTAAGACGATTTTATTTAGCATTCCTGTATAATTACGATTGACAACGAAAATATTGACAATGACTTCACCTAGAGGTGATGCAAAGCAAGGTATTTGCCAGCGACACCTCAAGCCTACAAACCTAACTATAAAAGTGCCTTTTTAAAAGCGATGTGTTTTGTTTGTTGAAAAGATGTGAATTGGTCTAAAAGCCCCGTTTTTATTGAGTTCCTAGTGTGAATAAAACCACTGTAGTGTGGCCAGAACGGCCCCAGCCATAAAAAAGCTATCGAAGCGATCGAGTACGCCGCCATGTCCGGGGAGTAAATTACTGAAATCTTTTATCCCACATTGGCGTTTATACCAGGAGGCAAGGACGTCGCCTGCGAAAGCTGAAAAAACGATTAGAATTATTTCTGAAAAGGTTTTCTCAGGAGATTTCATCCCAAATACGAAGAAACCGGCAATCATCGCTGCAATCACTCCACCTATAAATCCTTCCCAGGTTTTAGAGGGGCTAATTCGAGGTAACATTTTCCGTTTGCCTAAAAGTTCCCCTATTACTTGGCTAAATCCATCAAAAACAACTACGATGAAATAAGCAAATAGGATTAGTTCTGGGGGGCTATCTTTAATAAATAAGGCAAAGGCGAATAGGATTGATGCTCCGATTATAAGTGGTAAAATAGGGGAACGATGATTTTGATCCGCAGCATTCAATATTTCACGTAAGGCCGCAAATATTAAAAAGGCGCTTATCAAGTACATAAGCATGGGTACAAATAATATGCTTACATACATGAAGAGTACTATGCCGATGTAAGTTATAAGCTTAATATTCCTCTGACGTGATACCGTTTTATCCGAATTCTTGTTCAGTCGCCTGAAGACGATAGCTCCAGTAAGCATAAAGACGAATGATATCGCTAGTATTTTATAAAATAAATCCATTATTAAAAATCAAAGTTAATTGTTTTGACGATTGATAGGCAATTCCGATTTCTGCCATAAATCTTTTCTGTGTTTTATGACCCAATACAATCCTTTGAGGTCATGATCGGGCTTTCTAAGCAGTATAATCAGAATAATTTCTTCAAGATAGGAGAGATAGCTAATTGCAATCATACCTATAAAAAGCCATTCATTAAACCCCAAAAGAAACCAACACATCAAGAAGAAACCTTGAACATAACCCGTTATTTTTGAGACATACAAATGCATGCCAATAAGTCGCTTGAACTTCAGGAACAAAAGCGAAATTCCTAATAAATTTAGCGCGAATAAAAGCACAAACTGAAAAAAGTGACTATGAAACTCTTCTGGGTATAGATTGTAAATGGCATAGATTGCCGCTAAAAAATTGGTCAAGTCGCCCCAAGAGTCAAGCTTTGAGCCAAATGGTGTTACCATATTCAGTTTGCGTGCGAGGTATCCATCGGCGATATCACTAAATAAACTTGCCATGAATAACCAAGCAAATGCTCGTTCTTGTAATGTATAGATGAAGTAAATTAAAATTGGAAACATCAATAACCTAAAAGCACTGAGTAGGTTTGGTAAGTTTAATTTTTTTTCCATGTTCGCTTAGAAAATTTATCTTGCAAGATAAATTATTTATTAATGATGCTCCTATCAATTAACATTACTCATGAGTTACTTATTGCGGGTGGTTTTACCGCTGCATTTGGCTTGATGTTTTTTATTAGCGAAATGATTTACTCGAAATTAAAAGTTGATGCAGAAGTAACTCGAAAATTTATTCATATTAGTTGTGGTACCATCGCTATGCTCGTGCCCATATTCATGCCTAGTCCATATACCATTATTATACTTGGTTGCTTCTTTTCAATACTTACGGCATATATGTTACACAAGGGACTTTTACCTTCGGTGCATGCCGTAAAGCGCCATAGTATAGGAAGTGTATTGTTCCCTCTCGGAATTGTAGCCTGTGCTGTATTTGGGATGCTCGACAATTATCAATGCTTCTTTTATATTCCTCTAGCCAACTTAATTTATAGCGATACAGTCGCTGCCATGGTTGGGATAAATTTCCCGATTCGAAAATTTTCGATTCTAGGTTTCAATAAAAGTATCGGTGGGTCGTTGGGATTTTTTACGAGTGCTGTGATAATTGCAACTGGCTTCCTGAGCTATTTCAAACCCGAATTTGGATTGGGGATGTGTTTTGGTATCGGGATGCTGTTCGGAATCTGCACTGCAATAATAGAAATGATAAGTGTTGATGGTTGGGACGATCTATCAGTACCTATTGGGAGTTTTCTGCTTTTATTGCTTATTTAAAATATTAATCAAGCGGATTGAACTTCGTTTTTTTCACTGGCCTCAAAGCTTGTTCTTTTGCGTTTTGCTCCGATTTTAGTTTGGCCTCATCGATGAGCATCTTTCCTTGCTTTTCTGGATTGTTATTTATGGCTTTTCTTTCCAATTCATCAAGCTTGCCCGTATCTACACGCCCATCATAAACTTCACGCTTTACCTTACTCTCCAGCGATTTTTCGCTCACATTTGGTGTATTGATATTGGTATTCGGCTTGACCTTATTAACTTCACTATTCAATTTTGCTTCTGCATATTTTTCATCTGGCACATTCACATTCGTATTCGGCTTTACCTTGTTTACTTGCTTATTCAATTCGTTTTGTGCAAACTGTTCGTCAATTTTAGGTTGCGCAGCAAACGGATTTGGAATATCAACTTTTCCTTTGAGTTCCCTTTGGATAATTGCAATTTGTTGCTCTGGCGTTGGAATAATTGGATTGTATAGCGTTGTGCCAGTTATTGGAATCACGGTGCCGAACGAATCAACAGTTTTGTTCTCAGCAACATTCTCAATCACTTGTGTTTTTAATCGCGACCCGTCGAAAGAGAATACTAGCAAACGATTGGGGTCCATATCCTCTACAATGAAACTTTCTATGGGCCCAAAGAAATCGCGCAATTGGGCGCTATCGCAGGTGGGTAAAAATACTCGTAATACACGTGGGTCATAAAATCGGAAATAGAGTTCTTGTCCATCTTCCGTTTGCACCATCAGGAACTTTCTGAAATGCTTATGTAAATCTTCAATAGTTTTCTGGCTAACGATAAATATCCCCCATGAATTTCCCCAACCACGATCCATTAACCAGCTTCCAAATTCAGTATTGTTTTTATATGGGAATAAGTAGGGGGCAACACTCGAAAGAAGTTCTTCGCTTCTCCCTTGATAAAGGCTTAAAAAATTAGTCTGTAATTTTTTCGCCGTATTCAATTCACCAAAAATACGCGCCGCATCAAGGATGGAATATGTTGGATTGAGTTTGTTTAAAGTATCTTGAAGCATTCGGGTACGACTTTTTTTAGCACTAAATTATTTAATAATACAATTATAATCCTTTTCTATGTTATTATTTCGCATAAAATTTAAACACGGGGTCGATAGAAGTATCAGAAATTTGACTATTGGATACCCTAAGGTAAACCAAGTTGTTTTTGTTCAATTCCATTTCTAATATTTCTAATAATTCCGTCATAGCCTCCTTGTTTTTTAATACTGTTTTACTATGTTTTTGTTGTCCAATAAGAATACACCCTTTAATATCAATTGCATTGGCTTCACTGTAAAGACGCACATTCGAAAAATAGGGTACGTTGGATAGTAATGGAAGTTTCTCTTTGAATCGATTGGAGTAGGTAACGTTTATTTCATATCGCCCCGTAGGAATGGATTGAAGATTAAATGCACCAATAGAATCCTTCGATTTGTTAGCACTTTCAAAGGTATGTCCCATAAAACGTCCATCCACACTCAGTTCGCCTATAGTACAATGGTCATAAAATTCAGTCCTCAAAATCGATAATTCCATTTTTAAATATTTTTAATTCTTTATTGAAATCTTAAAGTTTAAAATATTCGAACGAGAGCCTGCATAGTCAGCAAATACACGATATTCACCAGCAATAGCGGGGAATTTTACATACGTTAAGAGATTCAAATTGAAATAGGTAGAAGTTGACATGCCAACCAAATCTTTAGGGTCAACTGGTTTTTCATCTGGATTTGGCGCATCATGATTGGGATCGGAATCAATCATGAATCCTGAAAAGGAGCCTTTGGGTTCTGCGATGCTGACAACAAATTTCAATCCTTCCGATTGTTGCATTTTCGATAAATCAAGTTGATAAAATCCACAAATAGGGATTACTACTGAATCTTCCAAGGGGCTTAGAATAATTTCCTTTGGTGCATTCAAAAGAATTCCTCTCCAAGTGATACCGGGGTTTTCGGGTGAACATGGATTTTGCTCATTCGAATAGGTATTCACCGTACTAAATATTTCTGGTATATATTTCATCTTTGATTTTCTTGTTATTTTTTTACTATTACAACTAATTGAAATCAGGGCAATGAGGATTGCAATGATGGTGAAATGTTTATATAATGGGTTGCTAATCATTTAAAATCGCCCCCAACCAGAGGTTACATCTAATTTTCTTACAATTGGTTTACATACTCCACAAAATGCAGTTTTAGATGAAGTTGCACCATACATAACACAAGTAGCCAATGCTCCATCAGCAGCATTGTCAAAGCGAGCTTGTGAATCAGGGATGCCATTGTGACAATGTGGACCTACATGCCCTTTCGTATCGTCATAGTAGGTGCTGATTTTCTCAGGTAAAATTCCAGTACCTTTAGAAGCCATACCTACTTTATGACCCATTTCATGGATGATAACTTGGTTTTGATCTGCTGTTGACACATTTTGCCACCAAGCTCTCGAGCATACACAGATTAGGTTACCACTACCAATCGCCAATCCACCTCTCATTCGATCAACCCAATTTACAGTTAATGTTAGGGTGCCTTTCCCTGCTGGTAAATGATCCACAGCAATGTTTACTTCACAACTCATGTCGGTTCGAACTTCAACTGTTTTAACTTTTGCTTTAACAATATCCACTGAATCCTTTACTGCATCTCCTCCATCCTTTAAAAACTTGCACGAAACAAACCAGTCTTCGCCAGTAACAATATTCTTCCAAAGATATTTTGATCTAATGGCTGGATTGGTATCGCCCGCTCCTGCAATTTTAAGATTAACTTCTAACTTCTCAGGACCCACTTCAACATCTGCTTTTGTCAACACCTTTCCAGAGCCTTTTACAGCCAAGTGATCTGTATAACCAATAGCAAGTGTATATGGTTCGTTTTTGGTTCCGTCGGAGGTGAGATAAGCGGTCTTTGCCTTTGTAGAAAAGGTAGTGGTACTCGACCCTATATTTTCAATATGATCCATTTCAACGCTTGGAAGTGCCTTTAGTTTCATGAAGTTAGTTGAATACTCTCCTTCAACAGTGGATAAACTTGTAGCAATTGAAGCCAAGCCTTTCATTTTTATTTCAACATAATTGAACATTCGCAGGGTCCTGATTTTTCCAGTGCTTTTTACATTCGTACCCTTATCGTCGGTTGCCGAAAGAGAATATACGTCGTCGCCCGCAACACTAACAAAAAAGTCGGTAATAATTACTGAACCATCGTCCTTGGTAGAATAGGAACTTTCCTTGTCTTGAAATTTAAATTTTGAATTTCTCGTTTTCTCATCTTCAGTAAAAGCGGCATTTGTACCTTCGGCAACAAACTTCAATTTAAATGAATGAGCGCCTGCTATGTCAAATTTTACTTTGATTCGTGGCTTATATCCAAGTCTATCTTTATTCAGCACGTCAACACCGTCAACCCATTTATCTTCGAAGGGTAAATTCACAAATTGTTTCCCTTCGGCACCTAATATTTTATCATCAGTTCCATCGAGGAATTCTACTGAAAGGATTTTAGCAACCACTTCTTCCTCATGACAAGATGCCTCAACCTCTTCAATGGGTTTACTTGGCTTTTGCTTTGCGGCTTCGTTTGCTTTTTTACTCTTACACATAAATTAATTTCAGTTTGAATACTTTATGAATTTTCTTATTTTAAAAAAAGCTGAATCATCTCAATTGTTTTATCGAATAAAACTGTCCCTTTTTGATCTTCATCCAAATCTCCATTTAATATTTCATTGATCGTGCTAAATTGAGGATCGGTATCGAACCCACTACCACCAGTGTACATCAAAAATATATAAATAGCGATATTTGAAGATTTACTTATTCCATATTTTTCAGAAAGATGATAACCCGCATGTACCATTTTTTGAATATTTTGTTCCTTAATAGTATTATACTTTTGAGGGAACCAATCCTCGAGAATTTCCGTGTTGAGTTTTAAATTCGCATTACGCAAACCTTGAAACAATTTATCTTTTTGCTGAGTTATACCTAATAAGAAACGATTGATATGATTATTGTCTTTACCAGCAAAAGCTTCAAAAACTTCCATTGCATTTGAGCTAATATCATCAATATGGCGAACGGAATCTTTGAATTTTACGTCCTTTAAAATTGTTCTTCCCCAAGGGTATTGCGGGTCGTCATCAAAATTACTACCAAGCATCAACATGTTATTTAGGTAAAGGCAGATATTGCGTTTGGTAGTGAATTTATATTGCTTGCACTTTTCAAAACAATAGCGAATCGTCTTTCTTATACCGTCATTTCCTATCATTTGATAATGGCCTTGAAAATAAGTCTGCACATGAATTAATAATTCATTCTCAAAATCACTTACAAAGTGTTCTTTGAATTTTAAAACCTGGGAATTATTAATTTTAAGCATATCGACTTTTTTAAATTTATAATTATACCATTCTGATTTCTGATGCTATTTTTCTATTAATGATTATTAATCTGGTATAATTTAGATAGTTCAATGTTTCTGTTGAAAAAGGGTATTCTTCATCGAAGTCTATATGTTTAATCTCCAATAAAAAACTTGATTTGAGTTTTAAAGAATAGTACGGTAGAATAAAACTAGTATGATTATAATCTAACCGAAATTAAGTTCTTAAAATTATTTAGGTTTATTACATTCCTTGCAAGTAGCGGCTACACATACAAAAGGTTTCCCTTCGGCAGCAGCTTCCATATGCGTGGCTTCCTGATTCATTTGATTGGCAGCTACTTGGTTAGATGGTCTAACCTGTGCAGCAGCTTCACGAATGGCAGCTATTACAGGAGTAATAACAACTGGACTAGGAGCACCGCCACCACCACCAGTTTCGCCAATATAAACTGTAAAACAGCCTAAAATTATAGAGCCTCCATGTGCAGTGGAGTCACCCATTCGAGCCGCCATCATTTTTCCTATCATAACTCCTGAACTCCCTTTTATAATAGAATCGGGTGGTCCTACACAGGTACACATGCTGCCCATGGTAGCGGCGGGTAATTTTCCGATGAGAACATTGGGTTTTCCTGGAGGTAGAATTGGCCCACCTACATGTGGAATAGGCGGAACTCCTGGAGTTACCATTGGGCAAACATGCATGTCGCCTACTCTTGCTGCGGGTTGTCCCATATATTTATTTTTTTTAGTTGGTTAGTGTTTGAGTTTGTTTTAAGAAGAGTCGGTAATTAGTAAATACTATCGAGTTCTTTTGAAGATTAATTTCAATATCGATTAAAATGGAATTCCATTCTTCATCACTTAAACCACTTTCAACGTTCTTTTCCAAATATACATCAATGGTGTTTATTAGCCCCTCCGATGGTATCCGACTTATGGTGACTCCTTTTCTAACTTCTACATCGTTTATCTTATCGCTAAGGTAATGAAAACAAAAACTTCTAATATCTTCATTCGTTACAATTCTACCTCGAGTTAGTAAGGCATCTCGATATGAATTTAGTTCTTCATTATGATTCAATTTATTTCTTCCTCCAGTGGTATGAGAGAGTAATTGTAAACTTTCTGCTATTACTGGAATCCCTCTGTACGTATCAATTTTACTTCCTGGCCTGATATTGTTTGCACTTACCCCATTTGTGCTCCAAAATTCAACATTAATGTTTTCGCCATCTTCACGTGGTCGAACAAAGAGATAGGAGGGGAGATTAAAAATGTCTTTTTGGTTTTGTTTAACTCGTTGCTCAATCAAAGAAATGGTTTGGTTTAATTCTCGAATATTCGACGAAATAAATTCTTGTCCGAAGGCAGCAAAGGCACTGCTCTCATCTCGCAACAATTCTAAAATGTAATTTAGATGCTCAGTTGCATTGCGAGCATCGAAGCGCTGAACACCCTTTGTTCGGAGGGAATAAGTTCCATTTAAGTCATTAAGATTTTCAGTTGCGGGCTTCGAAATATAATCTATATCATCAACGCCAGTAACTCTTCTAATGGAGAAGAATTGTTCGTTACATTCAAGAAGTACAATATTGAAATAGCTTTGTAATCGATATCGTATTTCGTTATAACGAAGATTTAAAATAGGATAGGAGTTAATATATACAAACATTTCATCCAAGGTAAATGAATCAAATGCTGCAGGGAAAGTGACTTTAAACCAAATGAGTGGTTTATTGAAACGGTTTAAATCACTTTCGTTAAATACATTTCTTAAGGTATCAGGATAATTTTGTTTTTTGAAATGATGGCGTTCAAATAAATTCTTATCATCATCAATTTGCAGGAATTGATTATTGTAATAATCATTCGTATTTTTCTTCACCTGATTTGTTAACTCAAACTCACTTAGAACATCATCTTGATTAATAACTTCTAAATTGTGAATGCCTGTCTTTACAGAGATCGGACTCCCTTGGTAGCTCCATTTCGAGTAGGCGAGGATTTTGTGTAAAGAATCCTTGTCAGGATGATTTTTAAAGTCGAAGTAAAAAGATAATTTATCAAGGTTTTTTATGTTCTCATTTAAAGAAATTCCAATCCAAGCCGTATTGTTTTCAATACTCTTGGATGATTTTGCAATAAATTCCTTTTCTAAAAAGTTATTTACTTTATAAGCCGAATTGCCAGTGATGATGGCTTCTATATCACCATCGAAAATTTTATAATGACCTGCCGGAGTATAATAGATATCAATATTTGAATCGAGCGGGCCATTGGCTTTTGAAGCTACCTTTTTTTGATGCAGTAGATGAAAGTTATGATCAACAATACTAAATGCTTCAACACTTTTTGAGTGTAAAATGGAATGCGAAGGCATTGCTGAAGTAAATACGTCAGGAGTAAGCATTGATGCCATCTTCTCCATTACTCTTACATCCGAAGAAATGATATCATTATTTATCTTAAATGATTCAACTGCACATGCTTCAATCATCAATCGAACCAAGGGGTCGAAAGCATCTAGATCGGCATCGGTGTATCCCCAAAAACGAGCCGCATTTTTAAACATACGACTTTTAATGGCTTCTTTGCTCAGGTATTCATTTTCTAATTCTGCCATAGTATCACGTGATATCTTTTTTAATTTTTAAACATTTTTATTCAAAGGAAAGTGGACTTAAGAACATTTTCTGTACAAATGTAAATGGCTCATTGGTATCTGAGATGTTAGCGTTCACGGAAATTTTAACACCTTTTTTTACATTTACTACACTTGTTGAATTGCTCGCCACCTCTTCTTCTTTTAGTTCAAGATTTACTCGAACATTCATCAATCTTTTTTCATGTTTCTGAATGCTGTTTTCAACAGATTTTATAATTCGTGTTTTCCAATTACTTTGATTGCTGATATTTACAAAATCAAAATCCCATATTTCACAACCGTAAGTTTCGTCAAATCGGCTTTCTCCAAATTTGCTAGTTATTATTAAATATACGTGAGCAGCAATACTCTCACCTTTTGAACTTGGCTCTAGTTCTTTGTTCTTTGAAATCAACTTCTCAAAGAAAATGGGTAGTTTATAATAGTGTTGCTCCATTTTAATTTATCATCACTACGCCACCTTTAATGGTAGTCATACCCGATCCTGAAACTTCAGCCATCGCACCTGAAACTTTCGCCGTTACATTTGCCGATAGTTCAGCATTCATTCCAGCAAGTTTTAATGCGCCTGTTGCAGTAACATCGATGCCCGATTGAGCTTTCATCGTTGCCTTACCCATGGCTTCAATCATTACATCTTGATTCGCTTTTATATTAAATTTACCGGATGCTTCAATCTTTATATCTTTTCCTTTGATTTCAATATCCTCAGTCATTTCTATTTTAAGGTTCTTACCTTTGAGTTCAATACTTCCATCTTTTTTCATTGTTAAGCTAACCTCACCCGCGGTAGTTGCAATATGCACTACATCATCTGCACCGAGTTCAACATGTGCTTCCGAACCATCATGATACAAATTCAGGGTGGCAACTGAAGCGCTGCCTCCATAATACACCATGTAGGCAGTACCTACGGCATCATTCCCATCTCCTTTATCGTGAAACGCAATTTTATTGTTACGAGTCGAAATAATCTTCTTTAAATTTTTAGGATTGTCTCTATCAGCGGTTAGGATTGCCTTCTCATTCATGATCGACTGAGAAACATAGGGCTTATCACAATCACCTCGTTCAAATCCAACAATTACCGTATCGCCAATCTCAGGTATGAATACTGTACCTCGATTTTTAAATCCTGCAGGGCCGCCATACAATTGGGTTGTAGGTATCCACCATGTTTGAGCATCGGTCATCCAATGATATTTTACACGAACTCTTCCATGTTTTTTCGGGTCAACATTATCAGTTACAACTGCCAATTCGAAATCGGCATTAGGTTTCTGAAAATATGGGTTTGGAACATTTTTCAATCCACTTGGAATTCCTGCAAAGGTATTTGTATAACCACCCATACCATCAAAATGATGTGTAAGTGCAGTAATTAAAAAGCTTCCATAGGATGACCCATCAAAGCTTTTGATAGTAGCCTTAGTGATAAGGCTCAATCCCATCACAATAGAAGTACAATTTATGTTCACCAGAGTGGATGCAATGGCGCCTTTATATGCTTTTGTAACATTCTCTAGGCCAGTTTTCGTAGAGTGAGAAATATGCCTTGGAGAAAAATTAAATTTGGATGCATACATTGAATTGGATTTTGTTTGCATTTTAGAGCCGTATGAATCCAAGCCGGCGGCATCTTTAGCGTCAACCAAAAAGATATCTGCCTTACCTTCTTCCAATCCGTCGTTATAAGCTGAAGTTGAAAATTTCAAAGGCGTTGCACCCATAGAAATTGATAAGTTCAATAAATCTACACCGTGAGCTAATTGAACTTCACTAATGTTCCCGGGCTCTCCATAATGTAGGTCAACGCCATCATAATAAAACCAATCGCCATGTATAGCAGCCAGACGACGTATAAATTGATAGTCGCTTTCATTAAATTGTGCTACATAGTTTATTGCGGCAGTATTGTTACATGTGCCCATTATAGGTCTTATACCACATGCATTACACACTTCTTTTACAATATCACTCACCGTTTTCTGTAAATATACTTTAAGCTTCGGACCACTTTCAAGTAGAATACACTTACTATGTCCTTTTAAGATGATTTCATTGTTTAACCCTTCACCATTAATCATCCCAACCTCAGTAATTATTCCTTTGAATTTAGACTCCCCTTTTTTGGAAGCCGGTTTTAAAACAATATTAACGTCTTCTCCAACCAAATCTTGGGCCTTGTTTATTCTCTCACTTTTATCATCTTCGAAAACTTGGTGATAACATCTGATTTCAAAAGAATGATGTTGAGCTATCGATTGGGTTATCGTTATCGAATTAATCGTTTTAAGTTCCTTACCTTGAATTTCGATTTTTATAGTATCAATAGTAATTTCTCCTGCAGGCATAATGATTTTTTTGTTTTTTTAAACACTGAAAGCCAATGTGCAATATTGGGTTAACATTGCTTCACTAGCTTTCAGTTGGGGTTTTGTGTATGAATTGTGTTTGTTACACGCGATTATTTCTTATCTGGCCAATCGTTTTCATGTTCTGCATTACCCACTTTTAGTTTGCGAGCTGAAACAGTAAATGAAATTGACATTGGATTTGAACCAACTACATCTAAGGATTCATTATAAGATGTAATATAACCGTCTTCGAAGGTAAGTTCCTTCATTTTAGCATCTTCATCACGTTTTTGAAATGTGATTGTTCCGCCTTGTGCTTTATACACATTATTTATCATCGATTCCAATACAGAAGTGTCATCGGTTGATTCGATTTTGATATTAACCGAACCTCCATAAATACCTGAGGATGGGCGACCCTTAGGATCTACATCACGAGTAAATGCATAGTCGCAATGTAAAACGTCAAAGTTTTTACCGCCTAATTTTAGTTGTGCTTTAAATGACATGGTAATTCTTTTTTTTTAATTGTTAGGAAATGTTTTGTTTTATTGATTTTAGCGGAAATTATTTTTTATCCGGCCAATCATTTTCGTGTTCAGCATTTCCAACCTTTAATTTACGAGCCGAAACTGTAAATGTAATTGTCATCGGGTTCGTACCTGTAACATCCAATGATTCAGCAAAACTTACTACATAACCATCTTCGAAGGTCAGTTCTTTCATTTTTGCATCTTCATCACGTTTTTGGAATGTGATTGTTCCCGATTGAGCTTTGTACTGGTTATTAACCATAGCTTCTAAAATGGCAGTATCGTCGGTTGATTCAATTTGAATTTCTACAGTTCCACCATAGATACCTGAAGAAGGACGGCCTTTTGAGTCGACATCGCGACGGAAGGCATAACTGGTGTGGAGAACATCATAGTTGTTTCCACCTAATGCTAATTTTGCTTTGAATGACATAATATAAAAATTTAAGGGGTTTAAAAATTAAAATTAAAAAAGATTGTTTATTGTATTATTAATCACCTCTTGAATCCATCCACTGTGAAATGGTGGTTTCTCCTTCCAAACTAATTTTTGCCGCAGATATCGTGATATTGGTAAGCATTGGGATATTACCTGTTGAAACCATTGACTCCGAATATTGAACTAGTATTCCATTTTCAAATTCAATTTGTTTCAATCGTTGATCACTATCAGGTTTGTAAAATGTAATTTTTCCTCTAAAAGACTCATTGGTAGTAATCATACCAAAAAATTTCGAGCTCTCATTCGATTCAATTTCAACATATATTAAGCCATCAGTTAAATGCCCTGTAGCTCTTCCTCTTCCATCAATAGGCACACGGAAATTAAAATGACAACTCATAACATCAAAATCTGATCTTCCACTTCTACTAGCAGTAATATTTAGGGTAGCTTTGTATGACATATACGATTCACTTAATTAATGTTTGTAAAAAAAAACAGCACCTGCAAGGGTTTGATGCAGGTGCTGCAAATAGTCTTCTGTTTATTGCTGAGCGTATTGGCTAGCCCACTCAGTTGAATTTTCACCTTTTTGACCATCCAATTTCACCACGAAACTCTTCGCTGGGAAGTATGGAGTGATATGAATATCAAGGTTAATTCTATCTTTATTGTTTTCGTCACGCTCGAATTTCAAAATTTGAAATTTCTCAATCAATTTCTCCGGACCTTGAATACTATCCAAGAATTTCACAATCTGACTGCGTAATTCTTTTTCAGTTTTTGAAGTCCAGTTTTCAAATGCACGACGGTTCAAGAAATCTACCAAAACTTTTGCGATATAGTCGAATACACGCACTACCGAATAAGTTTGTAATCCCAAGTTATCACCATTGAATAAAGTCTTAGCAGAGAATGCCATTACTTTACCATATTCGTTAACCATTGGAATCAAACCAGCTTTTTCTAATTCACTGATTTCCGATTTCTTCAAGTCAAATTTCACAGCATCAACATCGTTGATTGCACCATGTTTCTTACCTGCAGTTACCTGACTCATCAAAGTACTATAGATCTTACCAGCAAGTGCAGCTGATCCGGGTACAAATAAATCATCTTCTTCACCTACTTCAGCTACCTTACCACGACCAACAATCCAGTTACAAGTCATTGCAACATTTGATTTATAAGTATCACCTCCAGCTAAATTTGCCGATTGGAATAAATCCAAAACGTCTTCTGGTGAATCCAAATTTTCAAAATCGGTAACCATCATTACTTTACTTGCATAGGCTGTTTTAGCCCATTTTTCAACTACTTTGTTGCTTCCTAAATATCCAGGAATAACCATTAATGAGTAGTTGTCGCGTAAATCCAAACGGTCGAAATTTTGTTTTAATTCGTCACCAACATAATCAATGAAACGTGGATTGTCCAAGTCTTTCAATTGCTCCATTGAAGCATTTACAAAGGTTACATTTTTTAATTTATCTGATTCACTGTTTGCATAAAACAACGAAACAGAGCGATAGGCTTGCTCTAGTTGAGCAGTAGCATCTAAAGCTTTCTTTAAATTTTTCTTGTGGATTTTGTCCGCAGCATGTGATTTTGCGGTACACTGCTCCATCATTTCTCCAACATCATTACTTGCACTTAGCATATCAACCCATAACTCCATCTTCTTAGCCAAGTCTTTTCTTTCTGATTTTTTATCAGACTCTGATAAAAAGATTTTCTTACGAGCTTTACGCTCAGGGTTCATATTAGCTACGCCATCAATGGTTGATTCTAAGAAATCGAAACCACCAAATTTAACAAGCTTATTTAGCGACTCCTCCAATGTTTGTGCTGGAGCATCGAATTTTACTTTTTCTTTAAACTGAGCACCTTGCTCTTGATTTTCTAATTCCATAACGGTATTTTTTAAATTGATTTTTTGTTGTGTTTAATTTTAAGGATAGTTTTTTACTTCACATCCAACTCTTGTATCAAGGCTTGTAATGCAACAATAAAAGCTTGTTTCGCATCAGGATTGGTGAGTACACCATTTAACAACTTGTTTGTTTTAAGTTGTTTCCCAATTTTTTGATACTGCTCTTGTTGAATGCTTAAGTCTTGAAGAAAGTTGCTTTGCTTAGTGATGTTCTTTGGACTGAAATCACCTAAGTTAGAAAACTTAAGATTCTCAGTATTTCCACCACCATCTTCCGTTTCAAATTCAACATCCACATTGGGTTGAAAATGACTAAACACTTCGTCGGTCGTTTTAAGATCGTAAACCGCTACTGGTTTCACCGGTGCCTCTGCAGTTAGTTGCTGCAAAAACATGGTTCTGTTTTGGGCTATGTCAGCCATTGATTCTGAGGCGTCGGTTCTTACTTCGTTGCCTCCAATTCCATACTCGAACATAATTTAATTAGTTTTAAGGGGTTTGAAATATTTGAGATTATATATACACTGGTTTTTAAATGCCAAATAACATGTTAATTTTCAAATATCCAAATAAAAAGTTAAGGCTGACATTATTTAAACCTTTACCATTTATTTTCGAGTACAAAGATGTGATGTTGCCTAAAATATCACAAGCACCAAACTACATGTGGAGGTATTTGTCTTACAAATGGGGGAAAGAAAAGTTCAAATAGCATAACGTTCGAAATCCTTGCAAAACGCGATTTTTATCTCCTCCATCAGTGCACCGCTTGCAATTAAAAAGCCCCTGAAAAATAGATTCAGAGGCCTTTTAAAGTGTTTATTTAGCTCAGAAAAACAATAATTTGGGAGCTACCCAACGATTCTTTTTAAATTGTTATTCTTCTTTTAAGAACTCATATTCATAGCTTGTAGCGGGTACCAAAGTTTCTTTGATGGTTCGTACCGATGACCAACGCAATAAGTTTAACTTGCTTCCGGCCTTATCATTTGTACCACTCGCTCTTGCACCACCAAAAGGCTGCTGACCAACTACAGCTCCCGTTGGTTTGTCATTTATGTAAAAATTACCAGCGCTGTTTCTTAATGCAATTTTTGCTATCTCTAATGCTGCTCTATCTTGTGCCAAAATGGCTCCTGTTAATGCATAGGGTGAAGTTGCATCAACCAATTTCAAAGTCTCTTCAAATGCTTCATCTGCATATACATATACCGTTAATACTGGCCCAAATATCTCCTCACACATGGTAATATAATTTGGTGTTTTCGCTACTAAAATAGTGGGCTCAATAAAATAACCTTTCGATTTATCATAATTACCACCACAAAGTATTTCTACATGAGTAGCATCCTTCTTCGCATTGTCAATGTACTTAGTGATTTTATCAAACGATTTCTCATCAATAACAGCATTTACAAAATTACGGAAATCCTCTGCTGGACCCATTTTTACCGTTGCAAGATGCTTCTTTAACTCCGATTGATAATCATTCCACATACTTTGCGGAACATAAACTCTGGATGCTGCCGAACATTTCTGTCCTTGGTATTCAAAGGCTCCTCTAATAGTATTAGCAACAGCCACATCAAGTATTGCTGATGGGTGAATTACAATAAAATCTTTACCTCCCGTTTCTCCAACAAAACGTGGGAAGGATTTATAATTATCTAAATTACTATAAATGGTTTTTAACATGCCCTTAAATACACCACTGCTGCCTGTAAAGTGCAATCCTGTGAATAATGGGTGTTTGAAGCAAGTTGCCCCAACTGTTGGGCCATCAACAAATATTAAATTAATAACTCCTGCTGGCAATCCGGCCTCTATAAAAATTTTCATTAGAATATTAGCAGAATAGGTTTGTGTTTCAGCAGCCTTCCACACTACTACATTGCCCATCATGGCCATGCTAGTTGGAAGATTCCCTGCTATGGCAGTAAAGTTAAAGGGGGTAACTGCCAAACAAAATCCTTCTAAGGGGCGATATTCAACTCGGTTAAATATGCCTTTTGAAGAAATAGGTTGATCCATATAAATTTCCTGCATGAATTGTACATTGAATCGCAAGAAATCAATCATCTCACAAGAAGCATCAATCTCTGCCTGAAAGGCATTTTTACTCTGACCCAACATCGTTGCGGCATTGAGTGCTGCACGATAAGGACCTGCAATTAAATCAGCTGCCTTTAAAAATATACTGGCCCTGTTTTCCCATGGCATTAATTCCCATGCTTCCTTAGCGTTAAGCGCAGCCTCTATGGCCGCTTCTACATGACTGGCATCGCCTTTATGAAAGGTTGCAATGGTATGCTGATGGTCATGAGGAGGGGCAATTTTCTTGGTATTGCCAGTTCGGACCTCTTTCCCATTAATAATCATTGGGATATCAATAACCTTGCTGCGCCCTTCTTGGAGTGCTGCTTTCAAAGCCAATTTTTCGGCACTGCCGGGAGCATATTGCAAAACCGGCTCATTGATTGCGGATGGAATTCTTACAACATTATTCATACTGCAAATATACCTCAATTCGGGATGAATTAGAAGTTGATAATGCTGAAAAATAATTGATTTGAATCAGAATCGGCGAGTGCAATTTTTCGAAAATATTGCTTAAAATCTCAAGCTAATGCCTGTTAGGAAATGACGCTGTTCAAGAAACCTACTTGGATCTGTGGCAGGAATATTATTACTCCGAGGGTCGCGAGGGTCGGTATAACGGGCATCTTTCCATTCAGTGGGCACATCATCTCCAGCGCGGAATGCCTTCCCTGTAACAGGGTTTACAATAGCACTATTTTTGTTGTTTAGCAAGTTGGTGATTTCAATAGTCCAAGCTACCTTACATTTTTTATAACTCCACCATTTCTTATAGTTTAAATCTACCCAAAACCATGGATCACTTAGTTTTGAAAATTTATTGTCAGGATTAGGGTCTACCACATAAATTGGCCGCCCACTCGAAGGCTCCAACCCAGTGAAAACATAAGGAGTATAACGTTTTCCACTTCTCCAAATAACTTCGGTATATAACGACATCTTATCAAAGTGCTTGATAAACCAAAATGGCTTTCCATTATCTTTCACAAAGGTAGCATTGGCTTTAATATCAAAAGGGCGGTCCCATGCCAAATAAAACTCCTTAGTATCTTCTCTTGCACCACTATTCAACAAATCTTTCAATGCATCATTAGCACTCGCACTTTGGCCTGTAGCAACGCTATAAGCTACCGACGCTTGTCCACTAAACCACTTTCCAATTCTTTTTATATAAGCGGCTTCTATTCCTCGCATACGAGCATAGTCACTATTAATTCGAACAGTTCTCGATACATCGCGCCCAGTAATATCAGGAACCAAAATACTAGCAGAAGTGATAAAATCATATTTATCTTTGATATAAGTTGTAATATTCAAAGCATCGTTATTCGTAATTTGTGTTTTTAATCCTAGTTCATAACTGATATCCACCTCAGGATTTAAATCGGGATTGCCCAATCGTGACAATGTACTTCTATCGGTATAATAAGGGTCAAGACCAGCATAAATATAAGAAGGATGCGGCATTACCGTGCTATGCCCATAATTGAAATAAAGTACCTGGTTTTCTCTTATTGGGAAGGAAGCCGATAAACGAGGCAAGAGTCGCATCTTATAACGGCGTCCGAATAATCCAACGGTATTATTTAAATAACTCTCTCTGATTTCCTCTCGGATAGGCGACTTTGGATTCGCAATAGCATCATCTACAAATTTGCCCAGCGACCACAATTCATAACGCAATCCAATATCTGCAATTAGTCCCTTGTATTTAATCTTATCACTCACAAAAAATGAAAACTGATTGGGTTTAACATGCCATATATCACTGTAATTCCCTAATCGATAGCTCTGAGTTTGTTGCCCATTGGCCAATTGAACAGGAGCTCCAATCCATGGTTTATCAATATCAATCCACTGTAAGTTTTGATATTTATATTCACTACCAAAAAACAATCGGTTGAATGTGCTTTTCGACATTAAACTTCCTGTTAGGTTGGCAGTATATTGTTCTACCAAATGATCGTGCCAAAGTGTTGCCAATCCACCATTATTGTAAAATCCACTTGCAGCTTCCACAAATACGGTATTGTCATCAGGATTAAAGTAGGTTACTGGTGCTGTAATAATACTGTTTGGATCGAATTCTCCATTTACAGTAAGTGGTCGCCAATCTCTACCATTCGCATCGGCTCTCAAGTGTACATACAATCGAGAAGCTGTGGCCTTTAACGCAAATCGTTTTCCACTACTATGATTCCATTGCAAAATCTGCAAGTTATTATCATGCGTAAAAGTATTGGCATTGTCCATCTGTTGTTGAAATGCAAATTGATATCCCGGATTGAAACTTGCGTCGTTTCCAGTTACCCTAAGCATATTAACATCCTGATTTATATTTAGTGATTTGAGGTAGGTAAAGGCAAATCGATTCTTAGGATTTAATTCATAATTAAATTTTAGTAATGCACTCCAGCGGTTATTCTGATAGGGACTCCAAGAAGTTGAATATAATGAAGAAATAACTTGATTGGCAGGGTTCTTATAAAATTCATCGGTAAAGGCACCTTTTAACGCCATCGAATATTTTAGCTTCTTATGAGTACCCTTAACTGGCCCCGACATATTGAACTCAACATTTTGTTGATTAAATACGGAATTCCAGTTCTTATTAAATCCAAAATTATCACGTTTGTATAATAGATAGAACTCTGTTTTATCACCACCCGACTTGGTACGTGTATTTACAACACCTGCGGTACTGTTACCATATTCAACCCCTGCTCCCCCAGTAGTAATTTCTACTTCATCTATTGCGTTACTTCCCAGATCCAAACCAAATCCAGTTCCTGCCAATGGGTCGGTAGCACTTACCCCATCAATATAGAAACCGGTTTCATATGTTCTTCCTCCTCGAATATTAATTCCTGACGGCGAATTCATAACACCGGGTTGTGAGTTGATAATCTTTTCGATTCCTCGTTGTGGAGCCGATTCTATGGATTCACTTTTAATGCTGCTTTCACTCTTCCCTTTCTCTACATCTACAAGTGGCTTTTGTCCTACAATAACTACCTCTTCTTCGGTTGTTGCCACAGCCGTTTTGAGCGATAAGTTAATCACTTTATTTTCGTTGGCAGATAGCTTTATTCCTGTAAGTAATTTTTTCTCATATCCGGTATATGAGTATTTGATATTGTAAATTCCAGGCTTTAAGTTTTTGAGTGTATAATTTCCATTATTGTCCGAGGCCGTTCCAATACTGGTACCTATAATCATAATGTTTACACCAATGAGCGGACTCTTATCTTCAGCATCAATAACCTTCCCCGACAAGGTGGCATTTTGAGCAGCGCTGCACATCGCAGCAAGGAGAAGAATAAAAAGATATAAATGTTTCATGCAAGCATTTTGCGAGCGTGAAAATAAATATATAATTGTTATTTAAAAATTATATATCACACCAGTTATTCACCAAAAGCATTGAGTAGTAATGGAGGATATTGGCTAAAAATAACCTAGAATGAATTTTTCAATAGGCTATCAACTTGCGATTTCTTATACGGAATGGAGCAACAATCGTCAAAAATTCGCATTTTGTTAATGAAATAGGAGGGACGTGATAAATTTCCAAGACGTGTTTCTGCGTAATAGTTTTTTGTATTGAAATTAAACTGGATTTTTAGGTAAAGCACCGTGGTATCACTCAAAGCCTTTGCCAAAAAATTATACTCTTGCTCTGCATCAGTGTGGGTATCATTCTCCTCAATAATTTTCTGTACCAATACAAATTTCGAAGTGTCACTAATGCTATCCAACTTGGCATTCCAAGTGTTGCCTTCTTGACTAAAATCATATGTCAATAGGGGCAATCCACTTTCGGCCCGCTGCTCATTATATCGAATTGCATATTTCGAAGTACGCATGGTAAGTTTTTTATCATATCCAAATCGATAGAAGAAATAGATTAAGATGGAAAGCAAAACGATTAATCCAGCCAATCCAAGCATTAAATAATTACCTTCAAATATTTTCTGATATAGATACCAAAAAATTAAAAAGGCCGGAAGCAAAAAGAGAGGGACAAGGATTACAAAAATCATAAGAATAATTAATTTATTTCAAAAATGAAAGCGCTGTTAGCTTCTAGTTCAATGCGCAGGCCTTCACCTAAATCAGCTTTTATCACATCGTCGGTTAATAAATTTTTCATAGTATATCGAGTCCCCGGAGTACATCCAATAGCCGTTTGCACTACATCCGAAATTTTAATTACAGGATTGAAATTTTGATCATTACTAAAATTTACAATGATGAGTAGCCTTTGCTTATTTGAATATCTTAAAAAACTATAGCACTTATCACGGTTGTAATCGGCATGTGAAGTTTGTAAATCATAGAATCGGCCGTTTTTTAATGCATCACAGGTTAAATTTAGATTCAAAAGCTTAGCATAGAAATCATGCAAATGTTTTTGATCAATGGTGAATTTTCCTCCATCATACCGGCCTCCATTCAAAAAAGCCTGGTGCTCCTTAACTCCCCAATAATCAAACATCGTGGTGCGTCCATCATCGCCTCCAAAGCCTTCAGCACCTTCCGCTTTTACGCCGCTCTCTTGCCCGAAATATATCATAGATGGTCCCGAATGCATGCAGGTGGTAAGCACCATGGCTGGCATACAACGAAGTGAATTACCCGCAAAATCTTTTGATGCGAAACGTTGTTCGTCGTGATTTTCAATGAACCGAACTAAATTAGAAGTGATGCCATCTAAACTCTTTTGCAAATTCGTAATGCTATCAATACTTCCTTTGTTTTCTACAGCCCTGCGTATATCATCGTAAGTGCCAACTTTATCGTATAAGTAATCGAATTTACCATTGTTAATATAGTTTCGATATTCATTGGGATTGTATATCTCTGCAATAAAAATAACCGATGGGTTAACTTTTTTAACTTCGGTAATGGCATAATTCCAAAATGCTACGGGTACCATTTCGGCCATATCACATCGAAATCCATCTACACCAAATTGAGCCCAGTAAACCAAGATATCCTTCATCTTTACCCAAGTACCTGGTATTGGATCGAAGTGCTGTGACGAAGTATTATTTAAATCGATATTCCCATTGACAACCTCTAATCCGTAATTAAGTTTTACAGTTTCAAACCAATCACCTATTGATGGGTCGGCTCTGAAAACGTTATTCCCAGTAGCTTTGGCAGGATTTTCAAGATAAGGTCCTTCTTCACCCTTTACTGTTATACTTTCTAGTGGATTATAGCCTTTAGGTACTTCAAATGATTTACCTGGTATGTAATAGAAGTTATTATTTGGGCTAAATACCTTTGTGTAATTCTCATTCGCTCCTAAGTCTTCTACACCTTCAGGTTTGGAATCACTATGATATTGACGTGCTACATGATTCGGTACAAAATCGATGATTGCCTTCAATCCGGCTTCATGAGTTCTGTTTAATAACGATTTAAATTCCGCTTTGCGTTGTTTTACATCGATGGCTAAGTCGGGATTCACATCATAATAATCCTTGATGGCATATGGGCTTCCTGCACGTCCTTTAACTACCATTGGATGGTCATTAGCAATGCTATCCTTACTATAATCTGTCATGGTTGCACATTCTAAAATACCAGTATACCAAACATGAGTTATACCTAGCTTAACCATCGACTTCAGTGCATCATTATTAATATCATTAAATTTACCTACACCATTTTCTTCAATAGTCCCAAAAGGTTTGTTGGTAGCATTCGGATTGCTATACAAACGGGTCATCACTTGATAAATATTTATTTTATGATCTGTAGGATGCTCTGATAAAGTGTTTTGATCTGAATAATTTTCGTTAATAGGATGCATAGGATTCGTCGTATTGCATGATATAAAAGAGAGTACGACAACAATGAAAGGTAAATATCTTTTCATGGTGTAAAAATAGGGAATTGAAATCGATCGAACCGCGCTTATAATAATTGACTTAAAAAAAATGCCTGCGATGTTTGTCGCAGGCATTCTAAATTGGAGTAGAATACTTATTCTACAATCATTTTTTGAGTTACTTTTTGAGCTCCTACAGTAATCGTGTAGAAATAAATTCCGCTGCTAAGCGAAGAAGCATTAAAATAAATACTGTGTTTCCCAGCTTCAACTTTCTCATTCGTTTCAGTATATAATACTTGTCCAAGCATATCAATTACTTGGAAGTTAACAGAAGCATTTTTGCCAATACTAAAATCAATACGAGTTACACCTTGAGTTGGATTAGGATAGTTTTGTGTAACCTTGAAACCTTCATCAATACTAGCATTGATACCATTAGGGAAAATCCCTACGCTATCGTGAATGATTTTAGAAACAGGTACTTCCATATAATTCACCGATACATTTGTTTCAGGGTTAGAGCTATTGTTTACGGCAATTCCTGGATCATCTTTTAAGAAATACATCAAACGTAATTTGCTATCCGAAACTTTTGCAAGTGTTGGGTAGAAATCTTCAAAACCGGTTGTTTGAGTTAAGTTTTGAGGGTCAGCCCAAGTTTTGCCTGCATCTTTTGAGTAAGTTACAAAGATGTCATTATAATTTTCATCATCACCCGAAAGGTCATCTTCTATAGGTGCGATATAAGTACAGAATACATTTCCTGCAGCATCATATGAAAGCATTGGTTGATTAGACATGGCTGAAGTACGAGTAGTTGTAGTTGCTCCTAATCCAGTACCATAACCTCCATAGCTAGAGTTACGTGTATTGGTACCTAGGGTAATTGCACCATCTTGATTAATATCAGGTGTACCTCCAATAATTTGAATTGGGTCGGTAGTGCCAGTGGTAGTATTAATTTTATCGTTCCAATATTCAATACCTTCGATTCCAAGACTGGTTGAATAGTAAGTTGTACGAGCACCAGTCAAGGCATCAACAGAGTCAAATGCAGTTGCTAATAAAGGCACAGCAACATGTGATACACCGTTCTTGTCAATCATTACGCTTACTGTTCCATTATTCACAAATTTGCGCTTATTGCTTGGAGTTGCAGCAAAACGAGCAAATGAATCAATGATTACTTTGGTCCAAGTAGAACCCGCATCTTCGCTTTTCCACATTGCTAAATCATCAAATGCGCCACCGATTACAATACGTACTTTATTTCCTGCAGCATCAATTGAATATGAATCGGCTTGGCCAATATCATAACGAACGCTATCATAACCTGGAAGAAGTGCATTTTTTGTAAGCCAAGTTTGAGCAGCAGCATCATAAACCGAATATGTGATTGGGCGTTTAACACCACCAGCTTTGTAATTAACAGGATAACCTGAAGTTGAATCGGCGAAACAAGATATTATTACAATACGAGATCCTGCAGTAGCAGAACGCCCCCAAATTGGACCAGGAGTTGTTGCATTATTATAAGTATCATTCAATACAACAGTACCTCCAGTGAAATCAGTTCCAATTCCAGTATTCATTGAAAATGTAAAACCTCCAGTTAAACCAGAAGAGGCAACGGCATGAGCGAAAATGTATTCTTTTTCAACACCTCCAAAAGTAGCAACACCTACACTTGGCCAACCTACACGACTACTTTCAATTCTTCCGTTATTAGGAAGGGCCTTGCGCCACACACCACCAACCATTTGGTTATATCCCGATCCACGTTGAGAAAAGGAAGGACCTCCATCTGATGAGGTAGTCCAAGTTGCAGTGATTTTACCATTTGGATAAACCATTAATCTACTTGCCAATGCATTGTTAGATTGCAAGTCGTATAAGGTATTTCCAATGGTTTTTGCACCATAAACTGGATTGTCACCGTTAGTTTTTCTTAGAGGAGCTTGTCTTACCTTATTAATTACTGGCGATTGAGTCTCACTCATTCGTTGGGCATTAGCCTCTTTAAACGATTTAGTGTCAACTTTTTGAGGTGCTTGCGCTATTAAAAGTATAGGCGCACAGCATAAGAGTGTAAAAAACTTCTTCATGTTTAAAAAAATATATTGATTGCTGCAAATGAAGTAGTTTTTTTTGATAATTCGACTATGCCCAATTAAAATATTAATTTCGAGCTTCATGTCTTTCTACCTGCAGGTACCTTTTAATTCATTGCATCCATAATTGCATGAAATAAATACCCATTCTCATTAAATAAATTGGCGCTGTTTCCTAATAGCCTTACCTTTGCATCGATTATTTTATTTACTAATCATCTCTTTTTATATACCCAACAATAATGACGATCGCTCGTATTCGAAATTTTATTACAGGAGATAATATTCAGCTAACTCCTTCCGAAATTCAAAGGATATCAGAAAAGACAGCCGAGATTGCCCGCTTTTCCAGTGGGAGAATTCATCTTCATCTAGAGAAAAATGCATCTTTAAGGGTGCTAGATCGTGCTTCAGAGATTTTCGACATGCTATTTTTAGGTGAGAAGGAGGAAACTCCATACGTTCTTATCTATGTATGTAAGAATAATAAACAATTCGCCTTGGTATGTGGCCCTTCTTTGGATCATTTACTGCCACCGAATGCGTGGACCGAAACCATAGAAAACATGACCATCTATTTTAAAAATGGAGATATTGGCAAAGCGATAATGGAAGGTATGGAATCGGCTGAAAAGGTGCTTACTTCAAAATTCCCAATAAATATATAACTAGTTAATGCAGATAAATATATCAAATCGAATGCTTCATTTTAAAAACTATTGTTTGCTCATCCTTACCTGCTTACTATATATAAGCAGCGAAGCTCAGTCAACCTCCGATTCAATAACTTCCGAAAGCAATGTCATAGATAATGCCCAGCTTTTCAATCCAATCGAAATGGATTCATTGAACTGGCTTATTAATGATTATAAAACCAATGCTTCCCTAACTTTCATAATAGTTACTGAATCGAAGATTAACGCTGACTCTTTAAATTCTATTCTTGATGGCATGAAGAGCCATTACCCAGCGAAGAAGAGTGTTTTTGTTTTGTTTGATAAGTCAGATTCCAAGGCCTATTCGTTAGTGAGTTCCGATTTGAATGAGCAATTATCAGAAAAGTTCTGTGCTCAAGTATCACGGCAGATTATAGAAGCATCCTTTAAACAACACCAGTATTATGAAGGGTTGAAAGGTGCACTATTGGCCTTCTCTGGAACATTACAAGGTAACTATAAACTAAAACCCGATCTCAATCCCGAATATTCTCATAAGGCATTTGTGATTCCTGTTGCCATTTCGGTTGCCTTTGTGCTGGCAGCCATTTTGGCAAGTGCTTATTCAGAAAGGAAAGTGCGCCAACTTATGCATAAGTTTGATATTCCTGATTTCAATGCACGCATCATTTTGGGTATCGAACGACCAGTTACTCCTGAAAATGGAGGTTGGGATACCTTTAAAGGAGGCGGCGAGGCTGGACAATGGTAATCAGTATTTGAAACCGATCTACTGCTTAAAAAAAAACTTAAAATTCTATTTTTTACAATGAACTAAATTGATGTATATTTGTAATCATTCTAAACAAGGAAAATTTAGGAGCCAAAAAGAGTATGTTGAAATTACCGATTTATTTAGATAATAACGCCACAACCCCTGTAGATCCAAGGGTTTTGCAAGATATGTTACCCTACTTTACCGATGTGTTTGGGAATGCGGCAAGTCGCAACCATCCATTCGGTTGGAAGGCAGAGGAGGCAGTTGATTACGCAAGAGAGCAAGTAGCCCAAGTGATTGGTGCCAGCGAAAAGGAGATCATTTTCACTTCCGGAGCAACCGAAAGCAATAATTTGGCCATCAAAGGGGTATATGAAATGTATGCCGAAAAAGGGAACCATATTATTACCCTGACTACCGAGCACAAAGCAGTGCTAGATACCTGCAAGCACCTTGAAAAAATGGGCGCCGATATCACTTACTTGTCGGTAAAGGGCGATGGAATGATTGATTTAGATGAATTGGAAGCCGCCATGAAACCCACTACCATCTTGGTATCGGTGATGTTTGCGAATAATGAGATTGGAGTGATTCAGCCAATAAAAGAGATAGCCGCTATAGCACATAAACATGGAGCATTGTTTCATACCGATGCTACCCAAGCTGTTGGAAAAGTAAATACCGATGTCAATGAATTTGGAATCGATTTGCTTTCATATACTGCTCATAAAATGTATGGCCCCAAAGGAATAGGTGCACTCTACGTGCGTCGTAAGAACCCAAGAGTGAAAGTTACTGCCCAAATGGATGGTGGAGGACATGAGCGAGGAATGCGAAGCGGTACACTAAACGTACCTGGAATTGTAGGTTTTGGCAAGGCTTGCGAATTGGCTCGTTTGGAAATGAATCAAGATGCAGCGCGCCTTTCAAAGATGCGTGATCGCCTAGAAAACAGTCTTCTCGAATTGGAGGAAAGTTATTTGAATGGCAATAAAGAACACCGTTTACCGCATTGTACCAATATCTCATTTAAATATGTTGAAGGAGAAGGTTTGATGATGGGAGTTAAAGATATCGCAGTCTCGAGTGGATCAGCTTGTACCTCAGCATCGTTAGAACCATCCTACGTTTTGAAGGCCCTAGGACTCGATGATGAATTAGCACACTCTTCGCTTCGATTTGGATTGAGTCGTTTTTCAACCGACGAAGAAATTGATTTTGCAATTAACCAAACTAAAGAAGCCGTTACTAAACTAAGGGAAATGAGCCCACTTTGGGAAATGTTCAAAGAAGGAATCGATCTAAAATCAATTGCTTGGGCCGAACATTGAGAAAACTGTTTATATAATATTTAAAAAAATCAAATCATGGCATATTCAGAAAAAGTAATCGATCATTATAGCAATCCACGTAATATTGGAACGCTTGATAAAAGCAAGAATAACGTAGGAACGGGGCTCGTTGGTGCCCCCGAATGCGGGGATGTAATGCGCCTGCAAATAGAAGTAGATGATGCAACAGGAACTATCACAGATGCAAAGTTTAAAACCTTTGGTTGTGGAAGTGCCATCGCATCTTCTTCATTAGCTACCGAATGGCTTAAAGGCAAAAGTATTGACGATGCTTTAAAAATCGACAATATGGATATTGTGGAAGAATTGGCATTACCTCCAGTAAAAATACATTGCTCAGTATTGGCTGAAGATGCTATTAAAGCTGCTATAAATGATTATCGCACGAAAAACAATTTAACTCCAATCGAAGTTCATTAATATTAATTGCTATTGCAATTATGGAACGATTGGTTGAATAGGAAACAGAATAACAAATGAAGTGTTATGAGTATTACTGTAAGTGATAAAGCAAAATTAAAGGTAGTTGATTTAGTTCGTGATGCGAATCTCACAGAAGACTATTTTCTTCGTGTAAGCGTTACGGGTGGCGGTTGTAGTGGATTAACCTATAAGCTCGACTTCGATAATGAAGAACAAAAGGGCGATCAATATTTTGAAGACAAAGGCGTTAAAATTGCTGTTGACATGAAAAGTTTTTTATACCTTTTTGGTACTGAACTCGACTTTAGCGATGGCCTTAACGGCAAGGGATTCAATTTCATTAATCCCAATGCCTCTCGTACTTGCGGATGTGGCGAAAGCTTCGCGGTATAGCAGTTCAAAATATTGGGCAATTCGTTCATAGTTTCATTTTAACAAACTTCACTCCTTAAACTTGGAACAACCTATTTATTTGTCATCTTGTAATTGGGCTTTTAATTCTTATTTTATTTAAGCACTTTTGCGTTCTACATGAGAAATATATTCCTAGCTGCACTGCTTTTTTTTACGATTGCAAAATCAGATGCCCAATTCGATAGCACCGCTTGGCGATTTGCCACTACTATTAAATCGGAGGACCTTCGCGATTATTTGATGTTTATTGCTTCCCAAGGTACTGAAGGAAGAGAAACGGGCACCCCTGGCTTACGCCGAGCCGCCGACTATATCGCTTCCCAATACGGATTGTTTGGAGTTCAACAGTTGGCTGGTTCAGGAACTTACTACCAAAGTTATAAATATATTCGTAATGTAAGTCATGATGTAACACTCTATGACGCTACTCAAAAATTTGAATATCTCAAGGATTTCTATGTAATGCCCAATGGCAAAAATGGCTTGGCCTACAATAAACAAGTAGTGTTTATGGGATATGGCATCGATGATAAAAATTTCAATGATTATTTAAAGGATACCAATCTTACAGATAAAATTGTGATTCTGATGAATGATGAACCATATCGAAAGAATAAATACTTGGTAAGTGGAACTCCAGGCCATAGCGATTGGTTTCATAATATGGAGCGTAAAATTGCCCGTATTAATAAGTACAAACCGGCAGCACTTATCATCATCGACGATGAATTCGCCGCCCGAATTGCTGCAATGAAAAAGGAACTCACATCCAATAGTTCCCCCATGATGGTAGAGAGTATAAATCCTATTAATATTCCCATTTTATACACCCATATAGGTGTGGCAGCCAAGCTTTTGGGAATCGATAGTATGCGATTGGAATGGATCATTAAAAAGACTTCCAAAAAGCGGAAACCAATACACCTTTTTAGCACAAATAAAATTTCAATAGAAGTTGATCGAATCGCTTCTGACCCTTCAAGTGAAAACGTGATTGGATTTGTAGAAGGAACTGATTTAAAAGATGAGTATATTGTAATCTCAGCACACTACGACCATTTGGGCATGCATAAGGGGAAAATATTTTATGGAGCCGATGATGATGGTAGTGGTACTGTAGCGCTCCTAGAATTAGCCGAGGCATTTACCATTGCCAAAAGATCCGGATTCGGTCCGCGTAGAAGTATCATTTTTTGTGCCTTCAGCGGAGAAGAAAAGGGTTTATTAGGTTCAGCCTATTTCGTCAAGAATCCTTTGGTGCCTCTAAACAAAATTGTACTCGATTTGAATATTGATATGATCGGAAGAATGGATTCAACGTATACTGCACTAAACAACCCCAATTATGTATATCCAATTGGAAGTAATAAATTGTCGAGTGGATTAAATCCACTACTCGAGCAATGTAATACTACCTATACCCATCTGAAGCTTGATTATCGATATGATGATCCAGAAGATAAAAACAGATTCTATTATCGAAGCGACCATTACAATTTTGCAAAGAACGATATTCCCGTTGTGTTTTTCTTTAATGGAACTCATGCCGATTATCACAAAAGCACAGATACAATTGAGAAGATAAATTTCGCCAAGATGCAAACCATCACTCGGCTTGTTTATTATTTGGCATGGCAAACCGCTTCACAAAATGAAAGATTAAAAGTTGATTTGAAATAAACATGAAAAGTAATTTAATATACGGGATCAGAGCCGTAATTGAGGCCATTGAAGCGGGAAAAACCATGGATAAAATTTTTATTCAAAATGGGTTACGCGGTGATTTGATTTTTGAATTAAAGAACTTGGTTCATGAACGAAAACTCTTTATCAATTATGTTCCTAAGGAGAAAATAGACCGACTTACACTGAAAAATCATCAAGGAGTAGCTGCCTTCATTACCGAAATTGAATATGATGATATAGAAGTAATTGTTCCACAGATTTATGAGAAAAGTGAAGTTCCACTGATACTTGTGCTTGATGGAATAACTGATGTAAGGAATTTTGGAGCTATCGCCAGAAGTGCTTATTGTGCTGGCGTTCACGCCATCGTTATAGCATCCAATGGAGCAGCGCCAATTAACGAAGATGCCATCAAAACATCAGCAGGCGCCTTGCATCATATTGCAGTAAGCAAAGTGAATAACCTGAAAACAACATTAAATTATTTAAAAGAATCAGGAATCTCACTGGTGGCTTGTACAGAGAAATCAACGGATACCATCTATACGTCAAATTTCGACCAGCCGATAGCCATTATTATGGGGAGTGAGGATAAAGGAATTAGCCCTGCTATTTTGCAAATGGCCGACATGAAAACCTCTATTCCGTTGCTAGGTACCATAGGTTCGCTCAATGTTTCGGTAGCTACGGGAATTATTCTTTTTGAAGCAATTCGTCAACGACAGAATTGAATAGTTTAAGATAAATACATTTCAAAAAAAGGTACATTTGCATTTCAATGAGAAAGTTAATCATAACCATCTTCTTTTTTGCCTTGGTATACAAGGCACAATCGCAAAATGTGAAGCTTTTTGCTGATGAAAAAATCATGCAAAAGCTGGAGAATCAAAAATTAATGAATAACCCAGAAGCGCGTCATAATGGGTCGCGCTATCAAATTTTCCAAGGTTCATCAAGAGGCACAGCATACGCTATCAATGCCAATTTCATAAGCCTGTTTCCTGATATGCCTACTTATGTGCTTTATGAACCACCTAATTTTAAAGTCAGAGTAGGTGATTTTCGGTTTAAGTTTGAAGCCATTGCATTTCGTCAACAAATGATTCAAAAAGGTGTCACAGGTTATTTTATTGTTCATGATAAAATAAATGTTCCTCGCCCCAAATAACAATATCGTCGGGCATAACCGGCTTAATTCATTTTTATAATATTAATCATTATCTAATATGTCATTTACATTACCACCACTAGCCTACGCATTCAATGCGCTTGAACCACATATTGATGCTCGCACCATGGAAATTCACCATGACAAGCATCACCAAGCGTATATCACCAATCTTAATAATGCATTAGCAGGTACCCCTGCCGAAAATTTGAGCATTGAAGAAATTTGCACTAACATTAGTAAATACCCTATGCCAGTAAGAAATAATGGCGGCGGTCACTTAAATCATACTTTCTTCTGGAATATTCTAAGCCCTAATGGGGGAGAGCCATCAGCAGCACTTAAAGCCGCGATTGAAAGCGATTTAGGAGGCGAAGCAAAAATGAAAGAGGATTTTGCAAAAGCGGCACTTACTCGTTTTGGTAGCGGCTGGGCTTGGATTTGTGTGAAGGATGGTAAACTTACTATCTGCTCTACTGCGAATCAAGATAATCCTACGATGGATATCGAAGGGGTAACTTGTGGTACACCAATTTTAGGCTTGGATGTTTGGGAGCATGCTTATTACTTAAACTACCAAAATCGTCGTCCTGATTATGTTACTGCATTTTGGAATGTTGTTAACTGGACGGAAGTAAGTCGTTTGTACGCAGCAGCACTCTAATTTTCGTTTTTAAATACAAGGCACGTAGCGTAAGCTACGATGCCTTCTTCTCTGCCGATATAACCAAGCTTCTCATTCGTAGTAGCTTTAATGGAAATATCCTCGGTACCTACTTTTAGAATAGGAGCAAGGCACGCTTGTATCGATTCAATATGAGGGTTAATCTTAGGATTTTCTGCAATCACGGTACAATCCAAATTACCTATTCGATAATTCTTTTCTTCTATTAACAACATTACATGTTGCAATAATTCTTTGCTGTCAATTCCTTTGAAACGAGCATCAGTATTTGGGAAGTGATAGCCGATATCACGTAAATTTAATGCTCCTAGCAAGGCATCACAAATGGCATGAATTAATACATCCGCATCACTATGGCCATCAAGTTTTTTATGGAATGGAATTTTAATGCCACCCATCCATACGCCATCTCCTGGAACTAATGGATGTACGTCTATGCCTTGACCAATGCGGATATTCACGAGATTGAGAGTATTATTCTGAGATAGAAAAAGTGCGATTTAGGCAATTTTTCTTCTATTAGTTGAAACGAAAACTACTGAAGCGACTAGTATTCTTTTTGTTTTTTGAATGCATCAAAATCAAAAATCATACTGAAACGTAAGGTATTTTGCAATGGATGTTGTTGGCCTAACGGAACTAAATAAGTGAAATCAAGTCCGAATACATTATAGCGTAAGCCAGCACCAAACGTAAAATACTTACGATTCCCTTTGCTTAAAGGTTCGTGAAAGAATCCTGTTCTGATAGCGAATTGCTTATCATACCAATATTCAGCACCCACACTCCAATTATATTCTTGCAATTCTTCTTTAAAGCCTCCAGGAGCATCATAAAATGATTGATACATGCCTTTTACAACACCTACATTAGCATTCTTGCCATAGGCAATAATAGCACGACCTGTAGCATCTAAGCTATCTTCACCTCTATTGTTTTTTAAGTAATATGGAAGTGTTGGAACCATTAATTTATTAATCTCTGCAGTAACCATCAACATATTGTACTGGTCGATTTCCATATTAGCACTGGCCCCCAAGCGAAGCGTAGTAGGAATGAAATCTTTGTTTTGAGAATTGGTATAGCTAATTTTAGCACCCATATTTTGAATATTTCCACCAAATGCATAGGTAGTTTTCATACCTTGGAATTTGGTTTCATCTCTATAATATGCCGAGATATCACCTGCACCACTAACACCAGCTTTAACGGGCACTGAACCCACCGTAGGTAAATTTGGTACTAAGTTCGAATAGATAAAACGCAACGCAACACCCATAGAGAACTTATCACTCAACTTGCGCGCATAGGCTCCGTCGATGGCGAATTCATTGGGTTTTTGGTCTCCTAATGAAGCTCCGAAATCGTCAGTGAATTGGATACTTCCCAAAGAGAAATAGCGCATAGTGAGGGCTCCTGTAGAGTAATCATCAATTTTGCCATACACTGAAATGTAACTTAATGAAACATCAGGAACCAATTGACGTAACCAAGGGGTATAGGATACTCCCAATCCACCTTTCTTCTCTACGAAAGCATATTTCGCAGGATTAAAATGCATAGAGTTTACATCGGCGAAAGTGGCAACACCACAATCGGCCATCCCTGCTGCACGAGCATCGGGAGTAATGGTTAAAAATGGAACTGCGGTGGTAATTACATTACGTGATCCGAGTAGTTGATTTTTTGATGTTATTTTAGTCTGACTCTGAGCTGCAAAAAAGGATGTGCAAGCTAACGCTCCTAAAACGAATTGTTTCAAATTGTTCATGTTAAAAATGAGTTTACCTCTGTTAATAATTAAAATTAAAGGTAAAAATGCTTCATCTGCTTAAAAAGGAGTTTAATAATATTTGAGAGGTTACAAACATAATCTATTTTTTAAATATATAAAAATCGGATTCTATGATTGAAAA
>CAIVZR010000036.1 GCA_903910445.1 uncultured Bacteroidota bacterium
CTTTCAATATTGCTCAAGGTACATCAAATGACTTAAGTATCAATGGTGTGATTAGTGGTTCAACCAATATTAACAAGAGTGGAAGTGGACGTTTGCTCCTTGGAGGGACCAATATTTACACTGGAACAACTACTGTAAGCGCTGGAACGATAAAATTAAATAATACTAGCGCCTTAGGCACTATTGCAGGTGGAACCATTGTAAGCACTGGGGCTGAATTAGACCTATTTGGAATAACACTTTCTACCAGCGAACCATTAACCCTTAATGGAGTAGGTATCGATGGCGCTTTATTAAACACTTCAAATACAGCGGCTACTTATTATGGTGCCATTACCTTGGCTAGCAATTCACAAATTGATGCTGGTGCTGGTAATATTACTTTAGGAACCAGTGGAATTGTGGGTGGTTTCAATTTAACTAAATCAGGAGGATTTAATCTATCATTGGGTAATAGCACGTCAACTTTAGGTGCCGTAACAGTTAGTGCTGGAACATTAACCGCACCTGGAACAATAAATATGTCGGGTGATTTTACAAATAATGGAACATTCTCTGCAGGAACTGGTACTATAAATTTAAATAGCGCTTCTGCGCAAAGCATAGCAGGTACTTCAGTAACGACATTCAATAACTTAACTCTTAGTGGTGGGGGGGGCAAAACATTAAGCGCTGCAGCAACTGTAGATGGGGTTCTTACTTTTACAAGTGGAATCTTAACAACTAGTACTATTAATTTGTTATCAATCACCGCCAATGGAAGTGTTGCTTCCGCATCCGGTACTAGTTTTGTAAACGGACCCGTTAAAAAAACAGGAAATACTGCTTTTGTTTTCCCTGTAGGAAAATCAGGAACTGGATACCAGGCAATTGGGATTTCAGCTCCAGGCACTATCACAGATGCATTTACTGCAGAATATATTCGTTCCTCCGCAATTGGATTAAGTGCAGTGCATAAGAGCCCGATTGTGATGGTTTCTGGATGTGAATACTGGAATTTAACTGTTACAAATGGCACCCCAACAGTGGATGTTTCGTTGTATGGCAATACCGCCAGTGGCTGTGGGACTGCTACCGGAGCTAATTATTTTACAGGAAGCTCGGCTCCTACCTCAAACCTACGTGTAATTCATTATAACGGAACTACCTGGGAAAATGCTACTTCAGGATCAACCAGCGTATCTGGAACTTCTCCAAATGTAATTGTAACTGCAGCAGCAGTGAGCAATTTTAGTCCTTTTACATTCGGTTCTATTAACTTAAGCCCACTTCCAGTTAAACTGGTTGCCTTTACTGCAATAGCAGATGGTAATAATTCATTCTTAAACTGGACTACTGCTTCTGAGCAAAACAATGATCGTTTCGAAATAGAACGCAGTATTGATGGTGTTCACTTCACAACCGCTGGTGAAGTGAAAGGTGCTGGAAATAGCACATCTATCTTAAACTACACATTTACTGATTCTAGAGTTTCAGAATTATCAACTAAACAAGTTTACTATCGTTTGAAACAAGTTGATTTTGATGGAACTTTTGATTATAGCAATATTGTATTGGTTAATTTTAATAAGATAGGTGCAGTAACAATTCAAAATATCCAACCAAATCCATTCGGTGATAAATTAACAGTAAGCTATAGTTTACCAACAACAGGGTTGGTTACAATTTCATTGGTTGACCTACAAGGCCGTATATTAATTACCACTGAGAATAATGCAAATAGAGGTTTCAATACAGCAAATTTCAACACGGAAAATATCGCCACTGGAATGTATTTTATTACCATTAGTCATCAAGGAATGACTTCTAATTATAAAATGTTGGTTAAGAAATAATTCCCTTTTTCATAGTACAAAAAAGCCACGAAGTAAACTTCGTGGCTTTTTTATTTGATTTCAACAATATCATTTATTGTTTTACAATTCTTTGATAATCGGTTTTTACTTCATTATAGGTTATAGAAACGAAGTAAACCCCTTTAGTATAATTGGCAGTATTTATAGTAACCATATTATCTAGGGTATTAGCTTCTGCATTCACATTTTCTAAAATACGTCCTTGAGCATCCATTAAGGTTATACTCACGATACCTTTCACTGGGCTTCTAAAATTCAC
>CAIVZR010000037.1 GCA_903910445.1 uncultured Bacteroidota bacterium
AGGATAAACAACAATAATATAATTCGAAGTTTCAATGAAAAGTTATTTTAGAATCGAAATCCAAGACAAAGCCCACTGCGGAAACCAGGTGAAGGAAATCCAAATTTCAAACTGGCTTCAGTATTTGTCATTCCTGCAGTGAATCCTTTCACTAATGGAACATCTTGGAAGTTTGCTGTTGCATCGGCAATGTATTGGTTCTTATCAGTAGTGCTAAAATCACCACTAGCCGACATGCTAATTTTATTAGCGCCATATTGTAGTCCTAAAATCCACCAGTCGATAGTAAAGCTTTCGCCAATATGCCACTGATTTCCCATAATGATTCCTACATTAGTTGAAGTCCATGCTCCTTTGAAATCATAATACTTTAACGGAGAGAGATTATCATCTCTATGCAATGCAGTTGCCTCTAAACTATAACGTGAGTAACGTAAATATGCTCCTAGATAAAACCCATCATTGCCTTCTCCTTTGAAATAATAACGATACTCAGGAGTGATTTGTATTCCTCCTTTAAACTTAGCACTCTGAACTTGGTTATAACTACCATTGGTGGCAATGGTATCGATCTGGAATAATGATCCAGGCATGCTGCGTGGCAAGGTGTATCCAAGGTGTAACAAAGCCGAAGAGTTTTCGTTCAAGGTACGTTCATATTGAAAGGAGAGGGTACGCATTCCCAAACCAAAAAAGTTGAACTTCACGGTGTTCGCCTTGTCGTCTTGTGCATTAATAGTTGTGAATGCAATTAAACCTAAGAGGAATAAAAAGGATTTTTTCATGATAATTGGGTGTTGTTTAAAATATTTAATTCGTCAAATATAAAAGTTGTGAATGAATTCACGTTATTAAAGGGGCTATTTTTTTGACTCATGGCCTTCGATGAGGCAATAACCAAGGGAAGTTTGTAAAGATTCCGAAGTTCCTGCTCTATATCTACAATAAGCATTACCAATTCTATACTGCTAAGATGGCCATTCATTGCATAAAGTGAAGTTTCGTCGGTAATTGGTTCATCCATCGTTTTAATCTGTAAGAATAAACGTATAATGATTGATTTTATTTCCTCTTGGTTAAACATTAACATGAGCTAACGAATTACGAACGATGGCAGCAATATTCTCAATTTGAGTAGCTGTTAATTGGCTCCCAGATGGTAAACAAATGCCCCCCTCAAAAAGCTTGGCAGCATTGCCATTCAAGTATTTTCCATAACGTAAAAAGGCAGGTTGTAAATGCATAGGCTTCCATAAAAATCTACTTTCAATATGCGCCTCTTGCAATGCTTGGTGCGCAGGAAGAACTAAATTCTCTCCTAAATAAAACGTGCTCAACCAACGATTGCTAAATCCATTAAGAAGTTCTGTTTGCGATTGAATGTCTTTAATTGTATTGCTGGAAAGCAATGTTTTGTATTGCTGATAATTATTTCTTCGTGAATTAACGCGTTCATCAATTACCTTTAATTGTGCTCTGCCTATTCCAGCAAGTACATTACTCATTCTGTAATTAAAGCCCACCGCCTCGTGATGATAGTAAGGAAGATTTTCCTTCGCTTGATTACTAAGGTACTTTGCGCGTTCTACATATTCTTTGTTTTTTGAAACCAGAACGCCACCTCCAGAAGTGGTTATTATTTTGTTCCCATTAAAGGAGATGATTCCAATATCTCCAAAGGTACCTAACTTCTGCCCATTATACGTGGCACCCAAAGCATCTGCGGCATCTTCAACTACCTTAATATCGAATTCTTTGCAGATGGATAGAATCTCTGTAATTTTCGCAGGTACACCATAACTATGAACTAAAACCAAGGCTTTGGGCTTACGTTTCTTTTGAATTAAATCTTCAATCGCAGTGCGCAATAATACAGGATCTAAATTCCAGGTATCGAGTTCCGAATCTAAAAAAACAGGCTCAGCACTGGTATAAATTATTGGATTAACGCAAGCAGCAAATGTGAATGTTGGGACCAGTACAATATCATTTTTTTCGATTCCTAATATTACCAACGCAAGATGAATACCGGCGGTGGCCGATGTAACCAAGGCTGCATAAGGAATATCAAGGTACTCCTCTAATTCTTTTTCAAAGGCATCGATATTATTTCCGTATGGAGAAACCCAATTGCTTTGCAAAGCTTCCTCAATGAATTTATTCTCAAATCCAGTAAGATGTGGTGGCGATAGATAGATAGAAAACAATTTAGTTGTTTGTTAATTGTTTGCTAAGATAATAGGATAATTGTATTTATAAAAATACGAATTGTTTGAAATACTTATGGCTTCACATAATATTTCATAGCCTCAGGCATAAATGCTTCGATATCTTTGATTCGTTTATCATCGGTTGGATGCGTGCTTAAGAAGAAGGGTACATTAGCGCCATTTCCTTTTGCTGCCATTCGTTTCCAAAAGGCTGTTGCCTCATGTGGGTCGTATCCCGCCAAACTCATAAATACCAATCCTAATTTATCGGCTTCCAATTCATGTCCACGAGAAAATGCTAATTGCCCTAATTGGGAGCTCACACCATAAGCAGTATTGAAAAGCATTTGGGCGGTATCCGATTTGGTTGAAGTAGCTACGTTAACAGCCACACCACCCAGGTATAATGCCACTCCCTGACTCATCCGCTCATTACCATGTTGTGCTATGGCATGCGCAATTTCATGTCCCATAACTACAGCAAGGGCTGTTTCATTTTGGGTGATAGGTAACAAACCTGTATACACCACTACTTTACCTCCAGGCATGCACCAAGCATTCACAGTTTTGTCTTCAACTAAATTAAATTCCCAAGCATAACCTGCTACACGCTTGCTATAGTTATGTGAATTCATATAAGTAGTAACGGCTTTCGATATTCGTTCACCCACTCTTTTTACCATTACAGTATTATTCGCATCGGTAGATACTTTATTGGTACTCAAAAAGGTTTTATACTCGGTGAGAGCCATAGCAGCCATCTGGCTTTCAGGCAATAAGTGTAATTGTTTACGTCCAGTAATTGGAACCTTAGCACATGAAATAATAAAGGTGATGATTACTAACGCGGCTGAAATTCTTTTGATTGGGAAATGGGTCATGATTATAATTTATTTTTTATCTTCTACTTTAGCACTTAGCTTTTCATCGAGCAAGGCAACACATTGCTTCTGCATTTCTTTTAACGAACCATCGCTTACTTGGCATCGCCCCTTGTAATGCACAATATTGGCACATTGCTCAGCCTGAGAGGATATATGTCCGCAAATTTTGATTAAACAGTTAATCACATGTTCGAAAGTATTGACATCGTCATTGTAAAGTATAAGTGCATACTTTTGGTCGTTTTCTATTACAACCTCTAAGGCTTCGTCTAATTGGGTTCCCGACATAACTTATTTTAATTTTAAAACAGCGTATCAGTCTTGATTTTTCCTGCGGTGTTTTTTTAAGATATTGGCTTTACTCTCATTGCCGCCGAAAAGTCTTACAATATTTTTACGGTGCGTTAATATCACCATCAGAGCAATACAGATGCCAAAAACAATTAACCATTTTTCATGATTGTGAAAAATAAATAAAATAGATATAGGCAACATTACAGCAGCCATCATGCTGCTCAAGGATACAAACCGTGTGGTAAATAAAATTAGTAAGAAGAAGATTACACATACCGCTGCTGCAGGAAGATTCACCGCGAGTATCATTCCAAATAAAGTCGCGACTCCTTTACCTCCCTTGAAGTTTACGTAGATTGGGAATACATGTCCAATAACGGCCAATAAACCAAACAGTAACTGCAAGTTTACAAAGCGTTCTTCTCCGTAAAAATAATCTCCAATAAAAAAGGCAAAGTTGGCGGCGGTAAAACCTTTGATAATATCGATAATCATCACAATTACTCCGTATTTCTTACCTAAAACCCGAAAAGTATTGGTTGCTCCAGCATTCCCACTCCCGTGTTCCCGGATATCAATACCGAAAAATCCTTTGCTCACAATAACTGCAGTAGGTATTGATCCCACCAAATATGCTAATGCTCCAAAAACGATTATTTTAATTAATTCCAATCCTTCCAATATAACTCAATTTTTAATCAAGGGATGCGAATTTAAGAAATTTCCCTGAAAACAAGAGGATTACCTCAACACCAGGTCAAAACATAGTTATCGAAGGAAATATAGAATAATCGAACACCTAAAATTTGAGGCGTTTTTAAAACTTCTCCTCTTATTTCTCCCTTATCCGAATAACTAAATGGATGAATACGTAATTCATCTTTAAAAATCACTTCATTGGCAGTATACAATTTATAGAGTGTTTCCTTGGCACTCCATATCAAGGTATAATATTTGGTTCGTTCTTCCTCACTAAAAAACTCCTCTACCTCATGTATAAACTTATGAGCAACCCGGATAATCCTTTCATCCTTCTTTTCAAGATCGATGGCTACACGTTTTGTTTTACTGATGATGATGGCTGCATAATCATGAGAGTGCGATATCGATACATGTACTCCATTAGAAAGCGGCTCCCCATATTGATTTTTAATAATTGGAAATTTTAATCCAGCATATCTGAATAGTAAAATGCGCGTACTTAAGAATTGGGTATTATGCAACATCTTTTTGCGCAATTCGGGTTCCACCCCCTCAAGGGCCAAATCGTTATACGGCGCTAAAAGGCCCGCCAATTCAGAGGCATTTTCTGTTATATGCCATAGGAAAATGGTGCTGTCTACTGTATTTATGATCCGTTCTAACAACTGATAGTTTTAAATTAAATGGTTTGAAACTGCATTTCATATAAGGTTTTATAAGCACCACTCTGAATTAATAAGGATTCATGAGTGCCTCGTTCCAAAATCTCTCCATGATCCATCATCAAAATTTCATTTGCATTTTGAATAGTACTTAAGCGATGCGCAATGACAATCGCTGTGCGATTCTTCAGGAGCAATTTAATGGCTTTTTGTATCACTTCTTCATTCGCTGAGTCGATAGATGAAGTGGCTTCATCCAAAATTAAAATGGCTGGATTATTCGCCAATACTCGCGCAAAGGAAATTAGCTGACGCTGGCCAGTAGAAAGGGTAGCCCCACGTTCCATCACTTCATATTGATATCCACCGGGTAGCTTTTCAATGAATACATCGGCCCCCACTGCCCTAGCTGCAGCTTCGATTTTTTCTTGACTGATGCGATCATCATACAATGAAATATTTTGTGCAATACTCCCACTAAAGAGAAATACATCTTGGAGCACCATCCCAATATGGCTGCGCAAATGATGCAACGTATATTCATTAATGGGTTTGTCATCGATACTTATCAAACCCTTTTGATTTTCATAAAAACGATTGAGCAAATTAATGATGGTTGTTTTACCTGAGCCCGTTGCACCAACAATCGCTGTGGTGGTTCCTCGGGGAACTTCAAACGAAATGGCGCTCAGCACGGGTTGACCTGCTATATATTCAAAGGATACATTCTCAAACAGAATATTACCAGTAATTTGAGTAGTAAGTGTTCCTAAATCTTTTTCTAATATTTCTTCATCATCAAGCAATTTAAATACCCGTTCCGATGCTACCATTCCCATTTGCATGGTATTGAATCGATCGGCAATAATTCTAATCGGACGATAGAACATATTGATATACATGATAAATGCGGTTATCATACCTGTGGTAATTCCATTCTGTATTAATACCCCCCGAAGCCCAAACCAAATAATTAATGCAACTGACAATGCAGTGATAATTTCAACTAATGGAAAGAATATAGAATATGCCATGATGCCATCGATATTCGCTTGGGTATGCTCCTTGTTTATTTTGTTGAATTTATCAAACTCTTGTTTCTCAACTCCAAAAATTTGAACTATTTGCATTCCTTGAATATGCTCCTGAACAAATGCATTAAGCGTTGATACTGCATTGCGCACTGCTTGAAATGATGCCTTTACTTTGTTCTTAAATACATTGGCAGCAATAAGTAATAAGGGTAAAACCGCCAAGGATACCAAACTCATTTGCCAGCTTTGATAAAACATCAAAAACAAAATCAGAACAATCTGTAAAATGTCGCCACTAATTGTTATGAGCCCTTCTGAGAAATTATCGGCAATGGTTTCAATATCGCTTACCGCTCTGGTTACTACAGTGCCAACAGGTGTTTTGTCGAAATAATTTAATTTGGCCTTTAAAAAGTAGGAATAGGACTTCGTTCGCAAATCGCGTACTACATTTTGACCTAATACTTGGGTGATATAGCCTTGATAAAATTGGAAAAATGTTTGAACGAGTAATAACCCCACCAATAAGAGTGTTAGCCATAAAAGTTTCACTTCATTCTTTCCGGTAATACTATCATCAATTACATATTGCACCAATAAAGGGCGCAATGCACCGGTTACTGCCATCAATATTGTGAGAATAATAGCCCACCATACCTGCTTTTTATAGGGAGCGGCCATGCCATACACCCTTCGCATTAATTGCCAATCGAAAGCCAAGCCTGTTTTAATTTTTGCCATGCAGAAAGTGTTGCGAAGATACAAGAATTTGAAAAGGCCTATACCTAAATAATTAAGCGATTGGTTATTCAAAAAAAATACCCACTTCAATTTGAAAGTGGGTATTGAAAATTGTTTTAGGGGTATTAATTTCTTACTATCAATTTATCTTCAAAGCTATCGAGAACAATAGGCTTCGACTTATCTACAGTATTGGCTAGGATTTGTTTGCTCAACAAATTCACTACTTCTTTTTGTATCAATCGTTTCAATGGTCTTGCACCGTATTGTGGTTCATAGCCATGTAAGGTTAAATAATCTAAGGCTTCATCGCTCCATTCCAAATGCATCTCATTCACAGCCAACATTTTCTTTAAACCATTCAACTGCAATGAAACAATATGACGTATGTCTTTCTTGCGTAAAGGGTTGAACATTATGATTTCATCAACTCGGTTTAAAAACTCAGGACGAATTTGTTGACGCAATACCTCCATCACCTGAACCTTGGTAGTTTCAATAATTGGGAATAAATCTTGCTCCTCTTTTACATTCTCGAAGTTCTCCTGAATAATATGAGAACCCATATTACTTGTCATGATGATAATGGTATTCTTGAAATTGGCAACGCGCCCTTTATTATCAGTTAGTCTACCATCATCAAGCACTTGCAATAAAATGTTGAACACATCAGGATGCGCCTTCTCAATCTCATCAAGCAAGATTACACAGTATGGACGGCGACGAACGGCCTCTGTTAATTGGCCACCTTCGTCATATCCAATATATCCTGGAGGGGCACCAATCAAACGGCTTACCGTATGCTTTTCTTGATATTCGCTCATATCAATTCGAACCATCGCTTGATCACTGTTGAATAGATATTCGGCCAATGATTTAGCCAATTCGGTTTTGCCTACTCCTGTAGTTCCTAAAAATATAAACGAACCAATAGGTTTTTTAGGGTCGTTAAGTCCAGCCCTGCTTCTGCGAACGGCATCACTAAGGGCCTCAATAGCTAATTCTTGTCCAACAACCCGTTTGTGTAATTCTTCCTCTAAATTGAGTAATTTTTCTCTCTCACTTTGAAGCATGCTACTTACAGGTACCCCCGTCCATTTGCTAATTACTTCAGCAATACTTTCGCTGGTAACTTCTTCATTAATTAACGATGAATTATTTTTTTGACGATCAATAAGTAATTGCTGACTTTTCTCCAGTTCTTTTTCAACCTCCTTAATTTTTCCGTAACGGATCTCGGCTACTTTACCATAATCACCTGAACGCTCAGCTTGCTCAGCCTCAAATTTCAAGTTTTCTATTTCCGATTTTGAGGTTTGTATTTTTTCTACAACCGCTTTCTCTTCTTGCCAACGTGCTTTTAATGCATTGCGTTCATCATTCTGCTTGCCAATCTCTTTACTCAATTCATCCATCTTCTTTTCATCACCTTCCCGTTTGATTGCTTCCCGCTCAATTTCCAATTGCATGATTTTGCGCTCAATTTCATCCAACTCTTCAGGCACACTATCAATTTCAAGTCGCAATTTAGCAGCAGCTTCATCAATCAAGTCGATAGCCTTATCAGGTAAAAAACGATCGGTAATATAACGTTGTGATAACTCCACAGCGGCAATAATGGCTTCGTCTTTGATTCGCACTTTATGATGCGATTCATAACGTTCTTTTAATCCACGTAAAATAGCTATGGCGCTTTCGGTATCAGGCTCATCAACATATACTTTTTGGAATCGGCGTTCTAAGGCCTTATCCTTTTCAATATATTTTTGATATTCGTTCAATGTAGTAGCGCCAATTGCACGAAGCTCACCACGAGCAAGGGCAGGCTTCAATATATTGGCAGCATCCATAGCACCTTCACCACCACCACCAGCACCAACTAAAGTATGTATCTCGTCAATGAAAAGCACAATTTCTCCGTTGCTTTGCATCACTTCTTTAACCACACTTTTTAATCGCTCCTCAAATTCGCCTTTATATTTTGCGCCCGCAATTAACGCTCCCATATCCAAGCTGTAAACTTGTTTTGATTTTAAATTTTCGGGTATATCTCCAATTACAATACGATGTGCCAAACCTTCTGCAATGGCGGTTTTACCTACCCCAGGTTCGCCAATCAATACTGGATTGTTTTTGGTTCTACGGGATAGTATTTGAAGTACACGACGAATTTCTTCATCACGACCAATTACGGGATCCAATTTACCCTCGGCCGCCGCCTGATTTAAATTCCGAGCATATTTGTTTAATGCATTGGTGGTATTCTCCGCATTCTGGTCATTGATACTATTGCCTCCCCGAAGCTCTTTGATGGCTGCTTTTAAAGCCTTTTCGGTAAGCCCCGAATCTTGAAGTATCCTGCTTGTCTTGTCTTTCTGATTAACCAAGCTCAAGAGCAGATGTTCAATACTTGCGTATTCATCCTTAAACTCTTTTAAATAGTTGGATGCTTTAAATACTGCTTGCTGAGCATCATTGCTTAGGAAAGGTTGTGCTCCAGTTACCTTTGGATAACTCTGAATTTGCGCATCTAAAACTTTATTGAGTTGTAACACATTCACCCCCGACTTCTTTAGTAAAAATGGGGCAGTATTCGCATCTTCAAGTAATATTCCTTTCAAAATATGACCAGTTTCAACGCCTTGTTGATTATTTGAAACCGCCAATTCCACCCCTTTTTGAATGGCTTCCTGCGCTTTAATTGTGAAATTATTAAGATTCATGGTTTTAAGATTTATTTATTAAGTATGATTTCTCAAAACTAACTCCAAAGTGGAATTCGGAAAATATTGCAGGGAAAAAGGTCAATTATCTGACGTCTTGTGATATTAAATATACTAATTGGACGATTATTGGAAATTGTGTCGTATCCTGGAATGCATTGCACTATACAAATGGCTAGCCTATGTAAGGAAAAGTTTTTCTTCCACCTCCTTAAGTACTTGAATGGGGCGGCGATTACGCCAACTTATTTCGTGATAAAAAAACACATAGGTATTAATTCGCTCCATACTAAACTCACGTGCAACATGGTCGGGAAAATTGATGAAGGCCACAAATCCCGATTCAACTTCTTCGGCTAGCTCGGCATAATAGTCGTCGCCTCCTGCGTGAAAAATCAAAACATTTTCACCAATAACGAGCAGTTTGGTAATGCCTTCAGCTATTAATGGTTCAAGTACCTCATGTTTTAATAACATGATATCATTGGTTATGGCATCGTTCCATTCGCCAATACATTCTATGATTGCATAGCTTTTCTCGTAGTCAACAAAAAGGATTTTGATGTATAAAGTTTCGCTCCCAATATCATCCCATTGAGGATGTATAAAGTAATTGTATACATGTTTATCGTAAGCAAATTCGTTATAATTTCTTCTGTAAAAGGGAGAATGCACATCCTCTTCTGCGATATAATAATCGCGCCACTTAAAATAAGGCTCAATATCCTGCATGCTTCTGCGTTACTTGATTCACGCGAAGGTACGTATAAAATTAAATTATCGAATGAGTCCAGCTCTAATGGAATCTTGGTGTAGTTTGCGACGTTGCATCAGTAAACTATCTTCGGCAGTTAATACTCTTTTTGGTCGCACACTGCTTGAATCTTTGGCGTTAGGATCTTTCCAGGCGGTCCAATCTTCATCTTCTTTTTCTTTTCTTTCTCCCGCAGGTCGTTGACCAGTGGTTCCAGGCTTGGCTGTTCCAGGGTCTTTGCGGGCATTTACGATTTCAATCGCCTTAAATACTCGTGCTCCGTTATTGTTTACATCTCTAATTTGTGGTGCAATAACTAAAAAGCTAGCATCAATAGCAAAGGCAATATCTGAAATATACATACCGTTATCTTCATAACTGTAGATCACTTTCCCTGCTTCAATATCCCATAATTTGGCTCTGCCATCAAAGCAAGAGGTAGCTAAGTACTTACCGTCTCGGCTAAATGAAACACCAGTAACACGATTGCCAAAATCAGTAAAAGTTTTTACCGACTTGCCACTTATAGGATCCCATAGGATTAAAGTTTTATCAACCGATACAGAAGCGATATACTTATTATTGATTGCCATGGCTACCGACAATATTGGGCCTTTGTGTCCAACATAGGTTTTGATTAATTTGCCACTCATATCATAAAAAAGCACGTCCGCTTTTTCAGATGCTATAATCATGGTTCTACCATCGTTGGTTAAGGCAATCTTATTGATATTTACTCCAATTGTGAAACTCTTAATTAAAGCTCCTTTTTTAGTAAGATCCCATAATTTGATTGTACCATCTCTCGAACCAGTAATGGCAGTTTTATTTTGAAAATCAATGATTCCACAATTTACATTGTCGGAATGTCCTGCTAGTGTGTACAATAATTTACCACTATCAGAACTCCATACCATGGCGAAATGGTCGTTAGAAGTGGAGATTAGGTATTTACCGTCTTTATTAAAAGATAATGAGTTTACAACCGTTGCGTGACCGATGAGTTTTGCAATTAGCTTAAAACTATCGCCCCCGTAAATATTGATATTCTTATCCCAAGAGCCTGTGGCAATGTATTTTCCATTAGGGGAGATTGCACAACACACCACCTCATCACTATGCCCACTAAGAATTGCTACTGGTTTTTTAACCACTATTTGCGCATTAGCGAGGAGGAAAACGAAAAGAAATAATGTAAGTATGGAAAGTTGTTTCATGTTAGACCTTTTATAAACCTAGAGGCAAAGTTAAAAATATCGAGATACAAAAAAGGAAAAATTTGTTAAGAGGCAGTATTAAGTTTCCAAAAGGAATGTTACATTTGAAAACTAGCCCCTTGGCCATTGGAAATAAGAATTAATTTAATGCGTCTTAAACTATTATTTGTTATTTTATTTACTTCACTTGTAAGTTTTGGTCAGATGGTGTTCCAAAACAAAACAACCGTCCCCATTCAATTGGCATTTGGTTATTTTACTGAATCTACCGAATTTACAGGTTGGACTACCGAGGGGTGGTACCTTCTAAACCCCGACGAAAAGCTTACCCTGATTGATAAACCTTTGGTTAATGAGTATTTTTATTATTATGCAGCCAGTATGGATACTGCCGTGGAATTCAAAGGGGATATTTTAATGAAAGTGGGTGATGGAAAGTTTAAAATTCAAGATGCCAATAGCCATGTGAGTATGCGCGAAGACAACCATCGGTTTTTCAGACAAATTGATACCGAAGAAAAGAAAAATTATATTGTAATCCTGCACGAATCATTTGTAGAAGAGAAGTAAAAATCCTGATAAGAATCATATATGAAAACTTCTCTTTTGGCAACTATTCTTCTCTTAATCTCATTATCAGGCACTGCACAGCTGTTTTTCAAGAATCAAAGTCAAACGAATATCAAACTTTGTGTTGGCTACTATATCGATACCGATACTTTTAAAGGTTGGGTTACCGAAGGATGGTATACCCTAAAAGCCAATGAAATGAAATGTCTTTACTGCCGGCCGTTAAATAATCGATTTTATTACTATTACGGTTTTGCAGATGATAGCTTGCATAAGGAATATTCAGGAACCAACAATCTGAAGGTTGCATCTAAACCATTTAGGATTTTGAATGCCGATCAAGATACCGGTCCACTTCAAAACAAGAAATATTACTACCGTCGATTTCGACAGGTAAATACTAGCGGTAAACGAACTTTTACGGTAACACTGGGAGGCATTCCTGCAGAAGCTCCAGTTAATTCCGACCCCAATAAAGATACGATAATTACAACACCCTCTATTTCACCTCCAAAATGAACCTACTCATCATTGCACTTGCTCCAGCAATCGCTCTAATAGTATATGTATACTATCGAGATAAACACGACCGAGAACCCCTTGGCCTGGTTTTAAGAGTTTTTATTTTTGGAATGCTTAGCACTATCCCTGCGGCTCTTTTGGAACAATACTTAAATGTTGAAGATAAGAATAACTTAATTGTTACAGCCTATTCAACTTTTCTAATTATCGCTGGTGCCGAGGAAGGAAGTAAGTATTTATTCTTGAGATGGAGTGCATACCGTAAAATAGCTTTTAATGAACCTTTTGATGGTATAGTATATTCGGTAATTATAAGTATGGGGTTCGCCGCTTTGGAGAATATACTCTATGTTTTTTCATCGAATAACCCGATGCAAACGGCCTTGCTTAGAATGCTAACAGCTGTACCTGCTCATTTTACTTTTGCAGTCATTATGGGTTATTACGTCGGATTAGCGAAATTCAACTCAGCAAAGGGTTTGCAGTATACCGTGATGGGAATAGGAGGGGCTATGTTTTTTCATGGCTTCTATGATTTTTGCTTAATTCAAAATAAATACCCATTCATAGTTACGGGGGCATTGATTTCACTAGTAGTGGCATTGTATCTTTCATTTAAAGCGCTTAAAATGCAAAGCGCCAATTCAAAAACTTTTATGGAGCTTGCTTCAAATAGAGATCAAATTGATGAACAGTAAAAGTGTAATTGAGTTCATACATCTAAAAAATCATTTAGACCGGCTCGTAGAAAGGTTTAATAACCCGCAGTTTATTGCACTAGATCCTATTTCGATTCCTCATCAGTTTAAGAAGAAGCAGGACATTGAAATTGCTGGTTTTTTTGCAGCAACCTTAGCTTGGGGACAGCGTGTTACAATCATCAATAATAGTAACAAACTGATGCAATGGATGGATAATTCACCCCATGATTTTATCATCAACCATCAGGAAACCGACCTTCAAAAATTCTTAAAATTTGGTCATCGAACATTCAATGCCACCGACACTTTATATTTTATTCATTTTCTAAAAATGCATTATTCCAAGGAAGATAGCTTGGAAACTGCTTTTACGAAAGCTTTGCCACGCCACGCTTTAAATATCGAGAATGCATTAATTGGCTTTCATAAATACTTTTTTAGCCTAGAAGATGCACCGCAAAGAACTCGAAAACATATTTCTACTCCACTGCGAAAATCGGCCTGCAAACGATTATGTATGTACCTGCGGTGGATGGTTCGTAATGACAAAAAAGGTATTGATTTTGGACTCTGGAATACGATGCTCCCATCGCAACTCATTTGCCCCATAGATGTGCATGTAGATAGGGTGGCTCGCGAATTGGGGCTCATAACCCGAACGCAAACCGATTGGCAATGCGCGCTTGAACTTACCTCAAAACTTAAAGAGTTTGACCCCACAGATCCTGTTAAATATGATTTCGCATTATTTGGCGAAAGTGTATCTCGATAATTCTATCAACTTTTTGATAAATACGACATCATTCGTTCAACTCCTTGACGAAAGCTAATCTGATATTGAAACCCTAACTGATTTTGTTTGGTGGTGTCTCCCCCTCTTGCAAATACGCCTTCAGGAGTATTACTGGTACCTTTAACTGTAGTATCAAATCCAAGCACTTCAGCTGCGATTTGTGCAAATTCAATGAAGGAAGTATAAATTCCAGTCGATAAATTAAGTGCGCTTCCATCATCTATTTTATCCATGGTATGAACTACCCCTTCAACGCAATCACTGATATGAATAAAATCACGCATTTGTTTTCCAGTCCCCCAAACACTAATTTCAGAAGCGCCTTTATTATCGAGTACCCGCTTGCAAATACTTGGGAACGGATAACTCATATCTTGGTCTTCACCATAACCACTGAATGGCCTGTAAGTGACCGATTTTAATCCATGCTTTTCATAGGCCAGACGGGCCAAATACTCACATGTAAGCTTGGCCCAGCCATAGCTCATATCGGGCATCCCAATATCATTATCAAAGGCAATCATGTCCTCCTTCAATAGCAAATATCCTTCACTCCGTTGATGTTTGATAGGGTAAGCAGCACTGCTACTGAAATTAATCGTCTTGGCTGGCTTTGCCTTCTTTGCCCACTGCCAATATTCGCTATCAATGCTTAAGTCGTCGGCTACAGCCAATGGATTATTTTCAATCATCATCCTACCACCAACCATTGCCGCCAAATGAAATACATAATCAAAATCATCATCATGACGTTGTTTGAAAAAATTCCGGCAATCATCATGATAGAAATGAAAATTCTTATCGCCTCGAGGATCAAACAATGGCCATCCTTGTTTAATATGTATACCTCCAGTATCAGGGGCAACAATATCTACACAATGAACTTCATATCCAAGTTGCAACATTTTATGAGTGAAATGCCGTCCAACAAATCCGGCGCCTCCGGTAATGAGAATTTTTTTCATGGGATGCAAAAAAAAGTAATATTTCCAATATATATAGGAGAATTAAATTTTAGTTCAAATTTGGGTTAATGGCAACAATTACATTTGCGACTTCATGATTGACTTTTTTAGAAAACCGGATTTCGTGCACCACTATGATATGAATCATTTTAGGTGAATTTTATCATTACTTTTTTGTTTATGCTAAATTTTAGTTTAGCTTTGATACATATAAGTTACAAAGACTAAAAATGTTTTCCGAAGTTAAGCGAAATGAGAAATTGTTCAAGGCGTTGGTGGAAAATCAATATAGCATCACGTTATTAATAAATTCCAAGTTTGAAACAATTTATACCAGTCCATCTTCTGAAATCATTACAGGGTGGACGGCAGAGGATAGAACCACCCATCCCATGGAGAAACGCACCCATCCTGATGACTACAATTATCTAAAGGAAATTTTTCGGGAAGTATTAAACAATCCAGGCAAACAAATTTCAATTCTTATACGAACCCTTCATAAAAAGGGGTTTACACAATGGCTTGAAGGAACCATTATCAATCGACTCAACGACGCTGATGTTAATGCCATCGTTACCAATTTAAGGGATGTAACGGATCGAAAACTGGCAGAAGAACAATTATATGAGAGTGAAAAAAAGTACCGCGACTTATTTGAAAACAACCCGCTTCCCATGTGGGTTATCGATGAAAGCGAACGCGCATTTCTCGACGTGAATGAAGCAGCAATTGCAAGTTACGGTTATTCAAGAGATGAATTTCTTTCAATGACGGCCTATGATATCCGACCTGATGATGAACGTGATTCATTTGCCGCTTATGATTGCCTACCAGGTAAAGGTCTTCATAATACAGGAGTATGGCGCCAGGTTAGGAAAGATGGTAGCATTATTCATGCTGAAGTGAATATTGATGAAATCATATTTAATGGTATCCCCGCACGTTTGGTATTAGCTACTGACGTAACCGATAAAGTAAGGGCGGAGGAAAAAATTGTAAAAGCCAATCGACTCTATTTTTTTATCAGTCAGATAAACCAAATGATTGTTAGAACCTCCGATCAACAAACGCTTTTTAAAGAAGCATGCAGCATTGCGGTTGGATTGGGGCAATTTAAAATGGCTTGGATTGGGCTGTTTGAAGAGAATGAAGAAATAATTCAATTGGTTAGTCAGGATGGAATGGCAGATGAAGATATTCGTTTGTTTGAGAAATTTAAATATGATAAGGAAGGACCTCAAGCCGTTGTTTTAAATACGGGTAAATATTATGTATGCAATGATTTGGAAAATGAATTCAAACTCGAATCATGGCGACTGATCGCCTCTTTGCGAAATGTTAGATCGGTGATGGTTACCCCAATTCGACGCTTTGGACGGATAATTGGAACCTTTAATTTTTATGCTCCTTCCATCAATTTTTTTGATAAAGAGGAAATAGAACTACTAGAAGAAGCTGCTGGAGATGTATCATTTGCTTTGGGAGTTTTTGAAAGAGAATTTCTTAGAAAGAAGGCTGAACAAGAGATCGTTATAAAAAATGAGGAATTGAAGAAATTGTCAAGTCATCTTCAAAATATTAGAGAAGAAGAACGCACTTATATAGCTCGTGAAATTCATGATGAGCTAGGGCAAGAGCTTACAGCTTTGAAGATGGATATCGATTGGCTTAAACATACACAACCCGATCAGCTTGTAAATAGTAAGTTGGATGCCATGCTGCAACTTACCGATAGAACAATTAATACGGTACGTCGTATAGCCTCCGACCTGCGTCCTGGTATACTCGATGACTTAGGACTCTTGGCCGCCATCGAATGGAAGTGCAGCGATTTTAGTGAGAAGTCGGGATTTAATTGTGTATTCGACTCCAATATTCCAGAACGGGATTTTGAGAATAATTTCAGTATCAATGTTTTTAGAATTTTGCAAGAAAGCCTAACCAATATTATTAGGCATGCAAAAGCAAATAGCGTAGTTGTTAAAATCAGAGAAACAGGTACAGAGTTTATAATGGAAATTACTGATAATGGGAAAGGAATTGATGAACAAGATTTATCTAAGCGAAAGTCGTTAGGGATTATTGGGATGAAAGAAAGGGCCGCACTTCTAGGTGGCGTTGTATTAGTAGAAAGTGAATCTGTTGGAACAAAAATTAAATTAATTTTACCACTGAAATGAATATACTCATAGCAGAAGATCATGAATTGGTAAGGAGTGGTCTTTCACGAATTATTTTAGAGGAGTTTAATAATGCCACCATCGCTGAAGCAGAGAATGGGGCACAAGCAGAGAAAATGGCGAAAATGGGAGGATGGGATATCATTATTATGGATGTTACCATGCCCGAAAAAACAGGCTTGGATGTTTTAAAACAGCTAAGAAGTGAATCTATAAAGACACCCATCCTGATTCTGAGTATTCATCCCGAAAATCAATATGCTTTACGAGTGTTGAAAGCAGGGGGCAATGGCTATATTACAAAAGATTGCCCTAGATCCGAATTTATGAATGCCATCAAAGTAATTCTAAGTGGGAAAAAGTATATCTCTGCAAGTGTTGCCGATAAATTGGCTTCACAATTTGGTCCCGACCTTGGCAAAGAAAAACATGAACTTATCTCTGATCGTGAATTACAAGTTTTGAAATTAATCGCATCAGGAAAAACCGTTTCAGAAATTGCAATTGACCTAGTATTGAGTGTCGCAACAGTAAGCACGTATCGCACTAGGCTCTTGGAAAAGATGCAAATGAAAAACAATGCAGAGCTAACCCTTTATGCTATCAATAATCATTTGGTTTAGTTGCCCGTTGTAGTCGTTTCAACGACAGCTGTTTCATGCTTTTAACTATTTAATACATAAGGTTTTCTATCTATTTTTGAATCAATTATTTTTTATAACCCTTGAACAAAAATATAATGAAAGCCAAAACCCGGTTTTCACTTATCTCTAATACGATAATCGGATATCTATAGCATGATCAATATACTTTTCGCAGATGATGGCTCCTATGCCAATATTGGTGAGGAATTAAGTGGTATTCCCAATTTTAATTTGGTCTCGGCAAAGGATTCAAAGAATGTGCTCGAAACCCTAAAAAATACTAGACCTGAAATAATATTAATGGGAAACTTTCTCGATGGAATGGATCGACACACACTTACGCGAATTTTAAAAAATGATAGTGACACTGCCTCAATTAAAATTCTATTTATAGAGATTTCGTTAGTAGAAAGTGAGCTTATGAAAAACGCCAGTGGTGCCCATCCTATAAAAACGCCAGTGGATATAATTGTGGTAAAGGAAGCACTCTTAAATGCTGCCAAAGAAAAATAGATCTTGTCAGTGATTCTATGACATGCAAATCAGATTCTGAACTATTGTGGTCGACCTTTTTTGAATGTACTTTTGAGTCAAATATATTTTTTATTTCTTAACTCTCAAAATCTGTGCGACATGAACAATACGATAAGTCAGGTTTCTGATTCAGTAATTTTGAACCCTATGAATGAGGTGAATTCTCCGAGTTCCAATTCAAAAGGATTTAATGAGAAGAAGGAGCACTTCAATATTTCGATTGACAAGAATTTCCAAAATTTTAAAAATGATATTATCGTAAAGTTCAAATCATTTTTTGAATCGAAGCCGCTACCTGAAAATAATCCCACGAATACACCTCTTTCAACCAGCGAAATTGCAATGCGTGCAATGCAGCTTGATGTCAATTATAAGGCCTTCGTAGAAGAGGCTATTTTTGCAATTCTTATCGCAGATGAAAATGGTGGAAACCTTCATGCGAATGATATAGCATGCCAGTTATTTGGTTATTCAAAAGAAGAATTTTTACACCTTAATCTTACCCATCTGATGTTCCCTGAAGATGTTCAAGATGTGACTTCACGAATCATGCAACTATCATCAGGGAAACCCGCACCTATAAGAAATCGTTATCGCCGCGAAGATGGAACACCCATATTTGTGAACGTCAATGCAAAGACTTTAGCTAATGGGCTTAATATCATTTTTATCAAGGAAATAGTCGAATTTAACTAGTCCACTCCGAACAATTAAGTCCATCTTTATCAATTTGATGGCTTTCTAGCGCAAAAAAAATATTTTTCATTCACCTAGTTTTGGTTTTGTTTCTTATGTTTGCTTAACTATGACTAAGGAAAACAATAAGGAACCGGCGATTGAATTGGTATTTAAAAATGCAATGAAAAGCCGAGTGTATGATGCCGAGAAAAATTTGGTCCACCTTCGTTCCGTTATAATCTTTTTCAATATTACTTGCTATTTAGTTTTAGATGATATCAGTAGGACACCTCTTTTAGCCTATTCTGTTATTGCCTTAGCAGGCATATACACACTCTATCTTGAGATATTTCGGCCATATGAAAAATACGAGATATTTACTACTGCATACTTTACAGCGATTACCGATGGCTTGCTAATCTGCCTTTGGATATATGTAACTGGAGGATATGTTTCTCCATTTTATATCATCTGGTATATTTCTATTATCGCAGTGGCCTTTCGTTTTAACTCCACGGTAACAATGATTACTGCGCTGTTTTATGCATTTTGTTATTTCTTAGTGATAGCATTATCAGGAACCGTTGAACTCCTCACCCATGCAACCGATATCCTAATTCGTATTGTATATATCATCTTAACAGGATTTGCTGGGGTTCTTATTACTCGAGAAAATATCATCCAAACAATTCAGAAGGTAAAGTTAGAGTTGCTCACAAAGCAAGTGGAGTTAGTAAATAATCAACTCTCCGATCAAACCATTTTATATGAGAATATGCTTCAGGCACAAAGTGAAATGGGAGAAGGGGTTGCCATTTTATCGGATGATACCTTAAGTTATGTGAACGACGCACTCTGCCTACTCACTGGTTATAGCAGGGAAGAGTTAATAGAAATGAAAGGAGTTGTAAATCTTATTGTTGAAGAAGAAAGAGAGAAAATGAATGAAGCTACTCAAAAACGTTGGGATGGAGATATAACAGAAAGTTATGATGAAACATGGCTGGTAAGAAAAAATGGAGAGAAAAGGGCCGTTGGATTTTCCTCTAGTGTTTTTGAAATCAATCAAAAGAAAAATATGTTTTTCATTATGAAAGACATCACCGAACAAAAGCAAAAAGACGAAGAATTACTATCCAAAACAAAAGACCTTGAATTGCAAAATGCGGAGCTGCAACAATTCGCCTACTTTGCTTCTCACGATTTGCTCGAACCACTGCGAATGGTGAATAGCTTCTTAACATTGCTTGAAAAGAAATACATTGACCAATTGGATGAAACGGCACATCAGTATATCAATTTTGCAACTGATGGGGCGGTAAGAATGCGTAAAACCATTCTTGATCTTCTCGATTATTCACGGGTAGGTACGCAAGCCTGGGAAAAAGAATTGGTGGATATGAACTCGCTCATGAATGAGATAATGATTGCACTTAGCTCATCTATTGCCGAAACAAACGCAAAAATTACCTGGGGGAAACTACCGCAAATTAAGGGTGGAAGAACACATCTTCAACTCGTACTTCAAAATTTAATTAGCAATTCACTAAAATATAAGTCGCCCGATTTAGCTCCATTCATCGAAATTTTAAGCACTGAAACCGAAACCCATTGGCAATTTTCTGTGAGTGATAATGGACTTGGAATCGACCCCAAATTTTTTGATCGTATTTTCATCTTGTTTCAACGCTTACATAGTAAGGACGAATATGCAGGATCGGGAGTAGGACTAGCTATTGCTAAAAAGATTGTGGAAAATCACGGGGGTAAAATTTGGGTAGGCCCGGGAAAAGGAAAAGGAAGCATCTTTTATTTTAACATCCATAAATAATTAGCTACTTTTGTCTGCCACACAACGAAGTATTCAAAAATATTAAGTTGTTCCTTGGCGTAAAAAACATAGAACTTTGTTAAAAGCATTTTAGAACATATATCTGCAATCTTAATTTTGAAATGCCTTTTTCTGTAAAAGAGTTACATCTGCTTGTTGTCGAGGATAATATCGGTGACTTTGTGTTGATTGAAAGTCATCTCAAGGAGGAGATAGAGATTCCTGTTATCCATCATGCGAAATCATTTGCGAAAGCCAAAGAAATTTTATTACAAGGTATTAGAATCGATGTTATTCTACTCGACCTCACACTGCCCGATGGAACAGGGGATGGTTTAGTTAATGAAATCTCAAAATTAAAGGGTTTAATTCCGGTGGTAGTGCTTACCGGATTTGTTGATCGTGATTATGGTATAAAAACTTTATCGCTAGGCATCTCCGACTATCTACTTAAGGACGATTTAAATGCCTCACAACTTTATCGAAGTATTACTTACAGTATTGAGCGGAAACGAATTGAAATGAAACTTCGGGAATCGGAGTTGAATTATCAAAATTTATTTCACCTCAGTCCAATGCCCATGTGGGTATACGATATCGACACGCTGAAATTCCTGAGTGTGAATGATGCCATGGTGAAAATATATGGCTATTCAAGACTTGAACTGCTAACAAAGACCATACGAGAAATCAGGCCTGAAAATGAAGTTCCCGAGATGGAGGACAGGGTAAGAACTAATTTCGATACGAATGTTTTATACGAAGAAGCCATTACACATCAACGTAAAAATGGGGAGCTAATGTATGTTGAATTGCAAAGCAATATCATACAATTTGAAGGCCGTAAAGCAAAGCTTGTAATTGCTTCCGATATCACCGAAAAAATCAAATTTGATCTTTCCTTAAAAGCAAGTGAGGAAAGATTTAAGCTCTTAGTACAGGAGGGTGCCGACCTCATAGCTATTGTTGATGCTAGCGGAAATCAGAAATACCTTAGCCCAAATTCGCTCTCTATAATTGGTATTGCTTCAGAAGATTTTGTTGAAACAAACTTTTTCAATTTAGTTCATGAACAAGATCGTGAGGAAGTAATTGCCGAGTTTAAAGCCTTACCTTCCCAAGGACGACTCATGATGCAGCCCTATAGAGTAGTTATAGGCAGTAAGGTGAGGTGGCTCGAAACCATTCTCTCCGATATGACTGCCGACGCTTCAATTGGTGGAATCGTTGCTAATTCTCGTGATATTACCGCTTCAGTTGAAAATGAAAATAAATTAAAAGAGAGCGTTGACCGCTATAATATCGTGGCAAAAGCAACCAGCGATATCATCTGGGATCGCGATTTAATTAATGATAAAATTATCTGGAATAAAGGATTGCAGGGTATTTTTGGATATCGCGATCGTGATGCGATGACTACCGTCGATTGGTGGTATAGCAAGATTCATCCAGAAGACAAAGGAAGAGTGACAGGAGTTGTCAATCATAACCTAAATAAAAAAAATACCCGGTGGCAAGATGAATACCGATTTCAAAGTGTTGATGGAACCTACAAGGATGTTTTCGATCGGGTATTTCTAGTAATTGATGATGCGGGGAAGCCCATTCGAATGATTGGTGCCATGCAGGATATCACTCGAAAAAAAGAGGAAGAAAGAAGATTAAAACTTTTAGAATCGGTAATCACAAATACTAATGATGCCATCGTAATTACCGAAGCGGAATCATTTGATCCTTCGGGGCCTAAAATTGTGTTTGTGAATGATGCCTTCACCAAAATGACAGGCTACTCAAAAGAGGAGATTGTCGGAAAAACCTCAAATATTTTGCACGGTCCTGAAACTGACCCTGATCAGCTTCGGCTGCTCGCCACAGAGATGGAGAAATGGAAATCGGCAGAAACTGAACTCATTTACTACAAGAAAAACAGAGAAAAATTTTGGGTAAATATGGAAATTGCCCCCGTATCAGATGGTAAAGGATGGTTCTCGCATTGGATTACAATTCAGCGAGATGTGAGCGAAAGAGTCAATTATATGAAGGCCATCGAACAGCAAAATATTAAGTTTAGAGACATTGCCTGGATGCAATCGCATATGGTTAGAGCTCCTTTAGCTCGTATCATGGGTGTTTTGGAGTTATTAAGATTTAATTCAAAAGAAGAATCAGAAAACACCGATTTAATAACTTATCTTTTATCTTCGGCCACCGAACTTGATGAAATTATTCGTACTATTGTTAAGAAAACAGAACAAGTTGAAAATCGAAATAACAAATGAGTTTAGAAATAGCCATCGTTGACGATGATAAAATTATCATTTTCCTTCATAAAATTATGATGGAAAAAAGCGGCTTGTCATCCAATCCACTATGTTACTTAAGTGCTAGAGATTTATTGAATGAGCTGAAAACTATATCCAATAACAAACAAAAGTATCTGATTTTTTTAGATATTAATATGCCGGAAATGAATGGTTGGGAGTTCTTAGATGCAGTGAGCACCGCTGCATTTGCCAATCAGGTTTATGTAGTTATTGTTACCTCGTCAATCGACTCTGCCGACCGTGAAATGGCGATGAAATATAAATGTGTAATTGACTATTACGAGAAACCGATAGATACAAGTAGTTGCAATCGGATTAAATACATTCCCGATATTGCTCCATTTTTTCAAAGTTTAAATTAATTCCATACTTACTTCTTAGTAAGTTTAATACCGTTTAAAAGGAATGCATACCCAGCCTTCTTCAGATGTTTCAATTAGATTAAACAAAGCAATTAGTGATACTGGTTTTTGTTCCCGACGTGAAGCAGATAAACTCATTGAACTTGGAAAGGTTATGGTTAACGATGTAAAAGGAAAACTGGGTGATCGCGTATTTGCTAACGATCAACTAAAAGTTAATGGGCAGTTATTAACTCGCCCCGAAGAAACCATCTATATCGCATTCAATAAACCAGTAGGAATTACTTGTACCACAGAGCTGAAAATTGAAGGCAATATCATCGATTATATTCGACATCCCCAACGCATTTTTCCAATCGGCCGACTCGACAAAGCCTCGGAAGGTCTTATTTTTCTCACAAGCGACGGGAATATTGTAAATAAGATTTTAAGAGCAGGTAACAATCACGAAAAGGAATATTTAGTTACCGTAAATAAACCCATTAGCCCCGATTTTATTGAACAAATGGCAAGTGGAATTCCTATTCTCGATACGGTAACCAATAGGTGTTTCGTGAAGATGGAAAGTAAATATGTGTTTCGTATCATACTTACCCAAGGACTCAATCGTCAAATTAGGCGGATGTGCGAATACCTCGATTATGATGTAACAAAACTGAAGAGAATTAGAATCATGAATATTCATTTGAAAGATATTCCAGTAGGAGGTTGGCGCAATTTAACTTCTAGCGAACTCGATGAAATAAACCGCCTCATTGCCGACTCAAGCAAAACGGAAGAAGCATCCTTTATTAAAAAATAAAAAGAACTCATGGCGAACATCACAAAAATATTTGAGAATAATAAAAAATGGATTCAAGAGAAATTGGAAATCGATGCCGATTATTTCACAAAACTCTCTCAAGGGCAAGCTCCTGAATTCCTTTATATTGGTTGTTCGGATAGCAGGGTAACTGCCGAAGACCTAATGGGCGTAAAACCTGGAGAGGTTTTTATTCATAGGAATATTGCCAACCTAGTAAATAATGTCGACTTAAATGTAATGTCGGTACTCAACTATGCCGTGCGACACCTAAAAGTAAAGCATGTTGTGGTATGTGGTCACTATAACTGCGGTGGTATTAAAGCAGCAATGAAACCGGAAGATATGGGATTGCTAAACCCATGGCTCCGTAATATTCGAGATGTTTATCGCCTTCATCGCGATGAGCTCAATGCTATAGCCAATGAAGAGGATAGATATAATCGCTTGGTTGAATTAAATGTGCAAGAACAATGTGTGAATTTAATTAAGACGGCAGCGGTTCAAAAAGCTTATAAAGAATGGGGATTAACCGTTCATGGATGGGTTTTCGATATCCATACAGGGAACCTTATTGACTTAAAAATCGATTTCCCTAAAATACTAGAAGGAATCATGGAAATTTATAAGATCAATTAGTCAACTTCAATCCCACTATCAACAATATTCGTTGCTAGCAATCTGTTTTTATGATTTTCAGCAGTTTTGTAAGCTGCAACTCAATCTTCATGTATCTTCGTGTGGTAATATCGGTATACTAAAGCCGATTCCTCGCTAACAACAAAAGAAATTGACTATTTTTGCGATATGAACCAAGAGATAACAAAACGCGTACAATTGGCCCTGGATTCTGTACGTCCTTTTCTGAAGGCCGATGGAGGCGATGCCCAGATTTTGGATGTAACCAGCGATATGTATGTGCATATAAAACTATTGGGTACATGCAGCACATGCGAATTAAGCAATATGACCATGAAAGCTGGCATTGAACAGGCAATCATAAAAGCTGTTCCAGAAATAAAAGCCGTGGTGGCAGTTTAATCAATATCGCACCACACATTACCAACTTTCTTATTTATATTTCATGAAATTAGTAACGTTCGTTCAAAATCAATCCAATCACTTAGGTATTATTATTAATGATCTCGTTTATCCATTAAACGTTCTCGATTCAAGAATACCCAATTCATTACTAGAATTATTACAAGGAGGTGATGAATTGTTAGCCATGGTTCGCGAAGTGGAACAATCATTAATTGCCGGTAAATCACAAGTTTCGGGAACATCATATCAAGAATTATATAATTCACTTCTTGCTCCAATAACAAATCCTACAAGTTGCCGCGATGGATACGCATTTCGCCAGCACGTTGCTTCAGCCCGCAGAAATAGAGGAGTTCCAATGATTCCCGAATTTGATTCATACCCTATTTTCTATTTTACCAATCATAACGCCATTCAAGGGCCTGGCGAAATTAGTTGTATGCCTGATCATTTTCAAAAGCTGGATTTTGAACTCGAAGTTGCGATTGTTGTTGGAAAAAAAGGGCGCAATATTAAAGCGGCAGAAGCCGATAATTATATCGCAGGTTATATGATCATGAACGATATGAGCGCACGTACCCTTCAAATGGAAGAGATGCTGCTCAACCTAGGTCCTGCAAAAGGAAAAGATTTCAGTACCGTGATAGGTCCTGTGTTTGTTACACCCGATGAATTGTCTTCATACCTTGTGAATGCTAAAGAAAATCATATTGGCAATGCTTATAATCTCTCTATGAAATGTTGGGTGAACGATGTATTGGTATCCGAAGGAAATATGGCCGACATGGATTGGACTTTTGCAGAAATTCTAGAACGTTGTGCTTATGGAGTTGATATTTTTCCAGGAGATGTAATTGGAAGCGGTACAGTTGGTACAGGTTGCTTCTTAGAATTAAATGGCACCGGCTTGCTCAACGATAAAGGATATAAAACCCAATGGTTACAACCAAATGATGTGGTGAAAATGGAAATCACGGGGTTGGGTACCTTAATCAATACAATAAAAAAAGAAACAACTGATTTTAGTATTCTTGCATTGAAGAAAAAATCTTTGAGTAATTAAATTTCTTTTTCAAAATCTATCTTAGTTAGTTCAATTTTCTTGTTCAACTATCCCTTATGCTTCGTTTCGATATACTAACGCTACATCCACAACTGCTCGAAGGACCATTTGCGGTGAGTATCATCAATCGCGCTATTGAGAGAGGCTTAGTTGAAATTCATATACATAATCTGCGCGACTATTCTACCTCTCGTCAAAAGCAAGCTGATGATTATCCGTTTGGAGGTGCTGCAGGAATGGTGATGATGATACAACCCATCGATGATTGCATTACGAAACTTAAAAGCGAACGCAAATACGATGAAATAATTTATCTGTGTCCGGATGCACCAGTATTAAAACAAGCTGAAGTAAATAAACTTTCAATGGGTGAGAATTATATTTTATTATGCGGACATTATAAAGGGATTGATCAACGGGTGCGAGATCATTTTATTACGAAAGAAATATCTATTGGCGATTATGTATTGAGTGGAGGCGAATTGCCTGCAGCGATATTGGTAGACGCCATGGTGCGACTCATTCCCGGAGCAATATCCGACGCCACCTCTGCACTCACCGATTCATTCCAGGACGAGCTATTAAGTCCGCCAGTATATACTCGCCCAGCCGAATACAAAGGCTGGAAAGTACCCGAAGTATTGATGAATGGCAACCATAAATTAATTGAAGAATGGTTACATGATCAAGCAATCGAAAAAACTAAAAATATCCGCCCCGATTTATTGAATTCGTAATTTTTATTTCATTAGTAAATCTACTACGTGTTTATTTGAATGTGAATTTCCTTGGCCATCAATAATTGAAATCAGGAATATATAATGTCCTGTATTGGCAAGTTCTCCTTCCATCATTCTACCATCCCATCGGTAATAATTCTTCGTTCCTCCAATATCATTTTTCGCCAAAGTATTAACTAATCTTCCCGCTAAATCATAGATACTGATATTGATTGCTTGAGAACCTGTTGGCAAGGCAATAGTAAAATTTATTTCATCGTCAACGCCATCATTGTCGGGTGTGAAATAGTCCTTATTGAAATGCACCCAGTTATTGGGAGCAATACTGCTATTGTATTTTGAATTCACTAAACCCGGCGTTCCATAACCAATATTAGAAGAAGCTGAACTCCAATTTAGTGGCGAAGTTCCAATTCGATCCATGCTAATTCTCTCTAAGCTGATACCTTCTGTATTATTAATAAATGGATGATGCCATTTTGCTGAATAGATAGCTGAGTCAATAGCAATAGTTGAATTGATAAATTGCAAAATCAATATGCCTGAATCATCATCTAGTGATTTCCAATTTGAAGCTTGAATAATGTTCTCATCTTTGCGATGAGAATAATCTTTTTCAAGCGCACTTTTATTATTGCAAATCACCAAATATGTTTTTGGAAGAAATTGCCACTCAATATCCGATGCATCTATCGTTGCATGTAATAAACCTTCCTTATCAAAACAGGTGATTGACAATTCATGTAAGTCAAATATCTTATCAGTATTATTATAAAACTCAATAAACTCACTGCCATTGGAATAAGCATCAAATACAATTTCATTAATCGAAATATCATTTTCAATGGGTATACTAGGCAACCCAAAGTAAATTGTAGCAGGTTGAATTAGATGCCCACTGCAGTCGCTTAAGCCACGTATATTCATACTGTATATAAATCCATGACCCCATGTAGAGGATTTTACTATTAGGTAAATTTCATTGAGATGCTGTTCATAATAGCCAATTTCGAAGCCACCTACACTAGCATTTGTAAATTGAAAAATGGCACTATCGAGCGAATTGATATCTATCGATTTATTGAATAGGAAAATAACAGAAGTATCAGCTAGGGTATAAGCCCGAATTAGCTTTAAAGGCAACGTATCGATAAGGTTTGCTTGCACCGAATTGATTGCGCTGGGAGTGCCTCCTTTACTATCGATACTGAATTGCCAATTATTTTGGGTGATGCAAGGCAGTTTTTCGTCAGCCATTTCAAGGCTCCAACCTCCTTTAACTTTTGGATTATTCGGGAATGCTTCCATTTCATAATGTGCCTGATGAACAATCGCGGAGTTAGAATCAAGTAGCCATAAATTATCTGCTTCTTGATTTAAATAAGGGAAAGAATTAATGCCAATAGCGGGAATTTTTAATGCCATAAAAATGGGTAATTTTAATGCAGAAACAAGAACGATATGACTATCGTTTTTTAAAATATAATTAGGTAGGACTGCGGTACTATTTCCATCAGTTATTTTCATCCCTTTTAAATTTATTGTGTATCCAGAACGATTGCTTAATTCAATATATTGACATCCGGGCCAATAATTATTACCTGTTGCATTGATGAATAATTCAGTAATGATAACACCATTAAATCGACAGCTAAAAGCCTTGTCATATATGCCTTGAAAACTAACAGGAATCATTTTTTTACCACTGCAATTTTTCGAATCGGAAAAATTGAAACTATATAATACTTTATTTGTTAATGGCGAAAACTCAAGAAGGATACTATCCGCACTTTTATTCAAAATTGATACTTGTTTAATGAATTGAGAAGATGCTGTTGCTATAGTGGACACCATTGTACTATCCATAGTACTATTGAAAATCAAAAGTGCGCTTGAATCATTGAATATTTGAAAACTTATTAACCTTGGAGAGATGGTATCCGCAACAGCATTATAGATAGAATTAGGCATTCCAGGTGTTCCTCCAAGCTTTAAATTTTCGGATGCACTCCAATTGTATTTTCCCTTGCAACGCAAGCGGGGGTTAATAAGCTCAAGTGCCCATCCACCTTCGCTTTTAAGGGGGTTATTGTACCAGCTTATCTGGTAGTTTACTTCGTCAATTACACTGCCATCTATCCTCAATAATTTTAATTGATCGGCGTCATTATTCAAACTTGGGAAATTGCTTACAACAACACTGTTTCCATAGGTAGCATATATATTAGATGACGATGTAGTACTAACAACTACAAAACTATCAGGTTGTAAAATGTAGTTGGGTAAAATTGCGGTGCTACTTCCATCTGTAATTGAAAAATCTTGTAAGTTGATTTCATCTGAAGAAGTATTCCATAGTTCAATAAATTCATAATTAGGTAATCCAATCGATGGTGATGGGTCGGCAAAAATTTCATTGATTACAAGATCTCCATTTTGCACAACACGGAATTTGAAATTGGCGGTATCAAGCCATCTTTGATTGCCAATTAAATCTTTCTGATTTCTTACCTCAAGAAATTGCAAAGTATTGGGCTCGAAAGGGACGCTAAAAGAGAGTGTGATTTGAGTTCGATTATTAGAATTAAGAGTTGAAATAATGGGGTTAATTTTTTTATTCAACAAATAATTAGAACAATTTATAGCCATCATCGAATCAAGAGGCTCATTATATTGTAATCGACAATGAATACTATCTAATACCAAAATACTATCAAGAATAGGTGAAGTGGTATCAGGTGTAATGGTTTGTATTACAAAATCATCAAAGAAAAATTTCTGTAAGTTGGAACTGGAGTAATGAATTGCCATTCCAAAATATGGCAAAAAGCTCCAAAATTTGGAAGGATAGTTGTTTTCATGCACCGTACCTTCTAAGACAAAATTATTTCCTGTTCCAGAGGCATCATCATAAAGTTCATACAGGTTGTTTAAATCCCGACTAACTCGAATTTTAAAGCTATTAGAGCTCGTGCTGGCCAATCTTCCATCAATTCCATCGATCAGCTTGGTAATAGCCCCTGTATCCTTTCTATACAGGCTTATCTCATCATTTGTATTTCCAATTCTTACAAAAATACCTGAATTCAGGCCCATTAAGTTGGCCGAATCACTTATTAAGAAGATATCCGTATAATTTACTGACGATGTGGCAAACTTGAGGTTGACATAAAATTCCCAAACCACATTTTGTGACAGGTTATTGCGGGTGCATAATTGCGCGCTGCTGCTCGTAGGAGGCGCATTGCTATTGAGTTGTTGCCCAACAATCTTCCAGTAGGAAGTATCGCCAATCCAAGTTGGGTTAGTCGTGAAATTGCCATCGCTAAACGATTCGTGAAGTTGGGCATTGGACGAAATTCTGACTAATCCGATGAATATCAGAACCAAGATACTGTTTTTAAGCATTTATATTACGAAGATAAATAGCGGTAACTAAATCTGAAAACAGAAAATGCAAAAGCTAATTAAATTCAGAAAAAGCTATTGAAAGACAAGGGATAAAAATTTTGTAAATTATTTGGCACGGAACTTGCAAAATCGACTTTGAATGTGAGGTCTCTGTTTGATTTTCATTAATCAAACGTCTCCATTCACTTTTTTTTCATTAGTTTTTGTTTCATTAAAGGGGAATTGACTTTCCCCTTTTTTGTTTTATAACTTCATCAAAACTAAAGCCTCCTTATTATCTTTCAATAACTCTTTAAGCTCCATCATGGTTTGCTTGTTATTATTGTTATTCTTTAGTAAACGGTATGCCATGGAATAAAATCTGTTTTCGATGCAGTATTCGATACTTATTGCCAAAATTGATGCTGATAATGGTTCTTTGGCCTGGCAAATTTTCCTTAGATTCTCTAACGCATCGGTTTTGGTCATTCCTACTAAATACCATTGAAGCACCCGATCAGAACCCACTTTTACTGTAGTATATTCGTTCAGTATCAAAAGATTAGCTGGCAGAATTAACAGTGTATCTTGGTAAACAATTATTGAGTAGTTGCCAATGCTTATTTTGACTGGATATTGGGTTCTTGCCAAGTCGATATTGAACGCAAAGGTATCCTCAGTTATAATAGCACTATCCCAAGGAAAGACAGTACCCTCGCCCCGATAAACGGCCCCCTTGGCCTTTTGTGTATTTGTATTTGAATTCGCTGAAAATGTTTGTTCTACGAAAAACTTCACGGCCTTTTGCATTTCCTTAGTATTGTTCTGAGTCCCCGATTGAATAGAGTTTTTAATTAAAAATTCCCCATTTTGTTTTACTTCAAAAATCTGGTATTTTGAATCAAAAATAATGAGCGCTGAATTACTTACACATTTGATTTTTGTATTGGAATTGACGGAGTCTTTTGGTCGCAATGTTTCCCACTGCTTTGACTTCGAGGAGAAATACTGAATATTACCTACCGTTTTAAAAACAGTATAGTTGGCCTGAGTAAATGCATTCAAATACCCTAGAAGCAATAGAATCAATAAATTATTCTTCATCAATAAAAATGCTTTTAAAACTATATACTTTACTCAAATAATGAATGATGATTCGGTAAAACCCCACCAGTGGTTCGGCCAAGGCAATGGCCGCAATCATTTCACCAATATTCCATTTGATGCCAAATGAAGAGAAAAAGTAAATAGCCAAGATTAAAATTATTAACCCAAAGAAAAGTTGCAATAAGATTTCTACTACATTTTGCCACACATGTTCCTGGCTTTCCGAGTAGAGGTACAGGAGGAGAAATAGTGCGATGAATAGTATACAGGCAATAATTTGTAAGATGCGGGAAGGGGCTTGTATTTTGAAATTATTCAGATACCCCGAAATAATATTCGCATGTATATAAATCCCATACATATCGGGCAGCGATTTGCCTGCATAATTTTCATTTAATGGTGTGAAATGCTTATCATCAATAACGGTCATTCCGTTTTCACTTCCACAAAAGCCAATAAGTACAATTTTTCCTTTTAGTAGATTTAAATCCACACTTGCATTTAATATCTCTTGTGTTGACAGGGTAGTGTAATGCTCGGAATAAGCCTCGTAGGGTATGATACTTTCAACACTTGTGTTTAATTCCTTGTAAACATTTGATTTTTCTGAATTTTTAAATTTGATAAAATTATTAAATGCGAAAGAAGAAATTTTTCTTTCTCTGAAATTTTGAATCTTATAATAGCTTCGAATGGTTTGATTTTCATCACCAATAAAATTTACATAACCGAGGTTATCATCATCACCAAGTTTAGGGATGGCATGAGGTTGAATACTATAAATATTGTTTCCAAGTGTGGAATCGGCATAGCAGGCAACCACAATTTGCTTCCCAAAACATTGAATTGCACTATCGAGAAGTTTATCGGTGGCACTGTCCTTATCAGTATTGAAAATAATATCCAAGCCGAGTACTGCAGGGGCATATTCCTTAATTTTCAGAAGGGTATTCGCGATGGTTTCTCGGTCGGCATCCCCGATATTTACAACAACTATTTGCTGGTCTTGTATATTTTCACCTGCAACATTTTTAATTTGGGAATAATAAATATCACTCCAGTCAAAGTCTTTAAAAGCATTGCTGGCTGGCTGAAACCAATTGGAATTGAATGGCAGTAACTGAATACCTAATAGTACAAAGTATATGAATGAAGCACAGAGTAGGGCGTCTCTTAGCAGCACTTTTACGAAACTCCAATTTTTTTTCTTCACATCCATTACGAATAATAAAAGTATTCTATAAATTTATGTTTTGTTTTCAGAGTAAGTAAAGATAGTATTATTTGATATTATGATCTTCTAAATAATGCTGATACTTTTTAGCATTTACCCGATGATCATTATAATTTTCTGCGAAGTCGCTGTAACCACTTCCATCATTGCGCGCGCAGAAATATATGAAATGATGCTGCTGGTAATTTAATACCGCATCAATCGATTGTATTGCCGGAATACAAATAGGTCCGGGTGGCAATCCTTTATACATATAAGTATTATATGGCGAATCATAATCAAGCATCTTACTATATACCCGTTTGGAGGTATTATCATGCATGGCAAAAAGAACAGTAGGGTCGGCTTGGAGTTTCATCCCTTTGGCCAATCTATTAATATATACACCAGCAATGATGGGCATATCCGAATCCTTATCAGTTTCCTTCTCAATTATACTCGATAATGTTATCACTTCTGTGCGAGTTAATCCTGCATCTTTACATTGTTGAACCCTTTTTTCGGTCCAAAACTTATCGTATGCATCGTGCATCTTTAGCATGAAATTTTCCAATGAGATATTCCAATACAATTCATATGTATTAGGGATGATTAAGCAAGTAGCCGTTTCTGGTGTCAGGTTGTATTGCTTTAAATACTCGGCATCATTGAGTTTAGAGTTTAAAGCATCAAGAGTAATTTCCAAATTATCGGCTACATATTCTAAGAAGTTCTGCATGCTCTGTGAGCCTTTAATAATGAGCTTCACGGGTTCTTGCTTGCCAGATCTCAACAATCGAACGAGCTCAAAATTGTTCATATTGTTTTTTAAACGATAACGACCAGGAAGCACCGCATTATTGTATCCAACACTCTTTGACAATAATGTAAAGGCGGTGATGTCTTTGATTATTTTTTTATTCTCTAGAATAGCGATAACATCTTCAAACTTTGCTCCTGTAGGAATGTATAAATATTCTTTCTCTTTGTTTTTTGGAAATACGATATTTTTTTTCAAGAAAAGATAATAGGCTACACCAAAAATCGCAAAGAATATTATTCCAACGATGATAAGAATTCGTTTCGACTTCTTTTTCAATTTCATAAGCTGTAAAAATAACACATCATTTTAGAATGCCGAAAAAATAATAAAGAAATAAGAGGTTCAAAATGATCCTTTGATTTGAATGCGGTTAATCACTATTTATTGAATAAATTTGCACATGTTTCAGGCAACGACTACAGTTAGGGTTCGATATAGTGAAACCGATCAAATGGGGGTAGTATATCATGGAAATTATGCTGCTTTTTTTGAAATCGGTCGCACCGACGCATTGCGGGAGATGAATTTAAGCTATAAACAATTTGAAGAGGAGGGTGTGATGATGCCAGTTCTTGATTTGAGCATGAATTTTCATAAATCGGCCTATTATGACGATTTACTCATAATAAAAACGTCCATTCATGCCATGCCATCAATACGCACTCGATTTGACTATGAAATCTATAATCAAAACAATGAATTGATTACCACAGGTCATGTTACCTTGGTATCGGTAAATACCATGACTCGTAAACCATGTAAAAGCCCGACTGTTTTACTCCAAAAGTTACAACCCTATTTTAAATAAGGCCCCGAAAAATTATGAAATGGCTTCACCAGTTTTTATTAAGGTTTGTGTTCTACCGTAAATTTATCGGATTTACACAACGTGTTTCGTTTCCTGGTTTTCAAGGTGAGTCCATTTATAATGTGATGCATTTTTTCTTCAAGCAAATTTTAAATGAAGATTTGAATATGCGTTCATCGGCATTGGCATTTAGTTTTTTTATTGCCTTGTTTCCAGCCATCATTTTTCTATTTACACTCATCCCCTTTATCCCTATTAATGATACTAAAGATGAAGTCTTGAAATTTTTTGAACAGATACTCGATAAGTCAACCTATGAAACAATCAAGGTGACGATCAATGATATTCTCAGAAAGAAACATAGTGGAGTTTTATCATTTGGATTTTTATTAGCACTCTATTTTGCAAGCAATGGATTTTTTAGTTTAATGCAGTTGTTCAATAAATATGCTCATACCAAGGAAACAAGAACAGTGATCAAACAAAGGATTGTTTCTATTTTTCTTGCTTTATTTTTTAGTGTATTGCTAATTAGTGCAGTAGTGCTTATTACTGCGGGAGAATGGGGGACCAACTGGCTATTAGCGCATCATTGGATTAAAGGTAAATCGGTAGTTGTTATACTCACCGTTGTGCGATGGATTGTTTCTGTTGCGTTGTTTTTTTCAACCATTTCATCCTTATTTTATTTTGCACCATCACGCAAGCATAAATGGAAATTTATTACAACAGGTTCTACGCTTGCAGTAATTCTGTCTTTGAGTTCAACAGTTTTGTTTTCTTATTATGTAAATAATTTTGCTTCATACAATAAACTATATGGATCTATCGGAACCCTTATTGTAGTGCTTCTTTTATTGCAATTCAATTGTTTAATACTTCAAATAGGATTTGAATTGAATGTAAGTATTGAAAATGCCGTAAGAAAAAGATTAAAGGAAGTAAATTTATATCAGGAGCTTAAAGCAGAACTGCAAGCCAATCACCCTAAAAATGAAATTAATTTCTTGAATAACGATGATTCAAAAACGAGTCCTCATTAACTAAAATGGATCATCCTCCATTTCATTAATTTTCGAACTAAAAGTAATTGTACCCGAATTTCCGTCAGGAGGGCTAGTATAATTCCCACCACCCGAATAATTACTCTCCTCGTAGCCATGTAATCCACTATCGGTAAAGAGCGCGTATTCCTTAATGAATCTTGTACGAATTTCTCCTAATGCACCATTACGATGTTTTTGGATAATAATTTCGGCCATTCCCTCTGTTGGAGTACCATCATCAAAGGTGGCAAGCTGATAGTATTCGGGACGATACAAGAACATTACCATATCCGCATCTTGCTCGATACTTCCCGACTCTCTTAAATCGCTCAGTACAGGTTTCTTGCTATTGGTTCGTTTCTCTACATCACGACTCAATTGAGAGAGTGCAATCACGGGTATTTCCAATTCCTTGGCAAGTGCTTTTAGTGATCGTGAGATATAACTAATTTCTTGTTCACGGGTACCATTCTTGTTGTTCGATTGGTCGGCTCTCATGAGTTGAAGATAATCGATTACTATAAGAGATACATTAGATTGTTGCTTTAATCGGCGAGCCTTTGCACGCAATTCAAACACCGATAACTGTGGGGTATCATCAATAAAAATAGGGGCCTGATTTAATCGAGTAATTTTACTCATGAGCTGCTCCCATTGTGCTTTATCAAGTTTTCCATCACGAATTACCTGACCTGGAATTTGTGATTCGATACTTAGCATACGATTTACCAACTCAATACTACTCATCTCTAATGAAAAGATGGCCACCCCTCTTTTATAATCCACTCCCATATTGCGTGCTAGTGAGAGTACAAAGGCGGTTTTACCCATACCCGGACGAGCCGCGATGATGATTAAATTTGATTTTTGAAACCCAGAAGTCATCTTGTCAAGCTCGGCAAACCCTGTAGGAACGCCAGTTAGGTCGTTGGGGTTCTCCTTTACTTTCTCAAGCTCTTTGATCGATTGAATTAATAAATCGGCGATACTCCGGTTTTGTTTATTCATCAAGCCATTGGTAAGCTCAAACATACTCCGCTCGGTCTTATCGAGCAATTCAAATACATCGCTCGTATCTTCATAAGCAAATCGTATGGTTTCGTTCGAAATGCGAATGAGCTGGCGTTGAATATACTTTTCTTGAATAATACGTGCATGAAACTCAACATTGGCAGCCGAGGTGAGTCGGGTAGTAAGTTGGGTTATATAGTAAGCGCCACCAACGATATCCAAGCTTCCTTGTTCGCGAAGCTCTTGCGTTACAGTAAGTAAATCTATTGGCTCTGACTTCGTATACAAACTAATCATGGCCTTGAAAATAGTAAGATGTGCGTCTTTATAGAAGCTCTCGGGCTGTAAAATTTCAACGACAGTATTGATCGCCTCCTTATCCAACATGATGGCGCCAAGTACACTCTCTTCTAATTCTAAAACTTGTGGTGGCAGCTTCCCCTCAGTATTTGGCCCTACCTGTATCTGCTTATTCTTAAGGGTAGTACGAATATTCGTCGATTTTATTATATCATCCATTTTATTATGCTCTCCTGTATTGGTTCCTTTATACTTCAAATAAACTTTTTTATATGCATCTATGCAACATAATTATAGATACCCACATTTTGCAAATTTTTGTGATAAACTTGTGCAGAAATTACAAAAAATATCTGGAATCTACACTGCTATTATAATGCACTCTGTTCATAACTTACAGAAACAGACTCTTGTAAAATTTCAAACTCAATCAAACTGCACCTACACTAAACGATAGGATTTAATTTCCTAACGAAAACATCTTCATAAGTTAATTTGCAATAAGTTGGATTGTTGTATTATAAAAAAATGTTAGGTTCATTATCCTCACCTTCGAATTCTTGATTCAATGTGGCAAAAAAAAGCCACCCTTATATGAATAAGGATGGCTTTTTTATTTATCAGTTAATTACTGAGCTAGTTTGTATGAGAAGAAAGTGTAGTCTTCGTTAGAAGCAGCACCGTCATCAACTAATGATTTAATTTTAACTACTGCGTAAGTGTTAGAATTTTTGATATTAACAATGATGAAATCACCAGCAACAAAAGTAATCAAGTCGCTAGCAGTTCCAGCTTTGTATGCATCAAGAATCAACTTCGGAGAAGCATTGGCAAAATCAAAGGTAGAAGGTGCCTTTACAAATTTACAACCATCACGTGATCCCCAACGACCTGCAAAAGGATTTGCAGCTGAAGCGGAGTCACGAATGTCTTTTGTAGTGTTTGCATCAGCAGCCAATTTAGGTTGTCTGTTTTGTAAATCCCATGCTGAATTATTAGTAGCCCCAGATGAATAACGGCTATATACTCTAGGTGCTACTGCGTTTTCAACCAAGTATAATAAATCATCAAGCTTAATAGTAGAAGCTCCAACAGTTAATGTTAAAGTTTTAGTTTCAGAAGCTGCATCTTTACAATCGCTAGTTGCTGTTACCGTGTAAGTAATCACTGAACCAATGGCAGTATTTGCAGGAACTGAATCAGTTAATACAACTGTTTTTCCTTTTTCGCCAACGCTGGTCAATGAAAGGAACGCAGGATCAGTAACACCGTTAGATGATTTTGAAACAACGATTGATTTAATGTTGTCTGCATCACCAGTTACTACAACATTCATTGTGAATTTCTCACCAGGAGCTTTTGATAATGTGCCACCTGATGGATCAAAAGTGATTGTTGGAGCAGTACATGTGCTACCACAGCTAGAAGAGGTTAATACAAAAGCTCCAATGATAAAGAGAGCAAGAATGGAAAGTGATTTTAAAGATCTCATATGTGAAAGGTAAATAAATTAGTTTAAACAGCAAAAATAATCTTTTTTGGCCAACCCCCAAAAAACAATTATCGTGCCAAAGGAAAGTGATAAATTTTTTATTCTTGAATCGTTTTTTCAAGTTGTTTTGAAACTCTAACCGAATTTATGCGCACCCTATTTATTAATATCAAAACCTTATATGCCAATAAGGAAAATCCACTTAAACCATTACGCGGCAAGGCACTACGCAATATAAATTCACTTCATAATGCTTGGGTGCTTTGTGAAAATGGGATCATTTCAAGCTTCGGCTTGATGGAAAACCTGGAAAATATGAATGCAGAGGAATCGATAGATTGTAACGGAAAGCTAATGCTCCCTGCCTTCGTGGATAGTCATACCCATATTGTATTTGCCGCGACACGGGAATCGGAATTCGTTGACAAAATCAATGGTTTAACCTATGAAGAAATAGCACAAAGAGGGGGTGGAATTCTAAATTCGGCCAAACGATTACAAAATTCCTCAGAAGATCAATTGTATACCGATGCCTTTGCAAGAGCACTGCAACTGATGAAACAAGGTACTGGAGCCATTGAAATTAAGAGCGGTTACGGACTTACAATAAGCGATGAAATAAAAATGCTTCGAGTTATTGCTCGTTTAAAAGACTCCTTGCCAATTCCTGTAAAGGCCACTTTTTTGGGTGCACATGCCTTTCCTCAGGAATTCAAACAAAATCATGAAGGGTATATTCAACAAATTATTTCCGAAATGCTCCCGATAATTGGAGCAGAGCACCTGGCCGATTATGTAGATGTATTTTGTGATAAGGGCTTTTTTAGTGTAGAAGAAACCGCACGCATTTTAGATGCGGCTAAGAAATACCAATTGAAACCGCGAATTCATGGCAATGAGTTGGGTATTACCGGAGGGGTGCAGGTTGCCATCGCCCACAAGGCCTTAAGTGTAGATCACCTAGAAGAAATAGGCCCGGAGGAAATTGAGTTATTGTCGAATTCTGAAACCATTGCCACAGTATTGCCAGGCACTTCTTTTTTCTTGGGTATTCCTTATGCTCCCGCTCGAAAATTGGTTGATGCTGGTGCTGCCCTCTGTATCGCTTCTGATTATAATCCAGGTACCTGCCCCAATGGCCGTATGAGTTTTTTACTCTCACTGGCATGTATTAAAATGAAACTCTTGCCTGAAGAGGCACTCAATGCCTGCACTATCAATGCCGCATTCGCCTTAGAATTGCAAGAAGAGGTGGGCAGCATCAGTCCAGGAAAACGCGCCAATTTAATCTTAACCAACCCCATGGATTCATTAGCTCGTATACCCTATACATTCGGGGAAGACATGATTTCTCAGGTTTATATCAATGCCAAGCCCGTTTAAATTGCACCATCCAACGATTTTTTATAGGCCTTAATGCCATGCAAGTCCACATCGGTGCTCTTAATTTTTTGTGTTAAATTCGCGCTTCCTTTATGAATTTATTAAGAAGAGTTAGAGTGCGCTTTGCACCCAGCCCAACAGGGCCATTGCATATTGGCGGTGTTCGCACGGCGCTTTACAATTATTTGTTTGCAAAAAAACATCACGGAGATTTTATTCTCCGAATTGAAGATACCGACCAAAACCGTATGGTTGCTGGCGCAGAACAGTATATCATTGAATCACTAAAATGGGTTGGAATTAGCCCGAATGAAGGGGTAGGCTTTGGAGATGGAACGCATGCTCCTTATCGCCAATCAGAAAGAAAGGACTCTTATCGTCAGTATGCCGAAAAACTTATAGAATCGGGGTTTGCATACTATGCATTCGACTCAGAGGAAGACCTTGACAGGCTCCGCACGGATAATGCAAATGCCAAATACGATAGCACAACCAGGCTTAACCTAAAAAATTCATTAACATGCTCACCAGAGGTGGTTGCCGAAAAACTAGCAGCACACGAGCCCTATGTTATACGATTGAAAATACCTGCCGATGAGGAGGTGATTTTTAATGATGAAATTCGTGGAACGGTAACGGTGAATACCAACGAGATGGATGATAAGGTATTACTTAAAAGTGATGGAATGCCAACCTATCATTTGGCCAATGTATGCGATGATTACGTAATGCAAATTTCACATGTTATACGTGGTGAAGAATGGTTGCCAAGCGCTCCTTTGCATGTATTACTATACCGATATTTAGGATGGGAAGGAGTGATGCCTAAATTTGCACATCTACCATTATTATTGAAACCTGACGGTAATGGTAAGCTTAGTAAGCGGGATGGCGACCGACTTGGATTTCCGGTTTTCCCATTGCAATGGACGGATCCTAAGACCAACGAGATGAGCAGTGGTTATAAGCAAAATGGGTATTTGCCTGAGGCTGTAATTAATATGCTGGCCTTTTTAGGATGGAATCCTGGTGGAACTCAAGAAATTTATTCTCTTGATCAGTTGATTGAAGCGTTTACAATTGAAAGAATTAGTCATGGTGGCGCGAAATTCGATGCTGAGAAAGCCAAGTGGTTCAATCATGAATATATTAAAGCATGTAGCAATGAAACCATTGCAAATTTAGTTGCACCAATAGTACAAGAGAAATTTGGAAATATTGATTCATCATACCTAATTGCTGTGGTTGGATTGATAAAAGACCGTATGGTATTAATCAATGATATCAATGCATTCGGGTATTTATTTGGAGCTACCGAAACGTATTTAGAAGCCAATTTGGCCAAGGTAAGCGGGGTGAGAGAAATTTTTAATGCAGACGTATTCGAAGCCACATTAAAGGCGCTAACAACATTTGATGGGGCGAATGTAGAAATTGCCTTCAAGGAATTTGCCGCTGCACAGAATATTAAAACAGGCGACCTAATGAAATTTCTTAGGGTGAGCTTAGTTGGTGAATTATCAGGTCCTGCCATACACGATTTGGTTGTACTATTTGGGATTGATCAAAGTTTGATACGTATTAGAAATTGTTTCCAGCAACTCTAGTCGTTATAACCTCGTATCAATTATTATTTATCAATTACAAATTACTACCTTGATTAGGTATAAAATCATAAAACACACATGGAACCCATTAAAGAAGAAAAGTCATTAAACTTCATTGAAGAAATTATAGAGGCAGATTTAGCATCTGGCAATTATAAGTCGATCCTTACACGTTTCCCTCCCGAACCCAATGGTTATTTACATATAGGACACGCATCCTCTATCTGGTTGAATTTTGGCGTCGCGCAGAAGTTTGGTGGTAAAACGAATTTGCGATTTGATGATACCAATCCGGTTACAGAAGATACCGAGTATGTAGAAAGTATCAAAGCGGATATTAAATGGCTTGGGTATAGCTGGGCGAACGAATTTTATGCCAGCGATTATTTCGAAAAATTATTTTCATTGGCAAATCAGCTCATTGAACAAGGCGATGCTTATGTTGATGATTTAACTCCCGAAGCAATTGCACAACAAAAAGGTACCCCAACAGAACCGGGTATCAATAGCCCTTTCAGAGATAGAAGCGTAGCAGAGAATCTCGAGTTGTTCCAACAAATGCGTGCTGGGAAATTTGCCGAAGGTGCAAAAATCCTGAGAGCGAAAATTGATATGGCTTCTCCTAATATGTTATTACGGGATCCAATCTTATATCGAATTAAATTTGCACATCATCATCGCACGGGTGATGCTTGGTGTATTTACCCAATGTACGATTTTGCACATGGGCAAAGTGATGCTATGGAAAATATCACTCATTCGATATGTACACTGGAGTTTATTCCACACCGCGCAATTTATGATTGGTGTATTGCCAAACTTGGATTGTATCCGTCGCATCAATATGAATTTGCACGACTGAATGTGAGTTATACCGTAATGAGCAAGCGCAAATTACTTCAACTAGTGAACGAGAAACATGTATCAGGATGGGATGATCCACGCATGCCAACTATCTCGGGAATGCGACGCAGGGGATATACCGCCAATTCAATACGCGAATTTTGTGAGCGTGCAGGTATTGCTAAACGTGATAAATTGAATGATATTTCATTACTCGAGTTTTGTGTTCGTGAAGAGTTAAATAAAACATCTTATCGCCGAATGGTAGTATTTGATCCTGTAAAAGTAGTCATCACTAATTTTGAAGGAGCAGATATCATTTTGGAAGGAGAGAATAATCCTGAAGAGGAAAATTCAGGAATTCGCATCATTCCATTTAGTAAGGAATTGTATATAGAACGTGAAGATTTTATGGAGAACCCTCCTAAGAAATTCTTCCGTATGGCAGTAGGACAGAGTGTACGCTTGAAGAGCGCATTTATTGTTACATGCACCAATGTGATAAAGGATGAAGCGGGAAATATTACTGAAATTCACTGCACATATATACCTGAAAGTAAAAGCGGATCCGATACCACTGGACTCAAGGTTCAAGGAACCCTTCACTGGGTGAGCATTAAGCATGCTATTCAAGTAGAATTGCGTGAATATGATCGATTGTTCAAATCGGAGAACCCAGCTATGGAAGAAGGCGATTTCAAGGAATATATCAATACCGATAGCCTTCATGTTATATCAAATGCATTTGCTGAACCCGCGCTTAAAGAGGCTACTGAGTCGCAACGATTCCAATTTCTTCGCAAAGGATATTTTTGTAAGGACAAAGATTCTTCGGATGAGAAATGGGTCTTCAATCGTACGGTAACACTAAAGGAAAGCTTCTCTAAAGAAGTAAAGAAATAATAATTGGACCGGCAATTCAACCCTTTTAGGGGGTATGGAAATTGTGTAACATCCTTATTTTTGTTTTGCAACAAAACCACATGACTAAATATTGTATTTTATTCTTTTGCTTATTTTATTCGGTAAATACCAATGCTCAAACAACGGGCAGGTCAATTCATATAAAAAAAATTCACGAAGAAATTAAGATAGATGGTATCGATGATGAAGCGGCTTGGAAAACAGCCGAAATAGCTACTCAATTTCGTGAAGTAACCCCCTATGATACCTCCGAAGCCAAAACAAAAACAGAGGTTCGACTATTGTTTGATGAGAATAATATCTATGTTTTTGCAGTGTGCTATGATGATATTAAAAAGGATTATGTTATTCAATCATTGAAGCGCGATTATAGCTACCCAGCAAGTGATGCATTTGCCATTGTATTTGATCCTTTCAATGATAAAACCAATGGCTTCAATTTTGGAGTAAATCCAATGGGAGCGCAACGTGAAGGTTTAGTTGCCAATGGTGGTAATTTTGGAGTGAGTACCGATTGGGATAATCTTTGGTATAGCGATGTGAAACATTACGAGGATCGTTGGACTTGTGAATTTGCCATCCCATTTAAATCTATTCGTTTTAAAGAAGGGCTTACCAATTGGGGTGTTAATTTCGTTCGTAATGATATGAAGCGTTTCGAGAGTACTTCATGGACGGCTATTCCAAGAACCTATAATATTTCTGTTCTGAATTTTTGTGGCAACCTTATTTGGGATGATGCACCGCCTAAAACTAAACATAGTATTTCGGTAATTCCGTACTTAAGTACCAACCTTAATAGTGATTATAAGAAATCGGATAAAATAAATTTCAGGCCAGGAATTGGAACGGATATCAAATATGCTGTTTCTTCGTCACTCAATTTAGATATCACCATAAACCCCGATTTTAGTCAGGTGGAAGTCGATAGGCAGCAAGTAAATCTTACAAGTTATAGTTTGTTTTACCCTGAGCGAAGACAGTTCTTCATAGAGAATAGTGATTTGTTTTCATCCATCGGATTTTCGCAAATTAGGCCATTTTTCTCAAGGCAGATAGGCCTTCGCAATGGTTCACCAATACCAATACTTGGAGGTGCCAGGCTCAGTGGCAAGCTCAATGAAAAATGGCGTATCGGGGCTATGAATGTAGTTACCGCTGAAGATGCAGCCCTTAAGATGAAATCGCAGAACTATAGTGTAGTGGCCTTGCAACGCCAAATTTTCAAAACAAGTAGTGTTCAATTTACCATGGTGAATCGTGATGCGCTCCAACCCGATGCCAATGCGTATAATAGAGTAGTTTGCTTTGATTACTTTTTACTTTCTCCAAATAACCGTTGGAGAGGTAAGGCATTTTATCATCAATCATTCTCTCCCGATTCAAAACGAGGGGCTTCTGCCAATGCTACTTTTCTACAATATAGCATCCCTACTTGGGATATAAACTGGAATCATGAATATGTGAGCAAAGATTATAATGCGGAAGTAGGCTTTGTTCCGCATCAATCGCAGTTTGATGCAGTTTCGAAAACCTTTATTAAACAAACATATTATCGACTTGAGCCTTCTATCACCCATCGTGTATACCCAAAATCACAGCGTATAAATTATCATGCGTATACACTTTATTGGAATTATTATACTGATATGAATTTCAAAACGCAATCGTCATATTTGAATCCTTCATACAGTATCTTGTTTCAAAATAGTGCCATCTTTGTTGCAAATGTTAATATCAATTTTGTGAATCAACTTACTTCTTTGAAGTTAAGTAAGAACTTAATAGATATTATTATGCCGGGCCGTTATCAATATAACAATGCGGATATAACCTATACAAGCAATAAACGTCGTAAGTTCAACTACTCTGTTTATAATAATTTTGGGAATTATTATAATAGCCTTCGTAACAGTACCACCCTTGATATAAATTACAGATATCAACCTTGGGGTATATTTAATTTGAATTATGCAGTAAATTATTTCAGCTGGGAATCGGGCAATCGGTCGGCATTGCATTTAATGGGAGCAAAGGCCGAACTTTCATTCACAAAGGCACTCTACTTCACAGCATTTTTTCAATACAATACACAGGCAGAGAATGTTAATCTCAATTTAAGATTACAATGGCGTTTCAAGCCAATGAGTGATTTATTCATTGTATATACTGATAACTATGATCCTTACTTAGGAATAAAAAATAGGGCATTAGTAGCCAAACTTATTTGGTGGTTATTATTATAAAGTTTTAGTGAAAAAATAAAAAAGCCATTGCAATATTTATGCAATGGCTTTTTTTTATTGAAGTAATGAGTACCTGTTATTTAGGCTTTACTGTAGTTGTAGGCTTTGTTGTTGGTGCAGCTGGCTGTGGTTTCATTGCCTTGTCAATTTTTGCACGTAAATCAATTAATGATTTATTGTTCGGGTCATCAATTAAAGCTTCATCAAGCTCGGCGATGGCTGCTTTCAAATTTTTCTTCTTAATATAATGAAAGCAAATTTGTTGGTGAGCTTCGGTTTTCTCACTTACCAAAACTTGTTTAGAGAAAGCAGTGTCGGTAGTTTTACCAAGATACACTTTGTACATATCTGCGGCGGCTTTACGATCATTGATGGTATCGGTATAATACAATGAACGCGCTTTATACAGATAGCCTAAAGGGTTGCCATTGTTTCCTGAAATAAACGAATCAGATGCAATGCCTAGGTCTTTCCATTTTTTCGACAAATAGTAGGCATCCATCAATTTATACTGGGTATTAGGAGTTGGATATTTAACCATTAGCTTATTGAAAATCTCAATGGCCCTATCAAACTTTTTAGCACTATAAAATCCATTGGCCATTTCTTTCAATATGGCTTGTTCTTTAGTTGAATCCAAACCAATGATTTGATTGTAATACCTGATGGTAGCCGAATCATTACCTACACCTCTATTGGCTTTTGCCAAATAGGTATAGTCTTCAATTCTCATTTTTTCGCCACTGCATTTTGTTTGGTAAGTAGTGAAATAACCCAATGCAGCTTCATTATTACCCAATTCAGTATTGGCATGAGCAAGCACACGGATATAGTCGCAATTATCAGGAAATTGGGCATTCATTTTTTGAGCCAACTCTAAAGTGCCTTTCCAATCTTTCAATTGATATAAAATATTGATCATACGATCGGCTGACTTCACCTTGTCTTCGCTTCCTGCCATATAAATTCCGAGTTCATTCTTCGACTTATCATATTGACCGCTAATTTCATAGATTGATGCATATACGCTGTGCATTGGCAGGTAATCAGCATCTGCAGCCTTTGCTTTTTCAAGTGCCTCAATACAGTTACGGTAGCTAAGATCAGTTCGTGTGGTACTCCAAATTTTACCGATACGAGTCATTGCGTATGGTGATTTTGTGTTTAATTGATACGATTTCTCATAGTTAGAAACTGCCAAACCAATATCACGATCTTCACCGTTACCACTATAATGTTTCTCGAAATATACGTCACCTAATGCATTGAATGCATTGAAATCAGATTTGCCTCTAGGAGTTAGCAAACCCTTTTGAGCGTAATCAATAGCTTTATTCCAGTCTTTATTTTTTGTGCTTGTATACATTTCGGCAGAAAAGCTATAAATGTCGGGGTCTTTGCTTTTTGTGCCTTTTAATGCGGCCATTATTTTCTTTTCAGCACCGGCGGCATCACCAGCATCAAGCATACATTTTGCTTGTCCTACCATACACCAAAATTCAGTTGGTCGAGCAGCAGTGCCTTTGTCGAAGGCTGCTTTAGCACCATTTACATCACCAGTTTTAAACAATGATTGACCGTAATAAAACAAGGCCATTGCATTGGTGGGTTCAGCATCGGTTACTTTTTTGAAAATATCACGAGCGGTGTTGAAATTCTCATTCCTCCATGCTTTTAAACCATCTTCCATGGTTTGCGCGTGAAGATTCACGCTACTAAATAAAACAATTGCTAATACGATCCTCTTTAAACTTCTCATTTTAATAATTATGAAATAAATTAATTTTACTGACGTTTCTTTATAAGTATGCTATCAAATATTTTGCCTCGATTTCTATTTGGCTGTTAAGGAATGCGAATTTATTGTGCGTTCCATTTTACACTTCTAACCGGAGGAGTATAGGGCATCATCCCAAATTTCAATACAATGGTTTGACCTTTCTCTTCATATAAGAAGTGCTGCAAGCCGGTTCCCAACCCCATTTTCCCATCTCTTTGTATGCAATAAATCGTTCTTCTAAAGGCATAAGTTCCCGTTTCTATTTCCGTTTGAAATGGTTCTAGAAAGTCATTGCTTTTTTCGGCAGCAATACGGGCTCTCTTAATTTTCCGAAGTCTTACAGTGACATTGCTATCATCTTTATCGCTAATCCAACTTGTACCAATTATACCAATCGCATTTTCATGCAAACCGATATAATCGATAACCTCCTGATTGCTGTGCAAAGCAAAACAGTTTTTTGCTAATGGTTCTTTTTTTAATAAAGAATCGCGAAGCAATCTTACCGTGCTTGAAGCTGAATTGTCGAATACCACTACAGTCTCGGTGGCTGATTTTCCTGAAAGAATCAGTTTCAAGTCGTTGGAACGAAAACTATCTAATGCCGCATTCTTGTTGACGATAATTGATATCCCATCGAGTGCAAACGGAACGGCTTTCGGAATATATTGAATACTCTTAAAATACTCGAATTCATTGGTGGTTAATTCACGAGAGAGTATTATTGCTCTGGCACTATCGTTTTTAAAGTCGTTCATTACCTCCAATTCCGGTTTGTAACTCACAATAAGGTGGGCCTCGGGATATTGGTATGCGAAAACATTAAATTCGGCTTCCATTAAAGGTTTGAGCGTTTCATCCACAGTTACGCGAATGGTTCCCGAGGTCATGGTATCTTCTTCTTTCTTCACAGTATTATCATTCTGATTACAAGAAAAGATTTCGAATAAGAAGAAAAGAGAAACTAGAAACTTGAAGAGATTCATAAAATCGGGGATGCGAAAATAGGGATTTTAGGTTTTATTTTAACAATGAATTCATGTTATCTTATTATAAAATGAGCCCTTCTCCTGAAAGGCTCATTTTCAATTCTGTAGCGGCTATTAATGGAATTTTATATGAATTGGAATCTGGAACCTTACTTTCACCTTGTGTCCATTCATTTCTCCGGGTTTCCAGGCAGGCATGCCCGAAACCACCCGGATGGCCTCATTATCCAATTTTTGGCCAGCACTTCTAACGATATTTATTTTTGATATTCTTCCTTCTTCATCTACAGTAAAGCTTAAACTTAGCTTAACATTACCTTCCTCCATGTCCTGTGGGATTTTAAAATTAGTAGTAATATAATTCATTAAAGCAGCCTCTCCACCATAGAATTCGGGCATTTTTGAAGCATAGGATAGTTCTTCTCCTTCAACTTCTTTTTCTTTTTTTGTTTCCCCACCAGGTATTCTACCTCCAATAATGAGCTTGCCTCCAATTCCTGTACCCTCAATTTTAGAAACAATGGAGCTTACATTTTCATTTTTACTAGGGGTAGTCTTTTCTGGTACTTCTACCTTGGTCACCGCTTTAAAATTATCAGGAATATCGGTATGGTTAGTTTTCGGAGCTGCTGCCTTTGGCTCGTCCGATTTTTCAGGAATGATTTCATAATCAATCATAATACATGTAGTGTCGTAGTCATTCAATATCTTAGGATCTATAACAGGTTTAAAAGCGAAGTGTGAAACTAAAAATATTATAGTAACGAAGCTACCTAAAGCAATAGAAAATGCCTCTTTTACTGAGGTATTATAAGTGTTTCGCATATAGTATGCGCCATAGGATTTGTTGCGATTTTCAAAAATCAAATCGTCCAAGGTTTCTTTGTTTGCAAGTGGTTTCATATTCTTAAGTATTAAAGGTTATTTCTCATTAATCGTTGATGCTTTCTAAATGGTAAATGAAATGACGTATATATGACAATTATTGAACTATCCTAAAAAAGCATTGAGATTAGATTAGAAAAATAGATTCAATCAAGTGAGGAATTACTTTATTTTTGCGATACATGAAACAGGTATTACAACCGCTGCGTTTTGCCTTGATATTGGCATTGGGAATCCTTATTGGTATATGGTTTGTACCATACCGAACCTCTGGAGGGAATAAGTTCTCACAGATTTTACAACTCATAAAAAACAATTATGTAGATACAGTCAATACCGAAACAATAGAAAAGGAATCTATCAATGATTTATTGCATACACTCGATCCGCATAGCAACTATTTTACTGCCACCGAAGCGCAACAAGTAAATGAGCCGCTAGAAGGGAGTTTTGAAGGAATAGGAATCGAATTTCTTTTATGGAAAGACACGATAATAATTGCCAATATTATTCCAGGAGGTCCAAGTGAAAAGGCCGGAATGAAACTAGGAGATAAGATTGTGAAAGTAGATGGGAAGGTGCTTAATGGGATGAATTTGAAAAATGATGATGTTTTTAAATTATTGAAAGGCAAGGGAGGCACCGTGGTACATCTGGGAATTTATAGAATGTTTGATAAGCAGAATCTGGACTTCGATATAACTCGTGGAAGCGTTGCAATTAAAAGTGTCGATGCATTTTTTATGGCAGATGATAAAACAGGTTATATAAAAATTTCACGTTTTGCTGCAAATACCTTCGATGAATACCAGGATGCCTTTAAGCAATTAAAGGAATTGGGGATGAAGAATTTAATTATTGATCTTAGGGATAATGGTGGAGGGTACTTAAATACAGCCCAAAAATTAGCTGATGAATTTCTGGAAGCCAATCAGAAAATTTTGACTACCAAAGGTGTACATACTGCTGATGAAAGTTTTGAAGCTACTGGGAATGGAATTTTTGAAAACGGCAAACTGATAGTTTTGGTAAACGAAAACAGTGCAAGTGCTAGCGAAATATTGAGTGGTGCATTGCAGGATAATGATCGTGCTTTAATTATTGGAAGAAGGACTTTTGGTAAAGGATTGGTTCAAAAATCATTTTCACTGAGCGACGGGTCCTCAGTTAGGCTTACCATTCAAAGGTATTATACACCAAGCGGACGCAGTATTCAAAAGCCATATAATTTAGGCTACAGCGAATACGAAGAGGATTACCAGAATAGATATACAACAGGTGAATTATTCTTCGAAGACAGTATTAAAAATAATACCACCCAACGCTACTCAACCCTTGGCGGACGCACGGTTTATGGAGGCGGAGGAATCGTTCCAGATATCTTCGTTCCAATGGATACCTCAGCCCGATCAGCACTTTATACAAGTATTCAAACCAAAAATATTCTTCGACAAGTTGCAAGCAGGTATGTAGAGATGAATCAGGAAGTGCTAAAGAAATTCAGCAATCCAGTGGCTTTCAGAAATGGCTTTGCAATCGACAGGTCGTTAATGGAACTAATGAAATCCATGACCCAAGAATCCCAAATTATTTGGTCGGATGCAGATTTTAATCGTTCTAAATTGGAAATAGAACATTTCTTGAAGGCGGATATTGCGAAACTCTTATTTAAGAATAATGGGTATTATTATATAGATAATTTAGATGATAAAACTTTTCTAAAAGCCTTATCATGCATGGCTTCTGATTCATTTTTCGAAAAATTAAAGCATTAATTTCCTTTTGATTCACTCTATAGTGCTCTGTAATCCACGCAGAATAGCTGGAAATAATTATATTTGATGCAACCTGACTAGGTTTCAACCGACAAAAGCATAAATCAGGCTCACCGCGTGGAAGAAATTATTCAAGAATGTATACATGGCAATGCCAGTGCTCAAAGCAAACTCTATAAGATGTTTGCTAATAAGATGCTGGGTGTATGTATGCGTTATTGCAATAGTATCGATGATGCGAAAGATGTAATGCAGGAGGGATTCGTTAAAGTTTTCACCACATTACATAAATTCAAAGGCAATAGCAGCGTAACTACCTGGATTACCCGAATTATGATGAATACCGCTATTGATCATTTTCGTAAGAACCGCAAATTGCAATTCACCGAGTCATTTGAAAAGCATAGTAACGAAGTAATTGATTTCGAGGATACCCCTGAGGTTGTAAATGAACCACTAAGTGTTGATGAATTAATGTCGCTTGTGCAACAGCTCCCTACTGGATATCGGGTGGTATTTAATATGTATGCAATTGATGAGATGAGCCATCGTGATATTGCCAATTATTTAGGCATAAGTGAAGGAACAAGTAAATCGCAATTGGCACGCGCAAGAAAGCAATTGCAAGTTTGGGTAAATGAAAAACAATTGAAACAGTCATTAAATCAGTAAGTATTGGAACCGAATAAAATAAATATTGACAATTTCTTTAAATCCTTGCAAGATGCAGAAGGACAGGCTGAAGATGCCATGTTCGATGCTATTAAAAGCAAATTGGATAAAGGGAAAATCTCTGTTGATGATTATTTTAAACAAGCCATTGTAAATGCTGAAATAAATGCAGAAGATATTTCATTCGATAATATCAAGCAAAAAATAGATGCCCCGAAAACGAATATCGATAGCTACTTCAGAGAAGCACTTGTAGATTATAACTCAAATGCTACTGGGGTTCCATTTACGTCAATCCAAGATAAATTAGATAAGGATAGGGTTGTAGATGCTCCTTTTAAAGACGCATTACAAAATTATGAAGGCAAAGCTTTGGATGAGGAATTTGCATTGATTCGCAGGAAAGTACTCCAATTGCAAAGAGTAGCCAACAGAAAACGTTATGCATGGATGTTACTTTTATTACTTCTTCCATTAAGTTATGTAGGGTATCATTTTTATAATAGCCCAGCAACGTCTAAAATTGTTTCTATATCCAAACCTTCAATAAACAATTCTGAAAAAGTTCAGAGTCAAGATCAAGAAAAGATCAATGCTAGAAATAATGAGCGCAGTAAGAAGTCGAAGTTGAATGAAAATGGTGCAGCAACCAATGAGAAAAAGGCACAACCAAGAAGCATTAAAAATTATGCCACTCCTTTAATGCCTAATGCGAATGTAAGTGCTAGTGTTAACGATAATGCAAGTTCAAATGCATCGGTTAATTCGGGAAATACAATATCAGTAAACAACTCAGGCACTGTTGAAAATACAATTCGGGAAAATTCAACAGTTCCGGTAATTGAAAATTCAGAGCCTTCCGTAATAAACAATAAGGAAGAAAAACCTGAAGAAATATCAACTCCAAATACAAAGGCATCCAATAGTACTGCCAGCACCGCTAACGGCAATAACAATGCCCCAGGAAATACCGAGAGTACTAATATACGTAAGCCTAAATCACCTTATACACTTGAGGTAATGGGCGGTTTGGCACTGAATGATCGTTACTTGCATACCGATACCCATTCGGCGCAATATTTTGCTACAAGAAGTGCATCGGATAAGCAAACAACACGATTTAATTTCGGAATTGACCTAATCAAAAATATTAATAAATTTAATATTGGATTGGGCTTGCATGAAAGCCAATATGGTCAACAAGGTATTTATCAATTAACTCGTAACATCGCTGATTCAGTGATTTTATGGCATGACTCAACCCATACTAAAATAGATGGAATATTTTATTTTAATCAACGCGATACTACATTCCATACGCCGTATAATAATATTTTCAATTCAGTTGAGTTGCCTGTGCTTTTGAGTTATCAGGTATGTACTACCGCCAAGTGGGATTTTCAGGCAGGTGCTGGAATTATGCTCACTTACTTATCAAGCGCAAAAGGCATAATGCCTAATAGTATTTCAAGTGAAGCCTTGCAAATTCAAAATAATCTTGCATCATTTAGACGATTTGGTTCGGCTGTTTCAGTGAATATGAAATTTCATTACTACCTTACGAAGCATATTCAACTCGGATCTGATTTATTTATAAAAACAAATATTTCATCAATTTACAAACAAACTACTGGAATTACTGAGTTGCCATACGCCTTTGGGTGGAGGTTAGGACTCGGTTATAAATTTTAATCTCAAAAAAACAACCCTATGGTAAAAAGGCTGCTATTTATAATTACTCTTGTTATTGCAAGCTTTCAAATGGATGCTCAGGTGCTGAAGCCATTAGGACAGGGCGTAGCGGATGAAGTAATTGCGTCAACAACAGACAATATTTTTTTATATGTTGCCACACGTCATAATAATGGAGGGCTTGGCAAAGGGTACACTATATTAGTGAATAAATGGAATGGCTTCTACTGGCAACAACTTCCAGGTATAGGATTTTCTGATAGCTCGCAGGTCAAGTGTATTGCTATATATAAAAATCAGGTGTATTTGGCAGGAAATTTTGTGGTTAAATCACCAGCGTCAATAATTACCAAAACATTAGTTCGTTTTAATCAAACAAGTAATTCATGGGAATCTGTTTTGGTAAATGGAAGCTTAGGATTTAGCTTTTTAGGTGGCTCATTTGGTGCAATCAATTGTATGAGTGTATACAGGAATCAATTGTTTATTGCAGGTGCATTTTATACGCTGGTAAATGGAGATACTACTCAAAACATAATAACATATAATGGTACAAATTTTAGTAAGTGTGGAGCTGGAACGCTTGGTAATACAGGAACCAACGGAGCAGTGAATAGCCTTTATGTTCTTAATGACTCTTTATTCATAGGTGGTTCATTTAATAGGGCAGGGCCACTAACAACTCAAAATTTAGCAGCTATTGATAGTAACTTTAGTTGGAAGTCATTTACTATATCATCTACCGCTGGCATTTCAAAAATTACTTCTTTTCAAAATAATTTAGTGATTCTAACACAAGATTTACAAAACAAAATTATTAGTAGAGTTGGAAATGCTTTCCTTTTATTAAGTGCTAATTTAGTAAATGCTCAAGTCACCGATATTGAAGAATTCAATGGAGAGCTCTGGGCAAGTGGAAGCTTTTTTTCAGGTTCCGCCTCTGTAGTAAAATATTCAAACGTATGGTCAACAGCCGGTTTGCCATTGGTTTCAGGGTACGACCTACTGAAATTTAGAGCAGGATTGTATATAGTAACTTCCAATGAATTTGTAGGCGCATTTAGAATTAATCGCTTGGCACAAATATTATTAGCCACCTCTCGAATTAGTGGGCATGTTTATCAAGACCTCAATCACAATTGCAAATTTGATAACACAGATCGCCCATTTGCTAATAAGCAAATTCGCATAGGCGTTAGTGATTTTTTTAATGTACTTACTGATAGCGATGGATTTTATTCAGTGACTGTTCCTACAGGATCTTTAGCCTATAACATCTCGTTGGTGAAATTTAAAAACTGGGAAATTGATTCTCCATGTACTAAAAGTATTTATTCAGTTTTAAGCACTAATGCTGCCATCATTGATTCACTCGATTTTGGTGTAAAGCCTGTAGGAAATGGTGCCGATCTTAAAGTTAGAATTACTCCCAATAGCGGATTTACTTCTCATCGCGATATGATGGAAGTATATACCATAACTTATACCAATAATGGCACACAAGACTTAAGCAGCCCTGCAGGTATTAAAGTTGTATTTAATAATAAACTAGCTAATTTTTCATCTACTCAAAATTTTGTACTTAATGGCAATGAGGCTTCATGGGCTATTTCGAATTTAAAGGTTGGTGAAGAAAAAAGAATCACCTTCACAGTAAAGGCAAAAGCAGATTCTTTTAGTTTATATGATAAAATTAATTTTGTTGCTTCATCAGCGCTTGCCGATTTAGACGCAAGTGATAATTCGGATACGTTGGTTCAACGCATCGCACAAGGCAGTAATTCGCCTGTCACAAAAGATGTTTATCCTCTGCCTGCCGTAAATGATACTATGAGTTTGGTAACTGCTGCTAAGAATGAAATCAGTTATGTGATACATTTTGAGAATACATCAACGACTGATTCAATTCACAATATTATCGTAATTGATACTATAGATATTAATTCATCAATACAGTACTTAGAAGAAACAGGTGCATCTCACAGTTATACTGTGAAAGCCTACAGTTGCCCGCCAGCACTAGGCAAGGGGGTTATTGTATGGACTTTTTCTAATATTAATTTACCTCCAAACGAAGGCAATGACGATGTGAGTAACAGAGGCCATGTAGGATTTAAAATTAAGTTTAATAGTAATTTACCACTGGGTACTGTAATTAAAAACAAAGCAGATGTAGTATTCGATTATTACGAGCCAATAAAAACTAATAATACCTATTCAAAGGTTGCAAATGCATTAATCGGAATTGATAATAATCTTATTAAAACTCCATCTAAATTATTGCTTTGCTCGAACCCTGTGCATGGTACAATTCACTTATTTAATGAGGCCACTGCAGCATCTAACTATAAGATTTTCAGCGCAGCAGGAGTCTGTGTTCAAGAGGGCATTGTAAGTTCTAAATTTATTGATGTAAGCATGCTTGCAACAGGAATTTATTATTTTCAAATTACTTCAGAAAACCAATTAAATTCGCAAAAAATTATTGTTCAATAGACAACCTTTTTTATACATCGCGACTATTAATATAACATCAAACATTTTTCAATTATGAAACGCATATACTCCCTAAACAAAAACATTGCGATAATTATTGCGGCATTTATGTTGCTCTTGCTCGCAGCTCCAGCCAAGGCAAATTGTGACTTTCACGCGAATTTCACTTTCTCTGCTACTTCTGCAAATTGCAAAACATTCGTATTTACCAATACATCTTATGTCACAAATGGCACCGATTCAGGTGTTAGCTATATTTGGAGAAACGGATCTGCGGCTATTGGTTCAACAAAAAATTTAACCTATACTTTCTCGGCAAATGGAACGTATAATATTTGTTTGATTATGTTCAAACAAACCAATGTCGGAATATGCAGCGATACAATTTGCAAAACAGTTACAGTAAATTGTGGCACTTGCAATTTTGGAAATGTGGGTTGGAATTGGACTTACAATTGCTCAAACCGCACGGTAACATTTACTGGATCGAATTCGGATACTGCGGGAACCTATCGTTATACCTGGGGCTTTGGCGACCAACATTATGATACTTTGAATCACAAATCAACAACCCACCAATATCCAAACAATGGAACATACACTGTATGTTTAAACATTAAAAAGTATGATGGTGGTAATGTTTGTAGAGATACTACCATTTGTAAAACAGTAACTGTTGGTGGTGTATTGGCTCCAAATTTTACGGCCACACAATCTACTGCAAATTGCAAGGAATTTGTTTTTACTATTCAAGATTCTAACTCTTGTGGTATTTATTTATGGTCGTGGGGTGATGGTTCAACATCTACGCAAACCAACAAGAACAGTACTATTGGACATAATTACGCATCTAACGGAACGTATACTGTTTGCCTTAAAGTGGTATCATGTAATGATTCAAATTGTTTCCAGTATACATGTAAAACGATTACAGTAAATTGTGGAGGTTGTTCAACTTATGCGAATTGGGGCTTTAGTATTTCTTGCCCAACACGAACTGTAACATTTACTTCAGGCGTGGGTGATAGTACCGGTACCTATAATTACGTTTGGACCTTTGGCGACAACACTACTGCAACCACTAAGAATGCAACACATACTTACTCGGCCAACGGTACTTATACAGTTTGCTTAAATATAAAACGTTATACCAATAGCAATACACCTTGCTTTGATACTACCATCTGTAAAACAGTGGCGGTAAATTGTACATCAACATCATGTTCTTTATATGCAGGTTGGAGCTACAATATTGCTTGTCCTTCAAGAGTTGGAACCTTTAGTTCATTTGTTGGCGACAGCACAGGTTCGTATGAATATCAGTGGACATTTGGTGATAATACAGGGCCATACAGCGGACACGCTCAAACCCATACATTCTTAAATAATGGCACTTACACAGTATGCTTAAGTGTGAAACGTTTTATTCCAGGAACAACAACAGTTTGTAAGGATACTACTATTTGCAAAACAGTTACTGTAAGCTGTTCAGGTTGTAACTTAACTTCAAACTTTGCTTTCGGTGTGAATTGTTCACTAAGAAAGGTGGAAGTGCAAAATTCAACTACTGGCGATAGCTGCTTCACTTCTAAATGGGCTTGGGGCGATGGCACCTATAGCAATGATAAGAACCCTGCACCACACGTATATGCGCAAGCAGGAACTTACTCAATTTGCTTGATCGTAAGAAAATGTACGGATACCACTTGCGTGAATTATATATGCAAGACTGTTGTAGTACCTAATTCATGCTGCAACTCTCATGCATATTTCGGGGCAACCGTTAAATGCGCTGATAAGAAAGTAGAGGTAATGAATTATAGCTATGGCGATAGCTGTATGACCTACAAATGGACATGGGGAGATGGATCTTCTAGCAATGATAAAACCCCGGTTAAACATATTTATAATGCTGCAGGTACTTATACAATTTGTTTGAAGGTTACTAAATGTAATGATTCAACTTGCTTCAATACTTTCTGTAAAACGATAGTAATTCCTAGTACCTGCTGCCCTACACCTAATTTCTACTGGTATAATTTCTGTAATACCTTCCGTTTCATTAATACAACTGTTGGTGGAACTTCATACTGGTGGTCGTTTGGCGACAGTAGCTTCTCATCGGCTAAAAGCCCTTACCATGCCTTCTTCCAAAAACGCACTTATAATGTTTGCTTGACTGTATTTGATAGCGTGAAACATTGCTCAACTACCGTTTGTAAAACTGTAACAGTGAATTGCAGATGGTTTGGAAATCATTTCGAAGTACCTTTAGGTGATGATAATATTGGTAATAATGATGCGCTTGAACAAGCTGATGGCAGCATGAATACCGATTTAACTCCATCAAAAGGATTGCAGGTAAATGAAAGCGCTGGAATCACAGCTTATCCTAATCCTACGAACAGCTATTTGAATATTGTACTTCCTGCAAGCAATGCAACGGTGAAGATTACCGATATTACTGGTGCTGTTTTGATGCAATTTGAAAATGTATCATCATTTATGAAAGCAGATGTTTCAAAATTAGCTGCCGGTGTGTACTTCGTAAATGTTGTGAATGAGAACGGATTGCAAAGTGTACGCTTCATGAAGAACTAAAAGAGGTTATAAAGTATTTTCGTAAACCCGCAGGCTTTTGGCTTGCGGGTTTTTTATTTTACAAGGTTTAATTGTCATTGCAAAATGACAATGATTACGAGGCGATTAGCTGTTTTTTTAGGATGTATCAATTATTTTAGCAACATGAAATATCGTATTATTCCCGCGATCATCTTTGGTTTGTCTCTGTTTGTTTATTCATGTACAAAAGAGAATTATGAAACAAAATTTAAAGTTATTATTGGCCCCTGCGATTCAATTACTTTTTCTAAAAATATAAAACCAATAATTAATTTGAAATGCGCATCAGCCAGTGGCTGCCATGATGGAAATTCACCTAATGGCGATTTCACTGCTTATGATTTAATGGCCCCAAAAATTTCTAAATTTAATCAACGGGTTTTAATCACTAAAGATATGCCCAAAGGTGATATCTTAACGGTGGATCAATTAAGTATGATTACATGCTGGCTCAATAAAGGAGCTAAGAATGACTAATTACAATGCAATAACGAAGCAATGAAAAGGAATAAGAAAATAAAAGTGAAGATTGATAATTTAAAACTATCCAAACAAATCTCCCGACTTCTCTTTAAAGATGTTCCAATGATAGAAAAAGTAATGAAAGATAAAACCCAGTATACCCGTAAAAAGAAACATATAGACCCTTTGGATTAATGAAAAAATATATACTAATAACCGTCCTGTTTTTTGCATTCGCCGCCGCAGCTCAAACAAAAACAAGCACGGAAGATTCTCTTTTGTTGGCTTCTGGTTCGGGGGTAAGTGAAGAGGTGGAAGCAACCTTTAAATCGACAAGAATAGTTAATGCACATTCGGTGCAAACTGTTGGAAGACATTCACTAGACTTTAGAATCATGCACCGTTTTGGAGCACTCAATTCGGGTTTATACAATTTATTTGGGCTAGATATCGCCTCCATGCGTATGGGATTTGAATATGGACTTTCCCACCGATTAATGGTAGGATTGGGGCGCAGCACCGAAGGAAAAACTTATGATGGTTTTCTGAAATACCGTATTTTTATTCAACACCGTGGAATAAAAAACGCAACACCATTGAGTGTTACAATTCTTGGAAGTACTTCCTATAAAACCTTAAAATATGGCAATCCACGCGACACCTTCTGGCAAGGAAAGGTTGATTATAATTTACAATTGCTTGCTGCACGCAAGTTCAATGAGAGATTCTCTTTGCAATTAATGCCCACCTGGGTACATCGAAATTTAGTAGAAACTATAGATCAAAAGAATGACATCATAGCCATTGGAATAGGTGGACGTGTTAAGTTAAATAAACGAGTGGCAATTAATTTCGATTACTTTTATACCTCAACGAATCAGCTTGGCAAAGGGTATACAAACCCTTTAAGTATTGGAATTGATATTGAAACCGGTGGGCATGTATTTCAGCTGCACTTCACCAATTCGAGAGGAATGATTGAAAAACAATTCATTGGTGAAACGAATGGTAAATGGTCTAAAGGCGATATCCTATTTGGATTTAATCTCTCTCGGGTATTCTAGTGCAAACTAATGATTAATTACTATTTTACGGGTAGTTAATCCATCGATACATAGAAAGTAAATACCACTTGGTAACGATGAAATATTAAGCTCGATTTCTGAATTTGATATAATTCCATGATAAATTTTTTGACCTAAATTATTTAGTAAGTGATACTGAAATTCTTTACAGTTATTTTGTAATTTAAATTGAATTGAATTGTTGGCAGGGTTCGGGAATATATCCAATGATTTATAGTCATTGTCAATCCATAATCCATAGCTGTTCCCCTGATTGCTATAACCCGGAGTGCGATTTCCAAGCCAAATAAAGGATCCGAGTCCATCGGTAATTCTACCATAAGAAATATTATCATTCGCATTTAAATAACTGACGCTATCAATAAGCAATCCTTTTGCATCGAATAATCCAACCCATTCGCCACCAGCGCTCAATTTGAAGTTTACATGATAAATACCTTGTGCTGTTTGATTATCGCACCAAAACAAGGAGAACTTATTTGCAGGTAAGGTAACAGCGGGTAATTTAAATTTTGTGGGATTAGTTAGACTATTGCTCAAGTAAAGGGTGCTTAGATCAATTGCATTATTATCCAAATTGTATACCTCTAACCAATCGTCAAATTCGCCAAACTCATCGGCAATCACAGAAGTATTTTTAGGCATCAGTTCATTAATACGCAGTTTTAAATTACTCCGAATACCAAGGTAAAGAGAAAGATTTTCATAGGATGGATAACGCGCTACCTGCCCCGAAGGGGAAGTAGCAGTATAAAAGAATATGCAGGTATCAATATTGCCATGGGCGGGTAATGAAAATCCATAATAACCGTCACCGGCAATTCCGTCCTGATGCAAGCCATCATCAAAAAGGAAGGCTTTGGTGAACCCGCCTGCCAAATCGAAAGAATAAAATAAACTCAATGCCAATGGACTTTCATCATCGAATCCTGAAATAGTAAAATGCAATAAATCAGTAATTGATCCGAATTCTGGTTGATGTCTTTCATTCAATAAAACAGGAATAATATTATTATGACTAATTTGTTGTTTGATGGAAGTATTACGTGCTGTGAAAAATGGTTTTAAACCATATTTTACGTGGGCTACACCAATAGTCTGACTGTATGAATTATGAAATTGTCCAACAGTAAATCCATAATCTTTTGTTCGCAAGGTATCGGCAACAGCGGCGCCCCAAATAAGGTTATGCAGGGAATCGATGCGAGGAAATATAATGGAAGTATCATAAGTGGTGGAAACGAACTTGTACAAATAATAGTCATATTTGGTTTTAAACTCAGGTATTGCTAAAAGCTTAGTAAAGAGGGGGCGGGTCTTACCAGCATTAAACTGATACACGTTTTTAGTTCCCCAGTCGTCACTACTCCATCCGATGCCAAAGGTATTATCGGCATCATAGCTTATATACTCCATTTGATTTGTATAGGTATTTTGATAAAGGAAGAAATTATTATTATTCCAAACATAGTTATCCCAATGACCCGACGCAACTTCTAATGCCATCATTTGTAAATAGGATTCAACATTAAAATACTTCTTTATTTTAGCTGCATAAGTAGTATCCGCTGGCAAATTATTTAAAGCGTTAATAAAGTCGGCCAAGGATTGGTAATTGTCGGCCACAATATTATTTTGCAATTCATATACACGCTGTATCTTATTACAAAAATTCCCAGTCATTTTGTAGGAATTCCCATTCACCCCTTTATAGGTTAAATCGGCCCCATAATAGCATTTGTACAAATTGCCATCACTATTTCCAAAACGCGTTTGGGTGAAGATTTCATCCAAATCTTCTATGTTGATATAGATGCCATAGTAAGCTCCATTGATAAACACTTTGACATAATTACAACGAAGTGCTGGCAAATTATTTTGATACATCGCATCCCAAAATAATTTTTCACGAATTACAGAAGGGTCATTATGTTCACCATTGAAATTGAGTTTCTCTACATCATAAAAATTCCTCCCCGATTTAAAAGTATTAAATGAAAGTTTAAATGATTTCTTTTTAGCAAATCGAGAGGTATTTCCTTTAAATCGGATGCCAACATTTAGCACCGTATCATTGGGTAATATTCCATCACTCCAAATAAATGTTACAGGATACTCGTGATCGCTGCATTCGTTTCCAGGTAAATAAAGTGCACTGAGCGAATCGACAGGTAGATTTATATTAACAGTGATTAAAACACTATCATTATAAACTCTTCCTCGAGGTGGGTTTACATATTGAGAATAACCAAAAAATGGTATCAGCACAAATAGTAGTAAACCTATAAAACGCATAATGCAAAGATACGAATAAGCAATGCTTGAATTCGGATTGAGAAATTAATAATGAAGTATACTTTGTCCTATCCCATTTACAAATCGATTTACGGGTGTGCAATAATAAAAAAGCATTGGAATACCAATACCTAAAACCATACCACCAATTACATCCGTAGGGTAATGCTTGCCCAAATACATCCTTGAATAGGCTACTGTGCAGGCCCAAGCATAAGCTGGAATGGTTACATACCACTTGTGATAATATAAAGCCATGCTTGTAGCGCTGCAAAAAGCTGCAGTAGTATGTCCCGATGGAAATGAATAGGTTTTTGATGGTTTATCAATGATAAGCTCGTTGGGATAAGTTACATAAGGTCGATCGCGCTTGCCAATCAATTTAATTGAATAACTTAGAATGCAAGCAGTAGCTAAAGAGGAGGCCGAAAAAAAACTTTCCTGAACGAGGGGACTGGATTTCTTTATTTTACCAAATGTAAAGCTGAAAGCTGGATAGGCAAAAGGAACTACATAAGCACTATTACTAGTGATTTTGAAAAACTTTGTTGCATTGGGAGTTTGCGGGCTGTTGATTTTCTTCAATAGATTGATATCCCAATTTTGTGCAAGGCTTCCAATTCCAGTGCAAAGCCATAGAATAGTGAAAATTGTTTTTTGGAAATAAAACATGATTAATTTATGGGAAAGAATGAAAGATTTAATCCCTCGAAATACCTTTGCAATTTAAAAAAATCAAAACGTAAAATAAAGTTATTTTTGCCATGGACATGGATAAACCTGGAATCTTTTTCCCCTCACTCAATGGAATTCGCGCATTAGCAGCTAGTATGGTTATTGTGCATCATATTGAAATGGTGAAGAGTAATATGGGCATAAGTGTTTACAAGCTTCCTGGAGATATTGGTGGGCTTGGTGTTACCTTGTTTTTTGTGTTAAGTGGATTCCTTATTACTTACTTGCTTTTTGCCGAACAACAACAGACGGGTACAATCCAGATTAAGAATTTTTATATACGTCGTATACTCCGAATTTGGCCGCTTTATTATTTGATAGTAATCATCTCTTTTTTTGTTTTCTCTCAATTTATATATCACGAAGGATTGGCTGAATTACAAAAACACTATTGGATTAAATTTGTTTTGAATATTTTCTTGATGGCCAATGTGTCACACGCGTGTATCGGTAAAGTGCCATTGGGTAGTAATTTATGGAGTGTAGGTACAGAGGAGCAATTCTATTTAATTTGGCCTTGGCTGGTAAAGAAACTCAAAAACAATGGTGTTACATTACTAATTGTTATTATGGTCGTTCTCGGCTTATCTCGCATCTTGCTTTCTCAATATGTATATTCTGGTGAGCTTGAAGGAACAAGAAGGTATTTGTTTTTCTTACTTCAGTTTTTAAACTTATTCCGTATCGACTGTATGGCGATGGGTGCTTTGGGAGCATGGATTTTATTTTTCAAGAAAGAGCAAATTTTAAATATTGTTTTTCATAAGGCAACGCAGGTAATCGTTTGGATTGCTTGTATCACTTCTTTTGTATTGGGCATCACTTATTTTGATACGATGAATCATATTTTTTATTCGTTCTTTTTCATCCTTATACTAATGAATCTTGCAGCGAATAAATCAACGATGGTGAGCCTAGAAAATAGGGTCCTAAATTTCCTTGGAAAGATTTCCTATGGACTTTATGTGTATCACTTTATCGCCGTCATCGTGATCTTGAAATTATTGAATAAGTATATTCAATTCGATAGTGCCGTAATCCAAAACGTAGTGATCTATGTATTCGTTTTTGGCTTATCAATCGTCATTAGCAGCCTATCATACCGATTTATGGAAAAGCCGCTCTTAAAAATGAAAAGCAGATTTGCCAATATAATCAGCGGGGATGCTGTAAACGAAAAACAGAATTCGTAAGGTTTAGGTAGAAAGCACCTCCACCAATTTTAATAGCTCATCATTAATTGTTGGCTCTTGCTTATTGGCTTGGGAGAGTGGAGTGTAAGCAATCTTATCATTAATTACTCCTACCATATAATTGTGTTTGCCCTCCAGGAGTGCCACCACACTGGCATAACCCAATCTGCTAGCCAGTAAGCGGTCATTACATGAAGGAGATCCACCGCGCTGCATATGACCCAATACTGAAACACGGGTTTCGATATGATCAAATTTTTCTTTCACGAGTTCGGCTACTTTCACTGCACCTCCAGCATCGTCGCCCTCGGCCACCACAATGATATGGCAAAGCTTTTTACGACGATATCCATTATCAATTTTCGAAATGAGCTGATCAATATAGGTATGGGTTTCAGGAATAAGTACCGCTTCGGCACCCACACTGATTCCGCTTGAAAGTGCTATAAAACCTGCGTCACGACCCATTACTTCCACAAAGAACATACGATCGTGTGCATCGGCTGTATCGCGAATTTTATCAATAGCTTCAATTACCGTATTGATGGCGGTATCGTATCCAATGGTGAAATCAGTTCCAGCCAAATCCTTATCAATGGTTCCTGGGATTCCAACACTTGGTATTTTGTGTTCATCATAGAAAACTTGAGCTCCTCTAAAGGTACCATCACCCCCTATCAATACCAATCCATCGATTCCAAATTTGGTAAGGTTATCATATGCTATCTTTCGTCCTTCAGCAGTCATGAATTGCTCACTTCTGCTTGTCTTTAATATGGTCCCCCCACGTTGAATAATATTGGCAACATCATTTGATTCTAGCTTAAATATTTTGTTATCAATCATTCCTTGATAGCCATGAAGAATTCCATAACATTCGATATTATAATAGGCTGCAGTACGTACTACGGCTCTAATACAGGCATTCATTCCCGGGGCATCCCCACCTGAGGTCATCACTGCGATTTTTTTTATTTTCGTTGCTGTCATACTAAGTGCAAATTAAATCAATCGGTTCGTAATTAATCTATTATTTTTGTTACTTTCTATTACAAATCCTACACATGACTCGTTTTCGATATATTTTATTGTTACTAATATTAGGCTCTATGACTGCTACTCGGGCTGCTGAGATACGAATTGACCCTGCATTTTGGTGGACAGGCATGAAGAATACCCAGCTGCAATGGTGCGTTTATGCTCCGAATATTGGAACTTGCAAACCCTCGTTTTCATACCCAGGGGTAACATTAGCAAAAGTTACAAAGACAGAAAACCCCAATTATCTTTTCGTTGATATAACGATATCTGCAATTACAGTTCCCGGGAAATTTAAAGTGAGTTTTACCACAACAACCAGTGGAACAATGTATACTTATTTCTATGAATTAAAAGCTCGAAATAAGGAAGATGGGATTACGAGGGTGCAAGGGGTAAATAGTAGTGATTTGGTTTATTTATTAATGCCAGATCGATTTTCGAATGGAGATACTACCAACGATATCGTAGCCGGGACCAACGATCTAAAGGTTGACCGGAACAATTTAAAGGCTCGTCATGGAGGTGATATTCAAGGAGTGATAAATCATCTCGACTATTTTAAGAGTATGGGAGTTACTGCACTTTGGATGACACCGGTTACTGCCAATGATCAACCCTTTGAAAGTTACCATGGGTATGCGATTACCGATTATTATAAAATTGACCCTCGGCATGGAAATAATGAATTGTATGTAAATTATGTTCAACAAGCACACGCCAAAGGCCTAAAAGTAGTGCAAGATGTTGTATATAATCATATAGGAAACGAGCATTGGTTTTATAAGGATATGCCAACTGCCGATTGGGTGCATCAATTTGACAAATTTACACGCACCACTTACAAGGATATGGCATTGTTCGACCCACATGCAAGCGATAGCGATAAAAATGTTTTAAGCAATGGATGGTTCGACAAACACATGCCCGACTTAAATCAAAAGAATGCATTATTAGCAACCTATCTTATTCAAAATACCATCTGGTGGATTGAATATGCAGGTGTTGATGGCTTAAGAATTGATACCTATCTTTATCCCGATTTGGCCTTTGAAAATAAATTGATGGAAGTACTTCAAACGGAATATCCACAACTCGGAATTTTTGCTGAAACGTGGGTGCAAGGAATTGCCAATCAGAGTTTTTTCGTAAAAAATAATTATTCAAATTTGCCTTTCAAATCGAAATTGCCAGGTGTAACCGATTTTCAATTATACTACGCCACACAGGATGCTTTAAACACCGATTTTGGTTGGGAATCAGGAACCACTCGTTGGTATCGTATGTTGGCCAACGATTATGTGTATCAGAACCCAATGAACAATGTTTTGTTCCTTGATAACCATGATTTGAGTCGGTTCTATAGTGTTATTAAAGAGGACGATGATAAATGGAAAATGGGAATTACATTTTTATTAACCTGCCGCGGAATTCCGAGTATATATACAGGCACCGAATACCTCTCACATAATTTTGCTTCTTTAAGTGCTATTGAAGTTCGAGAAGATTTCCCAGGCGGATTCCCCGGTGATTCTATCAATAAATTTATGGCAAGTGGACGAACTGCAAAAGAGAATCAGGCATTTGGTTACTTAGCAAAGCTTGCACAATTCAGAAAAACATCCAGCGCAATTACTACTGGTAAACTAATGCAATATGCACCAATGGAAGGGGAGTTTGTTTACTTTAGATATGATAATAAGCAAACTGTGATGATGACTTTTAATCCCACAAAGAAGGAAATAAAACTCAATATGAAACGATATTATGAAAGGATAAATGCACGGAAATTTAGTTCAGCCTTAGATATAATTGCAGGAACAAAAGTTTCTTTTGAATCGGGCGAAATGATACTTCCTCCAATGTCGGTTCAGGTATTGGTACTTCAATAATTTATATTTAAGATATTCATGATTCGGAAAATATCGCTATTCCTATTTATCCTTTGGGCCGTATTACAGCCATTAAATGCCGCAGAAGTGGCCCCCGACACTGTGAAATCAGGGATTTATATTACAAGTATTCATGATATCGATTTTCGGCAAAAGGAATATTCAATTAATTTCTGGCTTTGGCTTAAATATAAAAACAAGGATTTTGATTTCATGCAAAATCTTGAAATTCCTCAAGCAAAATCGTTTACCAAATCATACACCACTGCCGATTCCACTGGAGGTCAGATTAATTTATTGATGAAAGTGCAATGTGTGATGAAAGATTCGTGGAGGATTAATAATTTTCCTTTCGATCGACAACGATTGCGCTTATCAATTGAGAATGCACAATTTGATGCAAGCCAGTTGGTGTTTGTTGCCGATACTAGCGGACAACACTTTGATAAGCGATTCACTTTGAGTGGATGGTCTATTGATAGCTTCGATATCAGTACTGGGAAAAAGATATATGAAACCAATTTTGGAGATGAATCCATTGCTGTTCCTCAGTCGGAGTATAGTGCTATGAAAGTGAAGATTGGAATTAAGCGAGATGCTTGGGGGCTTTTTTGGAAGATGTTTACAGGGATGTATATCGCATTCTTAATATCCTATGTTTGTTTCTATATACATGCCGATAGCATTGACTCACGTTTTGGACTTAGTGTAGGTTCACTCTTTGCAGCAATTGGAAATAAGTATGTTATTGATTCTTCTTTGCCTGAATCTACCTCTTTCACTTTGGTCGATACCTTACATGGATTAACACTACTTTTTATTTTTGCAGTGATAACGGCATCAGCTATATCGTTGAATTTGATAAAGAAAAACAAATATGAAAAATCGGTGCGGTTTGATATGATAATTGGCCAATGCCTTTTGGTTTTGTATGTGGCATTGAATATTTATTTTATCAGCAAAGCCAACTAGTTTTCTAATAAATAAATATTTCGCAAATCGTATTTCAATAAGCCTTTGCTTTCGAGCAGTGAAACATAGCTTTGCATTAAATTACCTGCGCTATTAATCAAATAAATCTCCAACTTCTTTTGTGCAATTTTCAAATCGATAATTTCAAGGGCTGTGCTCTGTGACATCACTTGCTCATTATTCAAAAGTTTTGATACAATACCTTTCTCGTAAATGTCAAGTAGCGTATTGTATTGGCGAATGGTGTTTTCAAGTCGTGAGTATTGAATGATTGTGCTTTTCATTTGCATTACCTGAGCGCTTTGCCAGTTAAGTAATGCATTGTATTGTTGAATATTGGCATTATTTCTTCCGTAACTATTATTGGCAGTAAGCGGGAGCGCGATACCAACCCTGAAGGTCAAGGTATTATCGGGCTTAAATTTCTTTAAAATTTCAGATGCGTAAGCTGGCTTGTTATAGCCTACTTGAAAGGAATTAATAATATTGGTGTTTTGAACTTTCTCAAGCTGATAATCGGCTTTTGCGAATCGATATTGTGCTTCTTTGTATTCGAGTGAAGGATGCGACTTGGTACTGTCTTGTTTTAGATTGACACTATTAATCATCACCTTTTTCAAACTGATCATATTTAAAAAATCCACATTCACGGGTGTTCTAAAATTCATGAATTGCCCAATGCGAGCAGAATAAGTAACAACAGAACTCTCATCTTCTTGTAGGAATCCATAGAGTTGAATTAAATCTTTTTCAACGTCGAGTGCATCACTAATTTTAATATTGATACCATCATTTAGCATTTGTTGAAGTAACTGATTTTTGGTATTCAATAAAGTTTGAAGCTCTTTTCTTTTTGTTAATGATTCCTGACTATAATATAAGTTTATCAATACAAGGTAACGATCTTGCAGCGCCTGCATTAGGAGCATTTCTTTCTCTTTGCTATAAACTTGATACTGGGCGGGTTTGATTGCCTTTTGCAGTTTCATCTCGCGCCATTTATTGGTGGTTAAACTAATCGAATAATAATCTTCATTCCTCAAGTTACCATCTAAACTATCTCTGGTATTGTTGCCATTGAAACCAACCCTGGCTTCCAATTTTTTTACCATCGGCAAATGGTAATCAAGCCCTTGCACAAATGTTTCCATCTGCGAATCGCGCGTCACTTTCTCATCGTTAAACGACGATTGTATAATTTGTTCGGGTGTTACGGTTTGGGCTCCTGCATTTATGCAGGATATTAGCAATATTAAAAGGAAAAAGGTGGGTAACTTAAACATGCCTAAATTCATTCTAGTTCATCTGAACCAATATTTTTTCCCCTATATAAAAACTGTTGGTAGGGTCCAACTTGATATAAACCTCTCGTCCCCAAGCTCTTATTTCAACAAATTTTCGAAGTCGAAGCGGTAACTCAACCAGGTTAGTTCCATTGCCAATTATGATGCCTTTTGCACGTACATTCGGGCGTGCAGCCGACGCAAGCATTACCGTATCGCCTAGGTTAAAAGGGGTAGCAACACTTTCATGTATAAAGCCTGTAACTTTGTTTGGAGTAATGCTATTTACACGTACAAGCTCTTTGTATTGAGGAACAATATCATTGGGTAAAACTAAAATAGCTTCCACGATTCCATCGCACGGCGAAAGCACAAACATTTTATGCTGCTCCTGACTATAATAGTTTAAGTCGTTTTTCAACTGGGCTACATGCGCAGTGCAACTATTATTATTTGCAACTCTTTGCGATTCGTATGCCTTCAGCTGTTGATTGGTTTTTAATTGTAAGTGTTGTTCCGACTCTTTCAATGCATCAAGCTCCAGTTGTTTAATATTGTTCTCCATCTTCGACTTATTATCTCCAATAGATTGTAAAAGGTTCTTCTGAATTTGAAGTTCTTGGGTAACAATTTTAATCTGGGCAAGGATTTCGCTTTCCCTGCTATTTTGTAATGCAGTGAAAATGGCAATCTCTTTATTTAATAATTCATTTTTAGAATCCCGCTCCACTTCAAGTAAATTAATTGAAGCCAATCTATCTTCTAAATCACGGTCCATTTCGCTTCTGTGAAGTATTAATAAAGTATCTCCTTTTTTTACTCGGTCGCCTGTTTGTACGCGGCGATCAGTTACGATCGTTGCATATTCCACATTGAGGGAATAGCTCTCAGAGAATGCAATCCCAAAAATCGTACGGCTCCCTTGCGTATTCAAATTGCGCATTATCATGAAGAATATTAGCAAAGCCAATACCCAGAACACATATAGCAGGTTAATCTTTTTCATCAATCGTTAGACGTAAACTCTGTATTTTGTTTGCTGTATTTTCTCACGGTGATGCCACCTTGCTCGAGCGTTGAAATCATCATTCGGGCACTACCTTCTTCCTTTAATATAATTACATACTCACATTCTAAAAATGGGGTATTTTCTTTTGTTAACTCATTACGAATACTCTCGTTGGTATATTTTCTACAAAATTCAGCAAGGATATCTTCAACGAATTTTTCTTTCTCGGGCATTTTATCAAATCGAACACGTAGTTCCCAAATCAAATGATTGCCTAAATAGAAGGGGGTAAAACTTAGTATGATGGCGATAGCACCGAAACCGAGTATGCCAATGATTGCAATTAGAAATACGTAAGATCCGCATGCAATTCCAGTGCTTATAGCAGCAAACATAAAAATGATATCTCTCGGGTCGCGGAAATTGGTTCGAAAATTAAGAATGGTGAGGGCCCCTAATAAACCAAGTCCGGAAGTAATACTGTTGTTAGTTGCTTGAATAACAGTACTTGCAATTATAGAACTAAGAATTAAGGCCTGAACAAAATTGGGCGTCTTTATAGTATTAGGAGTAGTCTTGGTATAGATTACCGCAATCATTACCGAAAGTAAAAACGATAATAAAAAGGTAAAGAAAACCATTTCAAGGGTCGGGTTTTCTATTTTAGAATACAATGATAAGAACTCTTCCATATTTTGAAACGGCAATTAACATAACTTTGGCGTAATTTACAATTAACAAAAAAAGTTTATATGAACCTTTAAATAGTATCAATTGGCTGAATTTAGATTGTTAGTTTTTTTTTAACATTCCATTGAAACCATTGTAGCGCAATTAATGTTTTGGCATCGTGAACAGATTCCATAAAATTATCAAGTTGTTCAAGTTTGATTTTTATGATTTGAATATCTTCTTGTTCCGACTCCAAACCCCCGCCATCCGATACTTTTAATGTGCTATTGGTAGTTGCAAAATAGATATTTATTCTTTCAGTTGTCCAGCCCGGTGAAACAAAAACTCGCTGAATGAATTCTAATGATTCTACTTGATATCCTATTTCTTCAAGAATTTCACGCTTCATGGTTTCCCTAGGACCTTCATTTTCTTCCATTGTTCCAGCAATAAGTTCAGTAATCCAGCCATTACCATGAATTGCAGCAGGCAAGCGAAATTGCTCTATCAGTAATATGGATTTTGAATCTGTTTCGTACACCAGCGCGGCGCATGCATCACCTTTTACAGCAACCTCTATATTTTTATTCGCATTCTCTTTGGTAGCATATCTTTCATGTTGAACTTGATATGCATCAATTTTTAAATATTGATTAAAGACGCGTTCTTTGTCTAATATTTCAAATTCCATTTTAATAGGTTAATTTTCTAGGTTGTAATGAAACAAATGTATGAAAAATTGAAGCGGTTAAATGCATCAACACTTTTTCCTAAATTTGCGCATGCTTTCTATTTCCCCTGAAACAATTCCAACCGCCGAACTGCATGCCTTTATGCTGGCTAGTATTGCGCCACGTCCAATATGTTTTGCGAGCACCATCGACAATCAAGGCCATGCCAATTTAAGTCCTTTTAGTTTTTTTAATGCCTTCGGAAGCAATCCTCCAACCTTAATTTTTTCGCCTGCTCGTAGGGTGAGAGATAAAAGTATTAAGCATACTTTAGAGAATGTTTATGAGACCATGGAAGTATGTATCAACGTTGTATCTTACGATATGGTGCAGCAAGTTAGCCTTGCAAGTTGCGAGTATGAGAAGGGGGTTGACGAGTTTGTAAAATCAGGATTTACCAAGGTGCCTTCTGTAAAAATAAAACCATTTCGTGTAAAGGAGAGCCCTGTACAAATGGAATGTATTGTAAAACAAGTAATAGAAAATGGACAAGAAGGAGGAGCAGCGAACCTTGTTATATGCGAGATTGTGATGATGCATATCAATGAATCGGTACTCAATGCGAATGGAAAGATTGATCAGAACAAAATTGATTTGGTAGGCCGCTTGGGAGCTGATAGCTATGTGCGTGCCAGTGGAACTGCCTTGTTTGATGTTGAGAAACCTAATAGAAACAAGGGAATTGGTATTGATGCCCTCCCCGAACGTATTCGAAATTCACATATTCTATCTGGAAATAATTTAGGACAACTTGGAAATATTGAGCGACTTCCATCTCCTGAAGAAGTTGAACAAATGAATAATAACAGTGAAATTAGAAATCTTATTTACCGTTTAGAAACCGACCCTGAGAACCTAGAGGTGCAATTACATACCAAGGCCAAACTAATGCTCGATGCTGGCAATGTAGTCGATGCATGGAAAGTACTTATGATAAGAAACAACTAATTATTTTACCCGACTTCGATTTTTTAATTATGAATTTTACCGACACACATACTCATTTATATTCAGAACAGTTTAATGAGGATAGATCATATATGGTGCAACGTGCCATTCAAAAAGGAATAGGCAATATGTTATTGCCAAATGTTGATTTAACTACTGTTGATGAGATGCTTCAACTATGTAGTGCTTTCCCAAAAAATGTATTTCCAATGATGGGTTTGCACCCTTGTAATATTGGTGACGATTGGCAAAACACCATGCAAATTATTGAACAACATCTCAGATACAATTCATTTATAGCTGTTGGCGAAATTGGAATCGATTTATTTTGGGATAAAACGAATTTCAATGATCAGCGCGCTGCTTTTACCTATCAAATGATGTTAGCAAAGGAACTTCAATTGCCAGTAAGTATACACAGTCGGAATGCTACACTAGAATGCATTCATATCATAGAGCAGAACAAACTATTCACTGGAGGTGTGTTTCACTGCTGGGGAGGCACCCTGGAGCAAGCTCATAAAGTTATTGATATGGGATTCGCAATTGGAATAGGAGGAGTGGTTACATTTAAAAACTCAGGACTACCCGAATTGTTACGTGATATTGATATTAAAGATATGGTTTTGGAAACCGACGCTCCCTATTTAGCTCCCGTTCCTTATCGAGGTAAGCGCAATGAAAGTGCATATATTTTAGAGATTGCTCAGAAATTAGCTGAAATAAAAATGTTACCTTTAAAAATCGTAGGAGAAATTACTACTGCAAATGCTGAACGCATTTTTAAAATGCAAGAATATATTGAAAAGAAAAATCAGAATTATAAATAATGAATCGAAATATACAACGAGAAGCTAAAGACTTTGGTTTTGGTAATGTGCAAAACCAAAGAGTACGTATGCTTAATAAGGACGGCACCTTCAATGTAATTCGTCGAGGAATGCCATTTAAAGCATCATTCAATTTTTATCATTTTTTATTAAATCTATCTTGGGCAAGATTTGTATTGCTTATTATCGCCTGGTTTACGGCGGTGAATTTAGTTTTCGCTTTTATTTATATGGGCCTCGGTGCTGAGAATTTACAAGGAGTGGATTTGAGCAGCATGCATAACAAATTCCTTGATGCTTTTTTCTTTAGCACACAAACCTTTACTACAGTTGGTTATGGTAGAATAAGTCCATTGGGACTCTCCGCAAATATTATATCTTCTTTAGAAGCACTTATTGGTCTCATGAGTTTTGCTTTAATAACAGGCTTGCTCTATGGGCGATTTTCTATGCCTGAATCTAGATTGTTATTCAGTGACAATGCCGTGGTAGCTCCTTATCGTGGCATTACCGCCTTGATGTTTAGAATTGCCAACTTACAAAAAAGTCAATTGCTCGATGTAGAATTAACCGTATCAATTTCATTGTATGAGGATAAAAATGGTGAGCGTGTAAGGTCATTTTATACATTAAATTTAGAAAGGAATACCCTCACATTTTTCCCTACAAGCTGGACAGTAGTACACCCCATTGATGAGAAGAGTCCCTTTTTAGAAATGAATGAACAAATATTCAAAAATTGTGAAGCCGAAATCATGGTTGTTTTCAAAGCCTTCGACGATCGCTATTTCCAAACCATTCATGCTACAAATAGTTACACGATCGATGAAATGGAATGGGGGGCGAAGTTTACAAATATACTAAGTGTTGAAGATGGGTGGCCAGTGATCGATTTAGGAGGACTTCATAATTTTCAGAAAGTTGATTTGGGTACGAATCAGGAAATTCCAAGCAGAGCAAACAACACAAGTATCACTGAGTACAAAGGTTAATATTTGTCATCTTTTTATTTCAAATTAATTTTCACAATCTTCGTTAATTCCCTTTATTATTAAGCTTCGTATTGTATTTTTGTAAGTATGAAATCTATCAAAATTTTTGCACTCATTGCCATTTATTTTACAGCAACTTCTTTTAATATTATTGTTAAGCCTGCCGAAGACTTAAGGTGGATGGGTTGGAACGAAGGATATCCCATCGCTAAAAAGAAAAACAAAATCGCGATGATTGATTGTTATACTGAGTGGTGCGGTTGGTGTAAAAAAATGGACCGCGACACCTATAGTAATCCAGATATTCAGAAAAAGATTTATGCCAATTTTATTCCAATAAAAATTAATCCTGAACTAGATCAAAAATATACTTTGGATGGGAAAGAGTATACTGGCCAGCAACTCTTAGCGTTATTAACCAACAATACCCTTTCTGGTTACCCAACGATTATTTTCATTATCCCCAATGGTAAATCTAATATTATAGAAATGAGCGCAACCTATAGTAATGCTGCAGATTTCGGTAGAATATTGGATGAAAAACTGGCTAAAAAAAAGTAATATAGTGTCAGTATTGAATTAAAATTGTCTTCAATGTATACTTGGAGGCTTGTATCACAGATTAGAAAAATTCTGAACTACGATTCAATAATTGATTTCAGATAGTTGTTGAGCATCTATAGTCCCGAATAATAGTCGTACCCTCTTTCGAACCAATAATCTTTTGGCTTTTCATTGCTGAAGAAAATGGTCCCAATTCTTTTCAAATGTTTAATCCCATACTTCACCGGTATGATGAGTCGCAATGGTGCTCCCTGGTTCATGGGAAGTGGTGCGCCATTCATTTCATAGCATAAAATTGTTTGTGGGTTTAGCATGCTTTTGCGATCGATGCCAACATAGTATTCCTTATCAGGAGTTACTAAACCAGTATAGTACAATTCGGATTCTTTCAGTAAACCATATTTCTGTATAAAATCAGAAAACCTTACGCCTCTCCATCGAGTTACCTGGTTCCAGCCTTCGATACATTTAAAGTCGAAAATAATTTCGGTAGGTGGTAGTAATCTAATTTCATCAATGCCTAAATACAAGGTATCGAGATTGCTTTTGATGATTTGCAGTTTCCATGTGCTAGTATCAAAATTATCTCCAAGGCCCGCATCTCCGTTAACACGTACTTGCGTAACAGCCTCCTTGGAAGTGTATACCGTGGCTTTTTTTTGTGACCCTTGCAGATTGCCGAATACGAATTCATTAAAGGAAAGCATTTTCCTAAGTGGGGATAATGTACCATCAACTAAAGGTTGAGATTTAAGCCATATCCAACTTCCAATACACCCCATAATGAAAATTCCAAATAGAATAAAGGATATCCAGGTACTTCGCCGAATTGATTTTGTGCTTATGAATTTTTCTTCGAGTGTCTTCATAAATTTTCTTCAGGCGTTTCACTTAGTGTTTGATTGCTCGAAGTTTCTTCTATCGGTTTCACTTCAAAACCTCTTATCATAGCCGCGAAATTATTCCACCCAGCTAGAATTACTTGAATAATATGTACGAGAAAAAAAAGACAAAACAGTATGGTCAGTGTAAAATGAAGTATCCTGCAAAAGGCATAGCCGCCCATGATATTGCATAGCCACGATAATTGCACAGGTTTATAAATTGCTAATCCAGTAAGGAATGAACCAATACCCATCACTATTACTAATGAATAGGCAATGCGCTGCGCTGCATTATATTTTTTCTGTGGAGGCAGCCCCCTTCGAATATGTAAATCGTGTAAAATAACGCGCCACGACTCACCGAACGAGGATTTATTGGGGAGTAGATATTTCCATTCTTTAGAAAATATTAAATATAAAACATAGGCAATTCCATTGAGGATAAAGAGCCACATGAATGCAAAATGCAGGCTCATTCCTTCGGCAAGTCGGAATGGGATATCAAGTGCCTGATTGAATGAATCGGGAAAGAATTTTAGGAGTGTCGTATCATTCCAACCTAAACGATACACATCATTTGCCCAGTAAATTAACAACCCGCTCCAAATCATGATGGCGAGTAAAGGAAAATTTATCCAATGAAACCATCGAATGGCGCGGGTATGTTTGTAAAAGATTTTTTGGGAAGGCATCAGCTAAAAAAGGTAAAGGTAGAAAAATAATGGAATATCATTTTCCCTGCTTGATCTAATTCTTTGAAACGGCTGTTTTACATCCCCTTCTTTTTGTCTTGCATCTTAGTATCATCCATCTTGCTTGTATCATTGATCGGAGTCGACATTTTATCGTTGCTCATTTTATCATCCATCATTTTGTTGTTACCCATTTTCTCAGTGGGAGTCTTGGTTGTGGAATTGTTGGAGCAGCTATAGAACATAACACTTAGCAATACGGATGCACATAGGGCGAGGCTTAATTTTCTCATGATGGGATAATGTTTTAAATATTAAAATTTGACGATTATCCCGAGACTTACGGCAAACTGTGTTGCTTGGTTTTCGCAACTCAAAAAATATTTACTGATGAATAACTTTCAAGGTCTGGGTTGAAACACCATCATTAATTTGAAGTATATAAACTCCTGAAGATAATGATTGGGTATTGATATTATTAACACCATGCAAACAATCTTGAGAGATCATTGTTTTCCCATCAATTGAGTAAAGTGATATCACCGCTTTCTCAGAAACGATATCAACCTGCAAATTGTTAGTGAATGGATTTGGATAAATATAATTCACAGCTTTGGTAGTTTGCTTTATTCCTAATGCAAATTTGTTAAGCTGAATATTATCAATCCATAAAACACAGGCGCCAGTTGCATTTTGAGGGTCATTGGAAGTGAGGAATACGATGGTTGCACTATCTGGTATTCCTGTGAACGTTGCATCATAGGCAATCTTCGCTTCAAATTGGGTATAGGTGGCAATAGTAGCAGCCTGAAAGAAATGACCTTCTCCAACCAATAAACCATTTTTAAACATATAAATAGAAGCTTCCCCTTCATCGGTTCCCTTCTTGGTGAATTTTAAATACCCACTCAATGAGGCATAGCGTGTATTCACAGCAATGGTTGGGATTGAAGAAGGATTTTGAGCTGCATCAATTTGATGCACGCCACTTACAATTCCACCGGGTAGAAAAGTTCCGAAGATATCGACCGTATGTAATTTTACAGCATAGGTTCCATTTTGAGAAGCAGTAGTTTGTTCGCAATTAATACTATCCAATCCAAATTGTGCAAAGAGCTCATTGCTTGAAGTCCAATTGGCAACATCCTTTGTGGTATTGGAAGCCCATGTTTCAAAACTAAAATTAGGAAGGTTGGTTTGCAATGCTCCTTTATGGTAGCAACGAATATTATCTACCTCTAGGAAGCTTGCCAGCTGAGCATCGTAATCGAGTGTATTGTTTATGTATATTAAAATTGAAAGTGGAGCTACGGAGGTATCAACTACTTCTAAAGGAATTGAAATTTCTGTCCAGCTTGTAGCGGTTCCTGCAGTGATATAATAATTTCCAGCTCTTATCAAAGTAGTATCGTTAAGCAACTCAATATGAAAAGTAGCTGTATCAGCATTGGCTATATTAAATTTCACGTATAATTTAACGGTATCTACCTTATTAAAATAAGGATATCCATCAGTAAAACCACTTGCGAGTACCAAACTAGCAGAAGTTGGGGTGAAGCTCTGAATGCTGGTTTCAAGTCGGGCCGCTGAATTTCCTGTCTGGGCATTTCCAACTTTGACTACTTTTCCTTGGGGAGTCCACGTATCAATAACGTCGATTGTTTGGGTTGACCAGGTCTCGAAATTTGCATTTAGCAATTGCGCTGGAAGCAGGTGATAAATGAAAAATAATATTGCACTAATGGATAATTTTCTCATGATTCGAAATATTGAATAAGGGCTATTTGTTTTTTAGACGAAGATAAAAGTAAAATGGTTGCTTAAAAAATGATTAATTCAACATACTTGTAATTTTTACACACTCAATAGCAGCCTTAACGTCATGTACACGAAGTATTTTGGCCCCTTTGATTAGGGCAATGGTATTGGCTGAACTCGTTCCATTGAGGGCATTGGCGGCATCCGATTGGATGACCTGTTGAATCATTTTTTTTCTTGAAATGCCAACAAGTAAAGGCTTTTGTAAAATTGAAAAGAGATCCAATTCATTTAGTAAGGTGTAATTCTGTTCTAAATTTTTTGCAAATCCAAAGCCAGGATCGATGATGATATCATGAATATGTAAATCTTTGGCAAGGGCTATTCGTTGAATGAAATAATCGATGATTTCTAAGGTCACATTCTCATACTGAGTGAGTTGCTGCATGGTTTGTGGGGTACCTCTTTTATGCATCATAATATATGGGACTTGCAAGGAGGCCATGGTACTCAGCATATCAATATCTGCTTCTCCTGCCGAGATATCGTTGATGATTGCAGCACCCTCAGCAATCGAATGGCGGGCAATGGTACTTCTAAAAGTATCTATTGATAAAATAATTTCAGGGAAATGTTTCGCAAGCAATGATACGGAAGGAATTACTCGATCCAATTCTTCCTTCTCACTTACAAATGGGGCTCCAGGTCGAGTGGAGTATCCACCAATATCTATAATACTAGCGCCATCCAGTAGCATTTGTTCGCAGGTATGAAGTAATTGCTTTTCATGCTCAACCCTACTTTGCGCGTAGAATGAATCGGGGGTTAAATTAATAATCCCCATCACCACTGGCTTTTCTAAACTGAGTAAATGCCCTTTACAATTAATGTACACGGCACAAAGCTATGGAATTTAATTTTTCTATTTGGGTGAGATTGAAATAAAAAAAGCTGCCCTGATGGAGGCAGCTTTTCTATTATTTAGTTTCTATTATTTCGCGACGCTTCTTACACTTACTCTCACTACGCTCCAGTTGGTAGGCGCAATATCGCCAGCACCACGGGCACCTGAGCCTGCATTTTGGAACATATCGGTCCATGTTTTTTTACCTCTCTTTTCCGACCCTGGGCCACGTGAACGAACGCCAGAGCTTTCAAGCATCTCGGGATTGGTAATTGGTTCATCGGTGGTTAAAATTACATAGGTATCAACACCATAAGGAGCGGTAACTCTGAATAATGGCTGACGGCCTAAAGGGATATAATCAGGAATATTATTATTATCATCCAAACGAGGCATTTTATTTTCTACGCCTTTACCGCCATAATACAATTTTGTATTTCCGTCGGCATCTATTGAGAATACGTAAACATATCTCTTTGCTCCGTCCCAATTGGCTTTGTTATCTTTATCGACAGCCAATACCAACCCATAAGTTTCTCCATCAATGACATTACCAGCAGTTACAATTTGATTGGTTTTTGAATTTTTCAAAGCCAAGTAGAAAGGGAAATTACTTGCACCATCGGCAGGTCCACTGAGTGCTAACCAAATTTTAATTTTTGCCAATCGGAAAGTGTAATCGGCCAAGGTATCTATATACAATGAATCATTGCTACCATTCATTTCAATAAAATCGGTTCTGATAGGCATGGTGCTTAAATAGGCACTATCGGTAGCGTTGATGCCTGGCATGATAAATGAATATTGCACTTGATTTTCATACACTCTACCAGTTAAGCAATAGTTAGCATTCGATGGAGAGGAAACAACTTTCACTGCAGTATTCGAAGTATAACGTTGTTCGAGCGCTGCTTTCAAGCCATTGTAAGCAGGTAGGCTCACGTATAATTTAATATTTGTACCACTGATGAATTTTTTAGCGTCATGCATTTTTGGATTGGCTCCAATAGCATGAATTTTATTGTCGGGTGTACCAACATACCACTGACCATCATTGAAAAAGATGCTATGTGTGGCACTCACTTTCGATGGGTCGATGATCCATTCGATTTTAGTATCACTCTTGAATTTAGAGAATTCTTCAGCTGCTGCTTTTACTTGAGCATAGGTAAGTGAAGAAGCTGGAATATAAACGGTCAATGCATTTTCGGCAACTACCCATTGAGTAACATTGTATAAATCGCCAGGCTTGATTAATTTAAAATCGCCTTTGGTTACTTTGGCAGTGCTCTTTGTAATGCTGTTTACTTCGGTGATGGTGATCTCAATTGTCTTATCAGCATTGGTAAGCACACAATTAGGAGCTAAGCCAATGGCGGTTCCACCTTGTAAGGTAATTTTATCAGCGCTTTCGGGAGTTGTTATAGCAATTAATGTTGTTTTGGGTAATGAACCACGATCAATACCAAAAAGGGTATTGGCTTTACGAGTATCATTACCGGCCAATACCGGCTCTTGAGTTTTTCCATTATATTTCATAATGGCCCTTACACTAGTGAAAATTTCAGTTGCACTGGCAGTGGCTGGCAATGTTTGCAGGGCTTTGCAAAAGGCTATAGTGAAGGCACCGTGTGGGGTTCCATTCTCATCTTGTTGTTCGCTTGCACATTCTACATCTTGAGCAGCGCTAAAAATAAGGGCACCTTGATCTTCGGGAGCAATATCAATATGGGTAGCATCTTTTGCATCTTCCATATCATCGTCAATCTTACGCACTTTTGAAGGATTCACTGTGGGGCCGCGGCCTACAGAGCCACTATGGCAGCTATCGTAAACAATGGTAAGCACTACACCTTTGGCAACCAATTTATTAAAAAGCAAGGCCAGTTCTTTATCACGAATATCTTTCGCACCTTTCCAAATATCAGCAGGTACCATGGTTTCGTCCATTTTATCGGCTTCTTCACTCATACTATTATATACTTGCGATCCATGACCAGCATAATATATAAACACGATATCGCCACGTTCTGATTGGTCGATGAGCTTATTTAATTCAGCAATAATTCGGGCACGTGTACATTCTTGGTTTTTAATGAAGGTAATATATTTATTATCCGTGAATCCGTATTTGGCTGCTACCAAAGCTTTCACCTGTTCGGCATCGTTTACGCAACCTTCTAAATTGCTCCAGCTTCTCGAGCCAGTATTTTCTACTCCATCGGGTTTGTAAATATCAATTGCCATAAATAAAGCACGTTTGGTAACGGCTTGGGCATTCATACTTAGTAATAAAAGGCAAAGGCTAAGAAATTTAGTTAAACGTTTCATGGGATAAATATTTTAAAGTTAATGTTTATAAATGCCAAGGGGTAAACCAATACGGTTCAATATACCATAAAACACTTAGCGAATGTCGAACACATAGGTTCCCGAGCAATCGCCTTGTGCACTCCAGTCGTAAGTGCCGCCGGTAGTTATACAATATACTGTGGTGTACCCCGAATATACTGTTACATTGCCATTATCATAAGGGGCAACGGTTCCTTTATAATTGCCATCTACATATACTTTAACATAGTAACCGGTACTATTGGTAAAAGTAACGGTGCAACTTCCACGTGTTAAACTGGGCTTTGCCATTTCTGCATCAGCAGCAGGGGCTTCCGACTTAATATTCGGATTTTTCGTTTTGCGAGCTTCATCAACATGGCGTGCTACCATCACTTTTTGTTTTTTTGGAGGTTGTGCCATGGAGGTGAATGAACCGGCCAAAAGGCATAAAGTAGTAATAATAAATAAGATGCGTTTCATGGATGTGAATTTAATATTTTTAAAAATGAAGTGAATAAATCTTGTTGCAAATTAAAGCACAAGGAGAAGATAAAAAAATACCCGAAAGCCGAAACCTTCATATTTCAAGTATATTCAATAATGTAATACAAAAGATGACTAAAAACAGCTAGAATTTAACTCCAAATATGAGCTGGTGCTATTTTAATTTTGTAAATTGCCCTTGGTTTTATCATGAAAAAAGGAATTGCCCTATTACTAATATTCACCCACTTGTTCTCAAGTGTTGGTTTTAGTATGTCAATTCATCATTGTGGTAAAAATGTTTCATATAAAATTGGGAAGCTAGAACTCAACAAACATTGTAAATGTAAGGTTGAAGTCAAAGCAAAAACATCCAAGTGTTGCAAGAATGAACAAGTAATTGTGAAAGCCGATAAGAAGGATAAGTCATCGAACCAATCACGCATTCAGCTTTCAATGAACTCGTTTTCTGTTCACCCCCAAGCGTTAACTTATTTTTGTATTGAAGCACTTCCTTCCTCGAAAGTTTTTTCCTCTACCAAAGCACCACCTGGAAATACTTCCCCCCCCTTTATAAAAAACCATTCGTTGCGTATCTGATTTATTGAAGTTGTGATGCATGTTCATCACAGCATTGGAAATGCTTTGGCATATTTTTTCTTTTTACAGACTAAATAAACAAGGCATTGCTACTATCATCAATTTCAAAAAAACGATTAAAATATCCGCGCAAAATGATACGATTTAAATTAGTGCCCCTCATTCTCCTATTGATTGTAGCTTATACAGCCACAGCTCAGAAGAAAAATGAAAAAACAGATTCCATATACGTATATGGAGAGTGTGGCCAATGTAAAGACCGTATAGAGAAAACGCTTAAACGAATGAATGTTTACGCTTCCAATTGGGATATCGACTCGAAGATATTGGTTGTGACTTATGACAGTAATGTAATTACCCGGGAGCAAATTGAAAGAAAAATGGCATTTGTAGGGCACGACACAAAGATTTTCAAAGCCGATGATCGCACCTATAGCAAGCTACCCGATTGCTGCCATTACGCTCGAGAGGGCAGTACAGTGATTCCTAAAACAAATACCGACCATAAAGTTACTACACATCAACTGCTCAATCAAGAAGTGGGAGGGAAGGTATTAGAGATTGTGAATGAAGCACCAGTGCCATTGGTAGGAGCCATGGTGCGTATCATTGGAACTCAAAAAGCTATCTATACAGATAGCTTAGGAGCATTTAGTTTAAGAGCCGATTTACCTGCACAAATTGTAATCAGTTATCTTGGATATCTTTCAGATACTATTGAGTATAAACACTCCGAACTGCTTACCATTACCTTGCAAACTCCATCTACAAATACATTGAAAGAGGTTCAAGTGTATGGAAGAATGCAAACGAGTTATGTGTCGGCAATAAGTACATTAAATACACTGAATATAAGTTCCAAGGAATTGACCAAAGCAGCCTGTTGTAATCTATCGGAGAGTTTTGAAACGAGTCCATCTATTGATGTGAGTTATTCGGATGCAGTAACAGGCATCAAGCAAATTCAACTACTGGGATTATCGGGTAATTATACCATGCTCACCACAGAAAATATTCCTGAAATTAAAGGCTTGCCAGGAAGTTATGGATTAACATTTATACCAGGACCATGGCTCGAAGGAATTCAAGTTACGAAAGGAACAGGTTCGGTGGCAAATGGATATGAGAGTATCGCTGGGCAAATAAATATTGAAGAGAAAAAGCCCGACAAGATGGAAAAGTTCTACCTCAATATCTACAATAGTAGTATGGGAAGGATGGAAGCGAGTATGAATTTTTCGAAACGGCTGAATAATCGATGGAGCACGGCTTTGCTTACCCATGCCAACGGAGTATTTATTAAGACCGACGGAAATAATGATGGGTTTTTAGATATTCCTATTGGAAGGCAATTCAATATAGTCAATCGATGGAAATATTTGGATTCAAATGGACTCATCGCACAATTCTCACTCAAGGCATTGAACGATTATCGACAAGCAGGTGAATTTAATTTTAATCCAGTGAATGATAAATTAAAATCAACCAATTATGGAGTTGG
>CAIVZR010000038.1 GCA_903910445.1 uncultured Bacteroidota bacterium
ACTGGAGTAGTGAATACAATGGTGTCGATATCGTTAGGTAATAAAATTCCCGGAGGCGAAAAAGTTGATATCGGGGTTCCTCCATCAAATGAATAACTCACAGGTATATTACTTTGAGCAACAGTTCCTACATTCTTAATATAAGCTGTGATGGCACTAGTACTGGTATATGCAGGTGTATTTTGACGTTGACTATTAATAGGTACAATACCAATTACTGAGATATCGTTGGAAGCTTTTGAAAAACATTGCCAATCTACATCGAAACCAGAATTGTTCACTGCAGGGTCGGTTGATTGTACAAAAGTAACTGCACCACCCGTAGTGGTAATAGTTCCACCTCCAGGTAAGGTGGTGCCAGTAAATTTACCTATGAGTGGGCTGGCTGTTGTAGCACCATCGTAGATATAAAGATAATCGTAGTTGGTTTCAAAATTGAATGAGTTAAATTTCAAACGTATATATCCAGCACCTGTTGGAGCGATGGTACGTTTAGAATTAGTACTTGCAGTGTAATTCGCTGTTCCTCCATCATCCATTAATTTACCAGCACATAATGTAATTGTAGTTCCAGTTAAGGTTCCTGATGGCATTTTTTGTGATAAACAAACAGGATTGGTAGCACTTACTTTTATATATGCCACCTTGGTCATTGAATCATATTTAACGGGTGTGGAGCAACTTGTTGCAACTAATTTTACGGTGTAGTTTCCAGCTGCAGCAAAGGTATGAGACGGATTTGTAAGATTGCTAAATGCACTTCCATCTCCAAAATCCCAGCTATACGACACGGCTCCCGAACTGTTATTTAAGAATTGGGCGGTTCCAGTATTGCCACAAATGATGGTGTCGTTAGAATAGAAGGAAGCCTTCACAGTACTATCATAATCAGATCCAACGCCAACTGCTGCCCAGGTATTGGCAGTAATTTTCACCTCAATACCACAAGCACCGTATAAATCTTTCGCAGCTTGTATTGAATAAAAGCGAGCATCTGCATATTGTGAATTAGGAGTTAAATAGGTAGTCAGGTTGCGATAGGTAATAGCACCCGCTTTGGTCATTCCTAACCCCGGTACATTATAAGCTTTTGCATTATCGTTGGTACCCGATCCTCCTTGACACATTAAATAATACCAGTAGTTTTGAACACCACTATTGGTATGCACTCCTCCATTATCAGCACCGCCTGCAGCTACCCAATATTGTTTTAGGTAAGTATTCGGGTTGCTAAATAATTTTGGATTTTGCATGCTTCTTATTCCATTAGCACTTGGAGTCATGTCTTCTCCAATTTTCCAGTTACCAGCACCACCTCTTCCAAAAAATTCGATGGTAGTTCCAAAAATATCACTAAACGATTCATTCAATCCACCCGGCTCATTTGAATAAACTAAGTTGGCAGTATTGGAAGTTAATCCATGGGTTATTTCATGACCGCATACATCCAGTGCCGTAAGTGGTGTGAAAGTGGTTCCATTTCCATCTCCATATGTCATATAGGTGCCATTCCAAAATGCATTATTATAATTGGTGCTATAATGCACATAACTTAATAATTTCAAACCGGCATTATTAATACTATTTCGGTTGTAGGTGTTCTTGTAATAATCATAGGTTTGTTCCGCACCCCAATGTGCATCCGTTGCACACTCATCTTTATCAGTATTGATATTATTCCAATCATTATCAGCATCAACGAAGTCGACTGCAGTTGCAGTGCTTGTTCCTTTTTTGAAATTGTAAGTCTCAATTCCTAAGCCCTTTCCTGTTTCGCGTAAACGATAATTTCCTGGTGCGGTGCTATCAGTTGTGAATGATTTAATTCCACTATACTTAGTATGCGCTGTTCCAATAACATTGGCAGAATGAATCAGGTTTTCGGTAAATACAATTTCACCACTGGCAGCATCAACAAATATATTAGCACGTCCCATAGGAACGGTTGCATAAACATTGAATCGGTATGCCAGGCGGATATCCGCACTTTGCAACGAATTGTTTTTAGTGATATAAACTAAATCTCCTTTAGGATAATATGTTGCAGTGGCACTATTTTGAATATACTTCAAGATCGATTCCATCTGAATATCCTGCCAGGCATATTCACTGGCGGATGTATAAGTAAGTGCCTTTTGAAGTGCCTCTTCCTCGTTTAAATTTTGTTGATACGAATCGCTTAAACCGCGATAGTATTCTCCATTCAATGAAACTACCCGATTGTTAAGGGTATGAACAATGAGCATGGTATACTGTATTGGTTTTCCATTGAAATATTCTTGGTAACGATAATGAACCATCCCCAATTGGTCTTTTTCCTTATTAACTAAAACCAAGGTGGTATTGCTTTTAAGAGCTAAATTTTGAATTGCCCATTGATCGAAATTATCCATATACAATTTGCTTATACTATTCAAATGTATAAATGCTGGATAGGTTCCTGTAGCATCGAGTCTAATTTCATCTGCATCCTTGATAATACGTGCAGCATCAACTCCAGTTAAAATTTGGGCCTGACTTCTTATAATGAATAAAAGGACAATGATAATCGTAAATAACTTCCTCATGATATATTTTTTGGATTTGGGCAAATGTAAAAAAATAACCCAATCTATCATGTTATTGAAGGTAATTAAACAGTAAAACTTTGTAATAAATTCGGCTATTTTAAGGCAACGGAATGCATAACAATAGAAGTTATGGAATTTGAAGGAATTTATGAGTCTGAAGACTCAATTGCCACTGTGGGTTTTCCTTAATATAATCGATGATAAGGGGCGTGATTTCCGCCGACTTATCCCACTCGGGTTGTAAATATAATTTGCAATTTGGATTCACCATACTTGCATATTTTTCCGCCCATTCAAAATCACTTTTATTGAATACAATGATTTTTAGCTCATGTGCCAAATTTAAATTTTCGGGTAGCGGAGCCTTGAATTTTTTCGGGGAGATGCAAATCCAATCCCAGGTACCACTCATGGCACTGCTAGCCGAAGTTTCAATATTCACTTTAAATCCGGCCTGATGCAGTGCATCTGTGAGTTGATCGAGTGAATAGAGTAATGGTTCACCACCAGTGATAACACATAGCCTGCAGGAAGTTGATAGAGCGCCAGCAACAATTTCATCAATAGTTTTTAAAGGATGTATTTTAGGATCCCAGCTCTCTTTTACATCACACCAAACACAACCAACATCACATCCTGCCAGACGAATAAAATAAGCTGCATGTCCGCTATAAGCTCCTTCGCCCTGCAAAGTATAAAACTGCTCCATCACTGGCAATTTATTTGCTGCCTTCATCTCGCTTCTTAAATTATTGAATTCGGTCATGGATTATTTTTTTCTACGCTATAAATTTTGAATTATTCATTTTTATTATTTGTGAGATTCAACAGCTGTTATTATTCTAGTTTCAAACTCTCTACAAAATATCTAAATTCAACCCAAACCTCATCAAACACATCGGCTGTACAATCCAAAATTATCTGTGCTCCGTAACCATTATAAACACAGTGAATGATACACATTTTATACATGGTATTATTCCTTACATAGTGACCAAAATAACCTTTTGAACCAGCAAGCGTAAGTTTTCCATTTTTTAAATAAAGGTTACTATCAATTTTAATTTTGATGGCATCCTGTTTCATTCCCGAAAAGCTAGAAAGAGGATAGGGTGTTTTTTCAATAACGATTTCTATATTGGGTATTACCAATACACGATTGGCAACCTCTACGGCTTCACGTTTGAAAACCGTTCGGTGCATATTGATTTTCATATTCGAATCCACCTTGGCCTCATGCCATAAAGGGTTGGGTAATTCGAAGGTGAGTTCCTTATTTCCCATTCGAAATTGCTGTGCCTGAACTAGGTTTGATCCTAATATCAATAGCAAAACGATGCAAAGATTATAAGTTGTTTTATGCAATGTTGAATCAGTTTTTTTTGGAATTATTTCCAAGTTTCAATTCGTAAGCTTTCATCGTATTTTGCAAGAGTGAGGCAATCGTCATCAAGCCCACACCGCCTGGCACTGGAGTGATATAACTGCACTTTATTGCCACTTCATCAAACTTCACATCACCTGATAATCTAAATCCTGATTTCTTTGATGGATCGTCGATACGGGTTATTCCTACATCAATTACAATGGCTCCTTCTTTAACCATATCCCCAGTTAGAAATTCGGGTTTGCCCAGGGCTGCAACAACAATATCAGCTTGAAGCGTAAATTGCTTTAGGTTCTGAGTTCGGCTATGGCAAAGGGTTACCGTGGCATTACCTCCTGCTTTGGGTAAACTAAGTAGGATGCTCATCGGTCTTCCTACAATATCACTTCTGCCTATCACCACACAATGTTTGCCAGAGGTTTCTATCTGATATCTCTTCAATAGTTCGATGATTCCTAATGGGGTTGCAGGCACAAAACAATCCATTCCTTTCGTAAGTTTTCCAGTATTGATGGTATTGAATCCATCAACATCTTTATTGGGGTCGATGGCATCAAATATGCGCTGTGCAGATATATGCGATGGCAATGGGCTTTGCACAATAAATCCATCGACAGTATCATCCTGATTCAATTTTTCTATTTCATTCAAGAGCTCTTCCTCGCTCATGCTCTCATCAAAACGAAGTATTCGCGATTGATAACCACAAGAAGCGCTGTTCTTTTCCTTGCTCGAAACATAAGTCTGACTAGCGCCATCGTTGCCCACCAATACCGCTACCAGGCAAGGTGCTCTATGCCCTTGAGCAATATATTGTTGAACTTTTATAGAGAGTTCTTCTCGAATTTCAGTGAGTATTTTTTTGCCGTCTAATAATGTCATGGGTATTACGTGCAAAGATACAGAATTCGAGTCTTGAATTGGTCTAAACAGATACCCACAATAGTGTTTATAGGTATTGGAAGGATAGGAAAAATATAAAATGCGAAGTGGTACTATTTCAATTCACCATCAACGATACGCTGACTGATGATAAACAATGGCCTTTGTTTGGCTTGAAAGAAGATACGAAGCACGTATTCACCAATGATTCCAAGTGAAATTAGTTGTACTCCACTAAACAAAATAATTGCAAAAAGCAATCCCGAAAACCCACTCGATACTGCATCATGCAGGTAGAATTTCTTATATAAAGTATAACCCAAATAAAGCAAGGAGATGATTGTTGCTCCTAATCCCAAGTAGGTAATCATACGAATGGGTGTTTCACTAAAATTGAAAATGCCATTCATGGCAAATTTCAACATCTTTTTAAATGGATACTTTGTCTCTCCTGCGGCACGTTCTTGTCGGTCGAAAGGCACTGGCATTTGTTTGAATCCAATCCAGGCACGCATTCCACGAATGAACCGACTTTCTTCAGGCATCATATTCAATACATCGAGTGCAGCCCTACTCATAAAACAAAAATCACCGCTATTGGATGGTATACTGATATTCGAAAATTTCGATTGTACTTTATAGAAATAGCTAGAGGTAACGCGCTTAAACCAACCTTCATCGGCACGCATGGTGCGCACACCGTAAGAAATATCAATGCCGTCTTTATAATTTTTATAATACTGGGTCAGTAATTCGGGTGGGTCTTGTAGGTCGCCATCAATAACCATAACACCTTCGGTACCCCGCACACAACTCAAGCCCGCTGTAAGCGCATACTGATGCCCAAAATTACGTGATAAGAAAACCCCTTGATATCGTTTGTCGGTAAGGGCCAATTGATGCATCAATTTGGGAGTTGAATCCTTGCTCCCATCATTCACAAAAATCACTTCAATACTTGCAGGAAAGCTATCCATTAAGGCGTTGAGCCGATTAACGAGGGTGTTAAAACCAGCTTCTTCATTATATAATGGAACAACAATACTTATTTGTGGGGTCATTAGGTTAGCAAAAATATATTTTAATCTCAGATTATGAGCGCACTTATGAAAATTATTGATTTTAACGATTTTTAAAAAATCGCTGAGAAGCTTGTAGATCAGGTAATGAAGACTAAAATAGACCCTTGTTTTATGGATGTGCAAAAGCAATTTTAAAACTTCTGAGGGAATAAAGTTTCTATTGTTTAACTTTGCGCTCCCCTTATGAGCGATGCGATAAAACATGAGTGCGGCATAGTTTTGCTGCGCTTGCTTAAGCCACTCGATTACTACAAAGAAAAGTATGGTAGCGAGTATTACGGACTAAAAAAACTCTACCTTTTGATGGAAAAACAGCACAACCGTGGCCAAGACGGTGCTGGAGTTGTTACCATCCGATTAAACCCAAAACCTGGTGAACGTTATATTAGTCGCAAAAGAAGCTCCTCTTCTAATGCTATCTCCGAGATTTTCAAACAGGTAGATCTGAAAATAAAAGAGCCAGGAACCAATGCCTACAAAGGAGAAGTGCTCATGGGGCATTTACGTTATGGTACTTTTGGCGGACAAGGGATAGAAAATTGTCATCCTTTTTTACGTACCAACAACTGGATGAGCCGCAACCTGGCCGTATGTGGTAATTTCAATTTTACCAATGTAGATGAGCTTTTTGAACAGCTGGTCGACCTTGGACAGCACCCTAAAGAGAAAAGTGATAATGTAACTTTACTCGAAAAAATTGGTCATTTCTTAGATGAAGAAAACCAACGTGTATTTGAATTAGGTAAAAAGGAAAAACTCGATAATATTGGGATTTCTAAAAAAATACAAGACGAATTAAGCCTCGAAAATGTGCTCCGCCCTACCTTTAAAAAGGTGGATGGAGGATACGCTATCTGTGGTGCTGTGGGTCATGGCGACTCTTTTGTAATGCGCGACCCGAGTGGCATACGCCCCGCTTTTTATTATCATGATGATGAAATAGCGGTAGTAACTTCAGAACGTCCAGCTATTCAAACTGCCTTCAATGTTCCTATCGATAAGATTAAGGAAATAACTCCAGGATGTGCACTCATCATACGTAAAGATGGCACCATCAAAGAAGTGAAAATATTGGAGCCTTTGGAAAAGAAATCATGTTCGTTCGAACGAATTTATTTTAGCCGAGGCAACGACAAGGATATTTATATCGAGCGTAAAAAACTGGGTTACTATGTAGCTCCAGAAGTATTGAAAGAGATCAATTACGATATTAAAAATACGGTATTCAGTTATATACCTAATACAGCAGATAAAGCCTTCTATGGCTTGATCGACGGGGTTCATAATTATGTGAACAATTGGAAAATATATGAGGTAGAACGTATCATCAAAGAAAAAGGAAGCATCACTTCTCAGGAACTAGAAGAGATTATGTGGTTCCGTCCACGCCGCGAGAAAATTGCAGTGAAAGATGGGAAGTTGCGTACTTTCATCACTCAAGATGCCGAACGCGACGATATGGTTGCCCACGTATACGATGTGACCTATGGTGTAGTAAGAAGAGGAATTGATAACCTGGTAATGATTGATGATAGTATCGTAAGAGGTACAACCCTCAAGCAAAGTATCCTTAGAATTCTCGATCGATTAGGACCAAAGAAAGTAGTCATTGTTTCATCAGCACCACATATTCGCTACCCCGATTGTTATGGAATCGATATGAGTAAGATGGGCGATTTCATTGCATTCCAAGCACTGATTGAATTGTTGAAGGATGATCAAAAGCTGCATCTCATTTCCGAAACTTACGAGAAATGTAAGGCTGAGTTATTGAAACCAATTCCGGAAATGCGCAACTGCGTGAAAGACTTGTACGATATTTATTCGGATGATCAGTTGAGTAAAAAGATAACTCAAATACTTACTCCCGAAGGAATGCAAGCAGAGGTTTCTATACTTTACCAAAGCATCCCTAATTTACATAAGGCATGTCCAGATCATTCAGGCGACTGGTATTTCAGCGGTAATTATCCTACACCAGGAGGTAATAAGGTAGTTAATAAAGCCTTTGTAAACTACGTTGAGAAAAACAATCAACGCGCTTACTAATAATGTTTTTCAAGAACTTTTTGTTTTGTAATGCAAAGCTGAAATTCTTGAAAAGAAATCTCTTCTTCTTTTGCATTTTTTTCTTCACTTCGGCTTCCGCCCTGGCCGGTAACGACAGCACTTTCTATTATTTTGATTGCGATACCTGTATTCATTTTATCACTTCCTATGAATCGGATTCCCTGGTAAAATGTGTAAGCTATACTAAAGAAGGGGATACCATTTATTATTGGGATAGTCGCACAGGACAGTATATTGTAAAGATATCCTATGAAATTGATGAATTCCTTACTAAAACTGAAAGCTGGGAATTGATGAATATTAATAGAGGCAAATTGAAATTACCGAGGCTGGAATATGAAAGTGCTGATTATATCGGTGAGATGGATCAGGCAGCATCGCAACCAACTGCTCAAGAGCCTGCCAGGAAAATGAGTCAGGAGGAATGGATTAAATTTGCCAAACTAAAATATGCTCAGGAAGATTTCGAGAATCAACTTAAACAAGTTTTCTTTAACCGCTTCCCTGATGGCTATGATAAAATTTTTGAGAATAGTCGGTTTCGGGTTGTTTTAAAAACCAAGAATAATAGTTTGAAGGTGGGCAGGTTTCAAAAATATTTCCAGGGAAGACTTTTGGCTTATGGAAATTATTCGAATAATAAACCAGTTGGAATCTGGTTTGTTTTGCCATCAAAACTAAATTACACCTTTGATATTCGATGGCTTAGAAATGATGGCTATTTAATTGAATCGGGCAGATACCAGGGATTTTCATTGCCATATTTTTTTCTGCCCCTAATTTTAATATTCTTTTTTTTATACCAATCGATACGAAAAGGATGGTATGCAAAATATTTTTACACCACCCTGTTTCTTTTTTTATGCATCATTCCAATTGCATTTAATATGGAACAGCCATCCAATGAACTCGTTATCTTTATACTCATCTGTGGTGTCTTTTTTACAATGTTGTCATTCATAAATATGTTCTTTAAGAAAGAATCGGGAACGCTATTTTGGCTGAATATAATAATCTTCCTGGCAGGAACATTTTGCCTCGGATTGATTGGTTTGATTTCTCAAATGGGTAAAATAGGAGGGTAGAAACGATTTTAAAAACCCCCTTTTAAAATAAAAAAAATCGACGCATGGTGGTCGATTTTAGTATGTATAAATTAATACCAGACGGAATTAAAGTAAATCAACGCGCTTACCTTTGAAGCGTGTTGATTAATTTTATAATTAGTTCTTTAATAGCTTCAAGCTGGATTGATTCCCTTCGCTTAAAATTTTCACGAGATAGATTCCTGCAGGCAAACTGCTCAAATCCAAACGAGCATTTATATCATTAATATTCTCTTGTGAATAGATGGTATTTCCTAAAATATCAGCTACAATAATGGTAGCATTGGTATTGTCTTCTCCCAAATAAATATTGGTGAAAAGATTGGCTGGATTGGGTGCTACCGAAATAGAATTAGAATTATTCTCAGTTTCAATTCCTGCTTTATACTTTCCTAATTTTACAAGGAACGCATCATAATCGCCATTTGAGTTCAATGCAGCCACTCCAGTACCTGGGTCGAAATCTACCCCTCCGCCTTGAAATTGTCCAGTTGTATAAACGTTCTCAGCTCCATCAACAGCGATACCAAAAGCCATCTCTTCAGCACCAGCGCCTATTTGTTTCGCCCATAAAAATGTTCCACTGTTATTGAGTTTCAAAATGAAAATGTCGGATAATCCGTTGCCTGTTAAATTCACCGTGGCAGTGCCTGGATCAAAATCTACTAAATCGTGAAAGCTTCCTGCAGCATATACATTGCCATAGGCATCCACTTTCAATGCATAGCTAATATCATCATTGAGTGCTCCAATTCGTTTGGCCCACGAGAAGTTACCTGCAGAGGTTAATTTAGAAATATAAATATCGTTGTCGATGGTGCCAATTCCTCCTGCTGTAGTTAGGTTAAACTGAGCAGCACTTGGATCGAAGTCGCATACATCTTCGAATAAACCCGTGGTGAACACATTTCCCGATGCATCTACTGCAATAGCATTTCCTGTTTCATAGCCGTCGCCACCCATACTTTTGGCCCAAACCAAAGCACCCGATGCATCCAGCTTCACAACAAAAATATCATAAACACCAATACAATTTAGATTCGTGGTTCCCGCTCCTGGATCAAAATCAACTGTGCCACCATATTCGCCAGTGGCATATATATTTCCGGTAGCATCAACGGTTATAGCATGTCCTTCATCCAGGTTTGTAACACCGAAACGTTTGGCCCATACATAATCGCCGGCTACATTTAATTTTAAAATAAAAATATCAGAGGTATTCGCCGATGAGATAAGATTGCTGGTTGTAGCTCCTGGATCGAAATCGCAAGTGCCAATAAAATAACCAGTGGTTACAACACTGCCTGCAGCATCAACAGCAATTGATTTGGCGCGATCAACATCGGTACCACCAATTTGTTTGGCCCAGATTAAATCGCCTGCAGGGTTTAATTTACTAATGAAAATATCATCAGCACCTACTGCGGTGAAGGTAACTTTTCCTGCACCTGGATCCATGTCCGATTGCCCTTTAAAGTACCCTGTTACATAAATATTTCCTCCTGCATCCAAAGCCAAGGCATAGCCTCTGTCGTCAATAGAACCGCCCCATTGCTTTGCCCAAACAAAATTTCCTTGTTTGTCGAGCTTGGTTAAAAACACATCAAAACTTCCATTCGCGGTAATATTGAACGATCCTGCTCCTGGATCAAAATCAACGGTACCTTGAAAGGCACCTGTTGTATATATATTTCCCGAAGCATCAATGGCTACGGAATAGCCAATATCAGTATTGGTACTTCCAGTGGATTTTGCAAATTGATAAACTTGAGCATTCGTAGTTGTCGAATAGCCAATAGTAATTAATAAAATAATAAAGGAACGCAGGTAGAAACGAGCCATAGTGTGTGAGTTAGTATATTTATAAAATCTTCATAATGGAGCATGATACTCCATCGACGTGCAATATATATATATCATTATATTTTCGCATGTCATTTTTTTGTAGTAAAGCAAAAAAAAAATTTTATACCCAACCTTTTGTCAGCGCAAGCATGAACTCTTGGTTTGAAGAAAATGAGATGGTAAATTATAAATTCACATTGGTGGCCCCACCGCTAGTAATGGTGAAGTCGCGCTCAAAAGTATATACCGCCTTGGTAGATGTTTTGGCTCTGTATACAATTTTATAACTTCCTGGTTGCATGGTATAAACCTCTCTGCGTAAGGAAACTGGCAATGCCAATACCCATTCGAGTTTATTATTATTCCAATAATAAATATCGCCATAAATATCTTTATCACAAGTTACACTCAGTTTGCCAGGTTGTTTTATCTCAACTGTTTTAGTGTAGTTTTGATCAACACTAATTTCTTTTAGATAGATACGCGGATAGGAGAGAATTTCAATATCATACTTACCTACTAAGTATTTCTTGGTGGTATTAAACGACTGAATATTGATTGTTTTCATTTGTCCTTCCTGACGAATGATTGCTTGAAGATTGGCATAATTCGTTACACCATCTACTTTTAAATACAAATCGCCCTGTGGAGCATCCAAACCAATGGTGGTATGTTTTCCTGCGGTTACTTCAATATCGTTTTTAGTTACTTCAGGGATGGTATGAACAACCAAATTATAATGATAAGCAGGATCAAGTACTAAGGTATCGGGGTTGCCACGCTCATTGATGGTATGCTCGTAATTATATAAAACGCGACCGGTATAGCTATCGTAGAAGGTCATACCCACATTGGTTTCAGTAGGCTTTCCAAATATGTCGAGCAAGTTTACCTGTGCAGTAGTAGCGTTGATGGCTTGAGAGATAACTACGTTCAATACATTCTGCAAACTCTCCTCAGTATTCGCATCATAATATCTACCAACACAATCGAATGCTTTTTTGAATAAATCGGTTCCTCCAATTCCAATAATGAAAGGCTTTAAAATGATACCTTTACGTTGTAATGCTTCACTCACCGCACACGGGTCGCCATCACACTCTTCCAATCCATCAGTAATCAATACAATGATATTTCTTACCCCAGGTTCAACAGGGAAATCGTCGGCCGATTGCAATAATGAATAGGCTATGGGTGTTGTCCCTTTTGGGCGAATCGTTTTTATAAACTCGGTTATTTTAGCATGATTGTCCTTTTCAAATGGCACCTCCAACTTTGTATCCTTACAATCGCGCATGGCAGTAGGGCTTCTATTTCCGAAAACTCGCAAAGCCAATTCAACTGAGGGTTGGTATTTTAAAGAGTCAATGATTCTACTTAATACCTTTTTTGCAGAATTGATTCGATTGTCGTTATCCAACTTGGCATACATGCTATTGCTGGCATCGAATAAAAATAAAATTCGGGTACGTACCTTTATGTCTTCGGTTCGTGTATTGATAGGTTTATTGGGATCGGGAGTTGTACGTTTAACCTGTGCATTAGAAATTAATGCCAGCGAACAAAGTAGAATGAGGATGAATTGTTTCAAATATTCAATATTTATAATGTTTCAAACGTACATAATCAAAGGATATTGTTCGCCGCTTTGGTAAACTATTAAGTAATTTAAATTAGTAATCGCCCAATGTTTCAGGTAATTGTGCCAATGCTTTGGCCAAATCGTCGTCGTTAGGAGCGATACCATGCCACTTATGTGAGCCCATCATATAATCAACACCGGCACCCATTTCAGTGTGCATCATAATCGCAATAGGCTGACCTTTACCTGTTTCAAATTTAACTTTCTTCATGGTTTCAATGATATCTTCCATATCATTTCCGTTCATTGAAAACACATTCCAGCCAAATGCCAAGAATTTCGCATCCAATGGATAATGGCCCATTACATCGTCGGTGCTACCATCAATTTGCTGTCCATTTACATCAATAGCAACAATGATATTATCGGTTTTTTGTTTGGCAGCAAACATGATTGCCTCCCAATTTTGCCCTTCTTGCATTTCACCATCCCCACATAAAACATATACCAGGTTTTTATCATTATTGAGCTTCTTTGCCATGGCAGCGCCAATAGCAACACTGATACCTTGTCCTAAGGAACCACTCGCCATGCGTATTCCTGGAAGATGTTCGTGGGTAGTAGGATGTCCTTGTAAGCGGGTGTTCAAGCGACGGAAGGTGGCTAATTCGCTTTTTTCGAAATAACCACTATGTGCCAATACGCTATAGAAAAGAGGAGAAATATGTCCGTTACTCAAGAAAAATAAATCTTCATTGATACCATCCATGGAGAAGTTTTTATCGTGTTGCATCACCTCAAAATAGAGGGCTACTAAATAATCGGCACAACCAAGGGAACCACCGGGGTGACCTGATTTTGCGCCATGAACCATGCGTACGATATCGCGTCGTACCTGAGATGCTATTTTCTTTAATTCTTCTACCTGCATTGTATGAAATATTATGTGTCGGAGATGGACCTTATTGGGCGCAATTTTCAACATATATCTCAAGGGTAAAAAATTTATTTATTGAACAAATGTGAATAACCGCAATTATTGTAGGCGATAGTATGCATCATTTTCCTAACCGCCTCGTTTCAATGATTTTTTTTATGTAGATTTGTAAGGTGCGTTGTTTTCGAAAACTTTTTATAGCATTGCTTGTTATCATCTCATTGCAGGCAAAGTCCCAGATTACTGAAAATCGTTGGGAAATAATTAGTTCCCAGAATTTTGATTTATACCTTCCAAAATCGTCCGATCTAGATTATTACCGATTGCTTTCTGATGCTGAGAAGCATCTCGAATATTGCGAAAACCTATATGATTTCCATTTGAATGAAAGCATTCGATTGGTGCTTTCGAGAAACGAGAACATTGTCAAGATTCCGGTCTCCTTAAATAACTCCAATTCTACGGAGGTGGAATTCGACAGGCATACCGGCTATATCGTGAGCAATAATGATTATGAAGCCATCTTACTTCAAGTGAAGAATTCCATCGTTGCCATATTGTTTAACGATTTGATGTATGGAAAATCGTTTCAAGATCGTATTCAAAATAAGGCTATCTTACAAGTTCAAAGCTGGTTCGCTGTAGGTTTGGCTGCCTTTTGCAATGAGCCATGGACAGGATCCTATGATGGGCAATTGCGTGATTATTTTCTCGCTTATAAAAATCCAGGTTTTAATTTATTGATTGAAAGAAATGAAGTCTTGGCAGGCTATAGCTTCTGGAAGTTTCTAGTGGATCAATATGGTGAGCAAAATATAGCCAATGTGCTTTATATCTCTCATTTAAGCAGGAGTATTGAGAGTGGATTAAATTTCGTGTATGGCAAAACAATTCCAGAATTGATGGAAGAATGGAGGGCTTATTATCGTGAAATTTATTCGAAAGAATTTAATGGATTGAAGGAGGAAGGTGCCCAAGCAATTGCACATACCGAGCATCTCGAAAATATTGCTGTATCGCCCGATGGGAAATGGCTGGCAGGAGTTCACTACCAAGATTTTAAAACGAAGATTTATTGTATGAATTTGAAGTCGAAGAAGCGAATTCTTATCAATACTTCTAATGGTGTAAACGAGGTGGTGATGCGCTGGCGTGATATGAAGCGTTATAATGAATTACTTTACAAAATAACAAACACAGGACAAGAACAAATCGTTTTTTATAATCCTTCTCGAAACAAAAATACCAAGTATTTAGATATTAAGGATTTTGATAAGTTACTAAACTTCGATATCGATGCCTCGGGAAATTATGTTTTTTATGGAGTGAATAAATCGAAAACCTATTTGCTTTCTTATTCAGGTAAAACACAGGAATTGCTTACCTTACAAAGGTATATGAGTTTGCAGGATATCGCCTTGAATAATGGCGCTGTTTATTTCACCACCCTCGATGGCAATACCAGTAAACTAATTCGCTATACTAACACCTATGATACTTTAATTGAGATAAAACCTGCTTCCGTATTTAATATTTTGCATATCGATTCTGTTTCAATTTTATATACAGCCAACTATACCGGATTGAATCAAATTTATCGATACGATTTGCTTGCAAAGAAGGTGGTAGCCATGTCTGAATTTTCACAGTTTACCAAAGCAATTTCTACCTCGGCCAATCTTGATTATGGATATTATTCGAAAGGTACATTTAATAACCTTCGAACTTATACGGCGCTCCTGCATGAAATTGATACTACCGACTTGCCATGGGCTTATTTCGTGCAGCACCCTCGAGGTATGATGGTAATTCCGAATTTAAATGACACCGTCACCACTGTAATGGAAGATACTACCAGTGAAACAAATAACCGTTATCATTTTGTGACTGGCTTTAATGAAGCCGATGAGCAAGAATACCAGCATGCATTAGATAGTATTCGACAAGCTCAAAAAGAGAATAAAATCAATCTGAGTTTATTGAAAAGTTATGAACTCAATTTTGCCACCTTGAAAGTTTCACTCTTGCAACTCGACAATAGCAATTTTTTCAATATGATTGATTTGGCTCCGCTAAATCCAAATGGACTTCAATACTATTACTATTATAATTATTTGAAGTCGGAGTTGGCAATGAAGGATATATTGAATAAGTATCAAATACTTGGTGGATTAAGGTTATCAACCAACCTAGGCGGAGGCTACGATGCTTATTTGAAAGTTGAAAAAACATTCAGGCGTTATGTTTTCCAGGCTTCTGTTTATTATAATCAGAAACGTTTTGAAACCCTTGATCGTAATTTATTAAAACAGCAAATTCAGAATACGAGCATATCCTATACTTATAAGTATACCAATACGGTGAACCTAAAAATAGGAAGCAATATCATGCCATATCGCAATACCATCTTATCAACCGAGCGATTTGGACTTTTACAAAAAAATGTAAACACCGTGATCACTTCATTATTTACCGAGTTCCAATACAATCGGATTAAGAAATATTCTGATTTCTTATATCGTGGTATCAGCGTTACGGTGCAGCCCCAGGTTTATTATAATACATCTACCCATCATGTGAACAGCATGATTAAAGGGATGATGAAATATTACCGACCATTATACCGACGCATCGTATGGAGTACTCAAATGATGATTAATGCGTCAGGAGGGGAGGATAAGGTAGTAAATATTCTCGGAGGTGCCGAGAACTGGATTTTTACCAAGTATGATGAGAAGAATCAAATATCTCGTACCATGAATTACCAGTTGCGATCCTATGCTGGAGCTATTCGTGGCTTCAAAGAAAATGCACGAAGCGGGAACAATAGTTTCTGTATTAATAGTGAGATTCGAATTCCACTTTCCACTTTATTAAGCAAATGGCCTACCGACCGAGACTGGTACCAAACCTTTTTACTCATCCCGTTTGCCGATTTCGGTTCGGCTTGGAATGGTATTAATTTATTCAATACCAATAATAATTACACAGTACGTGTATTCGATTATACTTCCTCGGCTCGCAATATTGCCGGTGTAGAAGTGAAAAATTTACGCGACCCTTTAATTGGTAGCTTTGGCTGTGGCATCAGTACCCGATTGATAGGATACAATGCCCGTTTCGACATGGCCTTTGGCGTGGAGGATGGAGTTATTCATAAGCCCATGTACTTGTTGAGTTATGGAACTAACTTTTAAGTGCTGAATAAGTCTAAAGTACTAAGTACAAAGTATTTAGTAAATACATTTCAGGCCGAAGGTTCTATTTCCAAGTTATTAGGTATTTCAGTACTCAATACTAAATACTAGTTACTAGGTACTAAGTACAAAGTACTAAGTCCAAAGTATTTAGTAAATAAATTTCAGGTCAAAAGGCTTATTTCTAAGGTATTAGGTATTTCAGTACTCAATACTAAATACTAGTTACTAGGTACTAAGTACAAAGTACTAAGTCCAAAGTATTTAGTAAATACATTTCAGGTCAAAAGGCTTATTTCTAAGGTATTAGGTATTTCAGTACTCAATACTAAATACTAGTTACTAGGTACTAAGTCCAAAGTATTTAGTAAATACATTTCAGGTCAAAAGGCTTATTTCTAAGGTATTAGGTATTTCAGTACTCAGTACTAAATACTTTTTACTATTGACTAAATACTCTGCACCCAGTAATTAGAATTCCAAAAAAATACTTATCTTCGCAGCCCTTTTTACAGAAATGTAAGTGGGAGTTATGTGCTGAAAGTGTTATAGAGTGTGGTTTTGAATCGGTTCATGGCTTAATTAACTAGACTGTTACGTTGCTTCCAAAACATATATACAGTAAAATTTTTATTCATTAATTAACAACGCTAAACACAATGGCAAAGGAGATTTCAGGATTTGTGAAGTTACAGGTAAAAGGCGGAGCCGCCAACCCTGCGCCACCGATTGGGCCGGCATTAGGTTCGAAAGGTATCAATATCATGGAGTTTTGCAAGCAGTTCAATGCTCGCACCCAGGATAAAGCAGGTAAGGTATTACCAGTAACCATCACCGTGTATGCCGACAAGAGTTTCGATTTCATTATCAAAACTCCACCCGTTGCTGTGCAATTGTTAGAAGTTACTAAAGCAAAAGCAGGTTCTGAGCAATCGAATCGTAAGAAAGTGGGTTCCGTTACTTGGGATCAGGTTCGCACGATTGCAGAAGGCAAAATGCAGGACATGAATTGCTTTACAGTAGAAGCTGCAATGAGCATGGTCGCTGGAACGGCACGCAGTATGGGTATCAGTGTAACTGGTACTGCACCTGTGAAGTAATTGAATAGTATCTTATTATAAGAAAACTTCAATTCAAAAAGTTGGGAGCATCTACCAAAAAAATAATTTAGATGCGTTATTACCAAAATTTAATTATTGTAAAATGGCAAAAATTTCAAAAAAACGCAAAGCAGCACTAGCGAAAGTAGATGGCAACAAGCTATACACCTTAGCAGAAGCTGTGAAGCTGGTTAAAGAGGTAACCTTCACCAAATTCGACTCTTCAGTAGATGTAGACGTTCGTTTGGGTGTTGACCCTAAGAAATCAAATCAAATGGTGCGTGGCACCGTAACCTTACCGCACGGAACTGGTAAAACAATTCGTGTATTGGTACTTTGTACACCCGACAAAGAAGCAGAAGCTAAAGAAGCTGGAGCGGATCATGTTGGATTGGACGAGTATATCGCGAAGATCGAAAAAGGCTGGACCGACGTTGATCTAGTGATTACCATGCCTTCGGTAATGGGTAAAGTAGGACGTTTAGGTAAAATTTTAGGCCCCCGCAATTTAATGCCAAATCCTAAAAGTGGTACGGTAACTTTGGAGATTGGTAAAGCTGTAAGAGAAGCGAAAGCTGGTAAAGTTGAATTCAAGGTTGACAAAACTGGTATCATCCACAATTCAGTAGGTAAAGCATCTTTTACTCCTGATAAATTGGCGGATAATGCTGCAGAGTTAATTCAGAATTTGGTAAAGGCAAAACCTTCATCATCAAAAGGTACCTACTTAAGAACCATCACCATTAGCAGTACTATGAGCCCTGGTATTGCCATTGACACTAAATCAATTCCGGGCATTTAATTTTCACAATTTAATTCGTATTACACGAGATGGAACGTAACGAAAAAGATCAAATCATAAGCGAGTTGAAGCAGTTGTTTCAGGATTATTCTTCCTTTTACCTTACAGATACAACAGCATTAAACTCTAAACAAACCGGCGAATTAAGACGTGCTTTATTTCAAAGCAATATTAAAATGCAGGTGGCTAAAAACACCCTGATCGAAAAAGCCTTGGAGCAAAGCGGATTGGATGTTGCCGAAATGTACAGTGTGCTGAAAGGCAATACTGCTATCATGTTCAGTAACGACGCTAAAATTCCGGCTAGAATCATCAGAGAGTTTCGCAAGAATGGAAAAATTCCAGCCTTGAAAGCTGCCTGGGCCGAGCAAACGGTGTTCATCGGTGATAACCAATTAGCAGAATTAGAAAAAATCAAGAACAAGAACGAGTTAATCGGAGACGTTATTGGTTTATTACAATCTCCTGCAAAAAGCGTTATCAGCGGTTTACAAAGCGGTGGCAACAAATTATCGGGTATTCTTAAAACTCTGGAAGAAAGAGCAGCATAATATCCAACAACATTTTATTTTATCATTATTCAATTTTTTATCAATTAAACAAATTTAAATCAATCAATATCATGGCAGACTTAAAAGCATTCGCAGACCAGTTAGTAAATTTAACTGTAAAAGAAGTAAATGAATTAGCTAAAATTTTAAAAGACGAGTACGGTATCGAGCCTGCTGCTGCAGCGGTTGCTGTTGCTGCTGCTGCTCCTGCTGGTGCCGCTGCTGCTGCTGAACAAACTTCGTTCACAGTAGTATTGAAAAATGCTGGACAAGCTAAATTAAACGTAGTAAAGGTTGTTAAAGATCTTACTGGTTTAGGCTTGAAAGAAGCAAAAGACCTAGTTGACGGAGCACCAAAACCAGTTAAGGAAGGTGTTGACAAAGCTACTGCAGAAGATCTTAAAGCAAGATTAACTGAAGCAGGTGCAGAAGTTGAAATCAAGTAATTGAGTTCTCCTCAAACAATTAAAACCCGTCTTTTTAAGGTGGGTTTTTTTTTGAATTGATTTTTCAAAATGACGGTAATTTTACTTTCAAGGCAGACTGCGTCTTCTATCTTTGTTTCAATTAAATCCAATAATCATCCACCTTACAAATACTTAAATATCCCATCATGAAAAAAGGAATCTTCACCCTCTCTTGCCTTTCGATCCTCTTCTTATTCGCCTTCAAATTAGTGGAGATTACTCCCATTGCTATTGGTTCGGCCATGCCCAAAGCCGATGTGAAAATGAAGGAAGTAATGAGTGGTAAAGAAATGACCCTGGCTCAGGCGAAAAAGGAAAATGGATTATTAGTAATCTTTTCATGCAATACCTGCCCCTATGTTATCAAGCATCAAAATATTATGATTGAAGAAGGCAAACATGCCGAAGCTTCAAAAATTGGATGCATCGTAGTGAACTCCAATGAAGGCAAACGCGATGGAGATGATTCTTATGATGCGATGAAAAAATACGCGAAGGAGCAAGGCTATACCATGCCTTATACCGTTGATAAAAACTCTGAATTGGCCGATGCCTTTGGCGCCACACGTACTCCCGAAGTTTACTTATTCGATAAGAATTTGAAATTAGTTTATCATGGTGCCTATACCGACGACTCTGATCCGGTGAATGCTACCAAGTTCTTTTTGAAAGATGCCATGAATGAATTAAAAGATGGTAAAGTGGTAACGATTACTTCAGCCAAATCGGTGGGCTGCACTATCAAACGCGCTGCGAAAAACTAATTCCCCGATTTCTTAATCTCTTCTTCGAGGTAGGCAAGGGTTACCGACTCTTCAATAAAACGCTGGTACTTTTTTGAATGATTGATAACCATCGTAGCAGGGATGGAGCCGCCCCATTGCGGATTGATTTGATCGATGAATACATTCGCTTTCGTTTCGTTGAGAAGCATGACCTCCGACTTGATTTTCTTTCGTTCTAAAAAGGGGAGGAGCTTGGAATCATAATCGGCCACAAAATCCAAACTCACCAGGAGTACTTTTACTTTCTTGTCTTTTACTTGCTCATTGAGTTTCTCAAATACGGGTAATTCCTTCACGCAAGGCCCACACCAGGTAGCCCAGAAATTTACAATATACGTAGTGTCATTATCTGAAGTAATTCTTTGCATAAGCTGCGCCGTCTTAATAATAGCGGGCTTATTCGCAGGCAACCACAGGCATGGAATAAAGAACAATAGCATTAAATTTTTCTTGGGCATGGATTCGAAATCTATATAACGAAGATAAGACAGATAATTGTGATTAGTTGTATTCATTTGTAAAACATAGAACGGAAATGCATTCAAGGATATCTCCTCAAAACTAAATTTCCGACCTGAATAAAAAATTCTCACTACTGCATCTTCGACCTAGTATAGCTCTGTCCGCCGTTGTGTCTCCGACCAACGGCCCCGAGCTTCTCGAACTACAATGTATTCAAGAAAAATCTCCCCACCTCCGCAATCACCAATTGAAAAACCTCTCTATCACTACCGCATTTTCGACATAGTATATCTGTGTCCGTCGTTGCGTCTCCGACCAAAGGCAAAACGACATCAGGAACTGAAATGTATTCAAAGTAAATCTCCCGCAACCGCATCTCCGAATGAAAGCAAATGATATCCGACTAAGAAATTATTAATAACTTTGAAGCACAAGAAATATTTGTTCTTATAAAAAAGTACCCAAATACAAATACAATAAGTCGTCTAAGAAAAATCAGAAATTAATAATTAATAAATGGCGTTTTCTTCAAATTGCAAAAAATATCGGCTGATATACATAATAATATCAGTTTTAATTTCTTCAATAAGTTTTTCTCAAAACCATTATTGGAAGCCGGTAGGCTTTAACAGAGTTGATGACCAAATATCATGTTATACTCAGTATAATGGAGAATTATATATCGCCCACGGAAATGTTCTCGCAGATATTTCATTTGTCAGTAAATTGACTAACAATACTTGGGTTAATGTATGTTCGGTCAATCTTAGTATTAAGTATATAAAAGTTATAAAATTCTATAAGAGTACTCTTTATTTAGGAGGTAGCTTTTATTCATATGAATCTGACCAAAAGAAAGGAATGATTATGAAGTATGAGAATAATCAATGGAAGGAATTGGGTGCCATTCATGAACATAACTTCGTTGGCCCAGCGTATGTCAGTTCAATGGAAATCTACCAAGGTAAACTAGCACTGGGTGGCTATTTCGATGCTATGGGTCCTTTTCAAAATGCAAATAGTATTGCATTTTGGGATGGAACGAATTTTTCAACTATCGGTGAAGGATTGCAATATATAGATTCGGTTATAACCTTACCAGGAATTGTAACCACGTTATGTGCAAATGCAGTTGTTGCTTATCCAATGTTAAGCATATTGGGAGACTTTGTTAAAGCAGACACAAATTGGGTTAGATATTCTACCCGCATATTTGGTAATGATTATGCGCCTGATCCAGCAATGTATAAAGAAAACCAAGTATACAAACCATTAAAGTATAAATTTGAATTCGTTGGGAATTGCACAAACGGAATCGACACTCTTCAAATAGAGCAGCATTGGACCTGGATAAACATGAGCAACAATATTCACCAACTATATGCATATAGTATCAAAGAAAATTATAGGTATTCAATAATAGAAGGGGTTTCGCCGTTTTCCCCTAAATCGATAACCTATATAAACAACAAAATATATATTTATGGAAACTTTCGTATACCAAACGAAGAGCATTTTTTCGAATTCAATTTTACAAATTTGAAAAAGGATTCGTTTAATAATCAGAATCTCGAATTGATTCCTCATGAAAGATCTTTAGATACCATACAGTATTTATTATCTCAAGATAATAAGCTAATTGCAATTGGAAATTTTCATGATAAGAATGGTTTGAATCTTTATAATATAGCTTGGTACGACAGTACTGGGAGCCAATTTGTTGGATTAAACGAAAATAAAAAATCTGATTTGGCTTTTACATTGTATCCGAATCCGGCAACCGAAAAATTGAAAATCAAATCTTGCCAAATGACCGCGAATAGCCTTGTTCGTATTTATTCAGTAAGTGGAGTTTTGGTCTGGAAAGGAATATTAAGAAATGCCGAGGAAGAGATTGATGTGAGCTCATTACCTCGAGGTATATACTTTCTAAGTTGTGATGAACAGTATTCGAAATTTACTGTTATTAAATAAATTATTAAGCACTACACAAATAAAAGGTTTCAAACGAAAATTATTAATGTATTTTATTGAATGAAAAATAGCCGGTCAATTTTTCTAATTGCCGTTGGTCAGGTAATGATTTGACGAAGGAATCGGAGAGTTGCTAGTGGGAGATCTTGTTTAATGCATCTAAGTTCTATAAGTAATTCTGCCGTTGGTCAGGAGACGCAACGGCGGACGCGGTGTTTCTAGGTCGGATATTTGGTACAGGACTATGATTGAGAAATTGTTACTAAGAATAAATGTTGACTTTCTATTTGAATTGCCCTTGGATAGGAGACTATATAGCGGACGCGGGGTGGATAGGTCGAAGAAGTTATAATGGATAGCGCTTTGTTGACTTCCAATTAGAGTAAATCGCAGGTCGGAATGTAATAAGGTCATTGATTAAATGCATCCTCCCTCCCAAATGAATCTAACATTTATCCACAAAATGCCCTCAAAATAGCGTATCTTCGCGTTTTATAATTATATATACCCCATGAATGCATTTGAAGCGATTGGTTTGAGTGAAGCATTAGTTAAGGCTACGGCCGACTTAGGTTTTGTTACCCCATCCGAAATACAAGAAAAAGCCATTCCAATACTACTTTCGGGAACTACCGATTTTGTAGGACTGGCACAAACAGGTACCGGTAAAACGGCTGCCTTTGGACTCCCATTACTGCAATTAATAGACGCTGACGCAAAATATCCGCAAGCCCTCATTGTTTGTCCAACCCGTGAACTTTGCTTACAAATAAGCAACGATATCCGCGATTACAAAAAACACATGAAAGGTGTTTCTGTTGAACCTGTTTATGGTGGCGCATCCATCATGATGCAAATAAAAGCCCTTAAAGCAGGTGTTCAAATTGTGGTTGCTACTCCCGGACGATTGATCGATATGATCGAACGTAAAGCAGTAAACCTCGAAAAAATTAAATATGTTGTTCTTGATGAAGCCGACGAAATGCTCAATATGGGCTTCCGCGACGATATCGAGTTTGTACTAAAAAATGCCATCAACCGCGAAAGCATCTGGCTATTTAGTGCTACCATGCCTACTGAAGTTCGTGCCATTGCAAAGAACTTCATGGATTCTCCAAAAGAAATTACTGTAGGAAAGAAAAATACTGGTAACGTGAATATCGATCACCAGTACTATATCACCAGCTCTCAAAATCGTTACGAAACATTAAAGCGCCTCATCGATTTTAATCCAGGGATGTACGGTATCGTATTTTGTCGTACCCGCCTGAACTGCCAGGAAGTAACCGAGAAATTGGTGAAAGAAGGTTATGATATCGAAGCCTTACACGGCGATTTAACCCAGCAACAACGAGATAAAGTGATGTTGCGTTTCCGTCAGAAAAGTTTGCAACTTATTGTAGCTACCGACGTTGCTGCCCGTGGTATCGACGTAGAAGGAATAACCCACGTAATCAATTACGAATTGCCTGATGAGATGGAAGTGTATACGCACCGTAGTGGTCGTACTGCACGTGCCGGAAAGAGTGGTATTTGTATCAGCATCTTGCATACGAAAGAAGTAGGTAAAGTGCGTCATTTGGAGCGCATGGTGAATGCTCAATTCCATAAGATGGATGTGCCTTCGGGAAGCGATGTATGCCGTAAACAATTCTTTAATTTCATGGACAAGCTTATTGCTGTTGATGTAACCGAAGGAGAATTTGCAACGTATATGCCTGCCCTCATTGAAAAATTTGCTGAACTAAGCAAGGAAGATATTTTACAACGTGTGGCTTCTATTGAATTTAGCCAGTTATTGAAATACTACGAAAACGCATACGACTTAAATGCTCGTACTGATGGTAGACGTGAAGTAGGAGATACACGTCATAATGGATTTTCTAAACTATTTGTAAACTTAGGTTCTAAAGATGGATTCACTAAAGGACAATTCTTACAATTCATTTTGGATGAAACCGGATTGAAGAAAGAAGTACTTGGACGTATTGATATTCGCGAGATGAATACGTTCTTTGAAGTGGATAGCGAATCGGCTCCATTGATGATTAAGAAATTCGACGGTGCTGATTTCGAAGGACGCCAAATTCGTATGAATGATGCCGATAGCGGAGGCCCGAAAGGCAGAACAGGTAGCGGAGGCAGTCGTGGTGGAAGCCGCGAAGGTTACGGACGTGAACGTTCATTCGCACCCAATGATAGAGGTGGAAGTCGTGGTGGCAGCGGTGGTGGTTATGGTGGAGGAGGTAGCAGCTACGGTGGAAGCAGAAGTTCTGGTTCATCAAGCGGTGGCTCACGCAATAAATACGACGACCGTTCAGGAAATGATGTACAACGCAAACGACGTTAATCAACGATAAATTTTATACAAGCCTCGAATGAAATTTCGGGGCTTTTTTTATGCATTGTTTTTTTGGAGGAGGAGATGTGATTGAATTATAATTAATCTTGTATTTCTCCGCTCTCATGAATTAATTAAAACGTTGCTTTCAAACGTACCTACGGCACGTCAATACAGGGAAATTCATGTGCTACCCACCAAATGTCCTTACAGGACATGAATACAATGGGAAATTATAATTCGAATTATAATTTTCAAATTGAACTATAGAGGATATTGTATTATGTCCCCATAGGGACATCTGGTGGGTAGAAAAGTTATAGTGCAGCGCTGACGTTCCATAGGAACGTTTGAATATGAATTTCGAATAGAAGAATACAATAATTTTCAATCAATTACGGTCTTTCAAACGTTCCTACGGCACGTCAATACAGGGAAATTCATGTGCTACCCACCAAATGTTCCCACGGAACATAATACAATACCATCCATCTTTCCATTTTCAAATTATAAATCAGACTTGTATTCCCTCTATTCTCAAACTCCGCACTCACACTGATTTTGCTACCCACCAAATGTTCCGAAGGAACATAATACAGCACCAACCATAATTCCATTTTCGAATTATAAATCAGACATGTATTCCTATGCTTTCACATTCACGCCCACTCTGTATTATTCAGTTGGTACGAATGAATAATTTGCCTTGATTACTTTGAAAACGTGATGCGATAATTCTATCTTGTATTCTCGCCCTGTAGGGGCGTATCGTGGGTAGAAAATAAATGCCCCCCTGTATTCTGCCCTGTAGGGGCAAATCGTGTAGATATTTCT
>CAIVZR010000039.1 GCA_903910445.1 uncultured Bacteroidota bacterium
CATCAGAAATTATTGTACGTTCGATTGATGCAAAAACTAAACAAGCCATATAATATTGGAGATGTGGTGGGTTTGTCGAATACCTTGCCTGGGGGCGCTTTATATTGGGGAGGTGTGGTTTATAATTATCAGTACGACCAAGCGGCCAATACACTATTAGCATTTGAAATTTTAAGTAAGGATAGTTCAGGACGTAACCTGCTTCCAAATGTGAAAAAATATTTTAGTAGCGATAATTTCACTCGGCATACGCTTGCAAGAGCCAATCTCATTACACTTTATCTCAACGATTGGACTGCACATCATTCAAAAGATTCTTCATTATTTGGAAAGGTTGCTGTTGATGGTAGAACTTTGGCTTCCAAGGACTATCCTTTTACACGCACCTACCATGCCCATGATACCATTCGGATCACGCATCAAGGCAACGAAAGCTTCGTGAATATCATCACACAAAAAATTGAGGAGAAACCACAACCTGATGAAACGTTTTTCAAAATTAGAAGCTCCATCAATAAAAAAGGTGATACAATTAGCCTTGCTCCCGGACAAATTACAACCATTGAAGTAACTGTTGAATCGTTCAAAACGAATGATAATGTGATGCTTGAAATACCAATTCCTGCTGGGTTTAGCTATTATACCAAACCACAACAATCATACGGTGTGGAATCGCATCGCGAATATTATAACGACAAAACTTCAATTTTCTGCACCAGTATGCCACGAGGAAAGTATACCTTCGTGATACAAATTGTTCCAAAATTTTCGGGTGTATTTAGCTTGCCACCTGCAAAGGTAGAACTGATGTATTATCCTGAAATCAGAAATAACGAAGTGCCTAAAACGATAGAAGTAAAATAGTAGCTAAGAATAAATTTCTATTGTTCTACTTTATTTATAGATAATTCGAAGATGCGGGTTTTGATATTATAACAATTGCCCGCCTCCATAATATGAACGATTAACCCTTCAACACTGATAGGTTGCTTATCTTCAATATCGGCGATATTATTATGTCGAACATTTCGTCCGTCAACAATAGTAACTGCTCCGCGACCAATGGCCTCAAGTTCGCAGCCATTGCGAACAATGACCCCTGTATCTTCTCCGAGTCCCACACCAATAGCCCCAGGGTTGGCGGCTACAGCTTGTGCCAATCGAGAGAATCGTCCTCGCTTATCAAAATGCGAATCAATTATTACACCGGGAAGGAAACCCAACCCTGTGGTGAGTTTTACTTCTCCTTTAAGATGTGCCTTACCCGCATTGCCTTCATAAATCATCGTTGCACTCATGGCCATAGCCCCAGCACTTGTTCCTGCAATGATGAATTTTTCGTCGGTATATCGTTGGTTGATGATATCTAAGAAGTCGGTGCCACCAAAAATAGAAGAAAGACGCAATTGATTGCCACCGCTAAACATGAGGCACTGGCAATTTTTTAGTCGTTCAATATTTTCAGCAATCCCAACATCCATACGGTCGCGTATGCGAAGATGACCTGCATTTTTATATCCAAGCTTTTCAAAAGCGTCTACGTAATTTTGGGCCACCTCATCAGGAATGGAAGAGGCCGTGGTAATCACTTCTATTCTATCTTCATGACTGCTTAAAAAGTTCACAATATTTTTCAGGATTCCCAACTCCATGAAATTAAGTCTATTGCGCTCAATGATACCTGCTTCTAAGTCGGTACCTTTATCTTCTGCTCCACCTACTGGGATGAGTATTCCGTTAATCATAATGAAAACTTAAAATTGAGGTATCCCTTAATTTTAAAACAATTAAATTATACAAGCAAAAAAGTAATTTTTTATTAGTTATGAAGCAAGTAGTTTTCAACAGTATAGCCTCATTCGAGGTCGAAAGAACCGATATTATTAGTGATAGCAACCCACTTTGAGAATTGACTACTTGTTAATTAAACACCCTTCCTTTTTTGAAATGATAGGATGCTTTTTATAAATTGCCTCAATTAATCACCTCAAAAGCAACAAATCCTCAAATGAATTGATTAGATAATTTGTGGAATACATGGAATAAAATAGCTCATTTGTATCAAAAGTGATTTATGAATTTGAGTATTTATAATCAAACTTATGATGCTTTTTACGATGCACTAAAGAAATTGAATTTAAATGATTCATTCTTAAGGAATCTTCTCCTCATTTCATCATACTAGCCATTTTCTTTTTTTATATTGCACAAAAATAATTTTATTGTGAAATTTGGTATTTGTGAAACATACCCAATAGCTATAAAATTATGAATTCATAAAAATTAATTAAACCATTCCCATGAATATCATCGATATAAAAGTAATGAAAGGACCGAACTACTGGAGCGTTCGTCGTCATCATTTAATTGTTATGCGCCTCGACCTAGAAGAAATGGAAGAGCGACCAACCAATACCATCGATGGTTTTCTGGAACGATTGAAGGCGATGTTCCCAACCATGTATGAACATCGTTGCAGTGAAGATAAGCCAGGTGGTTTTTTTTCACGCGTAGAAATGGGAACCTGGATGGGACATGTTATTGAACATATCGCCCTCGAAATCCAAACCTTGGCTGGTATGGATTGTGGTTTTGGACGTACCCGCGAAACCAGTACCAAAGGGGTTTACAATGTGGTGTTTAGTTACTATGAAGAAAAGGCCGGTGCTTATGCTGCACGCGCAGCAGTGCGTATAGCGCAGGCATTAACAGACGGCACTGATTATGATTTGCCATCCGACATACAAAAATTGCGAGAGATTCGTGAGGATGATCGCTTGGGCCCATCTACAGGATCAATTGTAGAAGAAGCGATCAAAAGAAAAATACCATATATCCGTCTCAATCGTTCTTCTCTTGTTCAATTGGGTTATGGTATCAATCAAAAACGCATTCAAGCCACCGTTGCAAGCACTACAAGCAGTATCGCCGTAGAAATTGCATGTGATAAGGAAGACACAAAGAACCTCTTAGAAGCCGCAGAAATACCTGTTCCTAGAGGTCGTATCTGTGTAGATATGGACGACTTGGAAGCAGCAGTTGAACGAATTGGATATCCATTGGTTACCAAACCAATCAATGGAAACCATGGGAAAGGAGCCACCACCAACCTATTAAATTGGGAAGAAGTAGTAAGAGGTTATGAGGCTGCAAAAAAATATAATAGAAAAGTAATCGTTGAGAAATTCATTACCGGATACGACCATCGTGTTTTGGTAATCAATTACAAATTTGTGGCAGCTGCAAAGCGCACCCCTGCAGCCGTTACAGGCGATGGGGTACATACCATTCAGGGGCTCATCGATATTGTAAATCAAGATCCTCGCCGTGGTTATGGTCACGAAAAAGTGCTCACCGCAATTAAGGTCGACGATTTCACCTTAGATATCTTACAAGAAAAACATTTAACACTTGAAAGTATTCTTCCTGCTGGCGAAGAGCTTTGGTTGAAACCAACGGCAAATATCTCTACGGGTGGAACTGCCACCGACATCACCGATATCGTTCATCCAAGCAATGTGTTTTTATGCGAACGTATTGCACGTATTATCGGTTTAGATATCTGCGGGATTGATATTATGGGTCCCGACCTGAGCAGCCCGATAACAGAGAATGGTGGCTCCGTGCTTGAAGTGAATGCGGCTCCAGGATTCCGCATGCATCTTGAGCCTACCGACGGTTTGGGAAGAAATGTAGCTGAACCTGTAATCGATATGTTATATCCTCCAGGTGTGAGTGCACGTATCCCAATTATTGCGGTAACTGGTACCAATGGAAAAACTACCACCACCCGACTCATTGCACATATTCTAAAGCATATGGGGCATAAGGTTGGGTTTACAACCACCGATGGGGTATATATTCAAAATCAATTGATGATGCGTGGCGATTGTACAGGCCCTGTTTCGGCGGAGTTTGTTTTGAAAGATCCAACGGTTGATTTCGCAGTATTGGAAAGTGCTCGTGGAGGAATTCTTAGGGCTGGACTCGGATTTCATAATTGTAATATTGGAATTGTAACCAATATCGCTGCCGATCATTTGGGCTTGCAAGGGATTGATACCCTTGATCAATTGGCTCGTGTGAAAGCAGTAATTCCTGAGAGTGTATTGCCTGAAGGTTATGCCATCCTGAATGCAGATGATGAATTGGTTTATAATATGAATAAAGACCTCAAATGTAAGGTGGCCTTTTTCAGTATGAACGAAAACAATCAACATATTCAAACACACACACAAGCTGGCGGATTGGCCGCAGTGTATGAAAATGGGTATGTTACCATTATGAAAGGAACCTGGAAAATTCGTGTTGAGAAAGTGACCAATATTCCACTAACATTTGGTGGCAAGGCCGAATTTAATATCGCCAATGTGTTGCCAGCTATCTTAGCTGCACATATCAATAATTTCAAATTGGAAGATGTGAAACTCGCACTTCAAACCTTCATTCCTTCAGCGGTTCAAACACCAGGACGAATGAATATGTTCGACTTTAAAAACTTCAAAGTATTGGTCGATTATGCTCATAATGCCCACGGACTCAAGGCCATTGGAAAATTCATCGCCAAGTTGGATGCCACACCTAAAGTGGGAATCATTGCTGGCGTTGGCGATCGTAGGGATGAAGACACTATTGAATTGGGCGAAAATGCAGCTCAAATTTTCGACGAAATCATCATCCGACAAGATCGTAATTTGCGTGGTAAGAGCGACCAGGAAATTATTGATTTAATGCTTAAAGGCATCCATAATATCAATCCAGATAAGAAGGTAACTGTTATTCAAAAGGAACTTGAAGCGATTAATTTCGCCATCACCAATGCTGTAAAAGGAAGTTTCATTACCATTTGTAGTGATGTTGTTCCCGATGCGCTAGAGCAGATTATGTTATTGAAAGAAGCCGAAGGGTAAGTTATAGGAGCAGGGTAATGGCAATTAGCATTGCCCTGCATCCAAAAACCAGATCACAAAAAAAAGCCGATAACAAATGTTACCGGCTTTAACCATGAAAAACTTAACCTGAAATTAAGCTAATTTAGCTATCAATTTAGCTAACTTAGATTTTTTATTGGATGCATTATTCTTGTGAATAATACCTCTTTTTGCTAATTTATCTAACATACTAGAAGCTTTCAAAAACAATGGAGAAGCTTCAGTTTTTGTTTTGCTTGCACGAACCGATTTTAAAACGGTACGAGTTGATTTCATTTGGTAACGGTTGCGCATACGTTTTGCTGCGCCGCTGCGAATACGTTTTATTGCTGATTTATGATTTGCCATTGTTGAGCTATCTTTTTTAAAGGGCGACAAAAGTACAAGTTTTTCTCAGATTTTCAAAATAAGTTCAAAAATAACCTCACAACCCAATGAAATAAAGGGGTTGCGGCTTTTAAAATAGGACTAAAACTGCATAAAGTCAGTTTTCAGTTTTCAATAATTGTTCAATTTTCCCATTTCTCCTTTAATTCTCCTGGCACATAATTAAATTCTTGATTCTTAACTTTTAGTATTTAATTTGAAACAATGGATTGGCTGCATCATCTTACAAGTTCAGAAGCACTTCTTACCTATGGTGGGTTTGCGGCCATTATCTTGGTTATTTTCGCCGAAACAGGCCTCCTTATTGGATTCTTCTTACCAGGCGATTATTTCTTATTTCTGGCGGGAGCCTTTTGTGGTAGTGGACGTCTAAATATCGAATATACGCCACTGGTATTGAGTGTTTTTCTTGCTGCCGTAGTAGGGAATTTCACAGGTTATATCATTGGGAAGATGATTGGTGATAAGCTTTTTATTAAAGAAGAATCGTTTTTCTTTAAGAAATCTTACCTCGAAAGAACCCGAATCTTTTACGATAAATTTGGGGCAAGGGCATTAATCCTTGGCAGGTTTTTACCAGTAATTCGAACCTTCGTGCCGGTATTCGCCGGTGCAGTGCATCTCGACATTAAAAAATTTGCACTGTATAATATCATTGGTGCTGCCTTATGGGTAGGGTTGCTTATCAGTTTGGGATTTTATTTTGGAAATAAGTTCCCTCAAATTATTGATTATGCTGTTTATATCATTATTGGTTTCATTCTCATCACCACATTCCCTGTAATCAATACCTTTCGAAAGCTTAAGAACATTACCATTCTTAAAAACAAGGACGAAGAATAGCAGCGCGTTTAACTTAATTTGTTAATTTCGCGCTATAAACAATAACCTAGACGAAATTAAATATGCTATTACGGTACCTGTGGAATAATGCAACCCCTACAATTCTTACTTATTTTCTTTTTGCTTTATTATTTTGCTTTATTTTCAATGCACTATTCTATAAGTTCGCTAGCAATCTAGGAATTCGTGATATGGACGAGAATGACCATATGCGTTGGAGTCGTCAAAGCAAACCAAGTATCGGAGGTATCACATTCTATATTGTATTTCTACTTTCAATTTTTGGGTATGTGGTTATCAACCCAAATTATACACTCGGAGGTGACGCGAAATTTGGATTTGATTTTCATTCCTTAGGATTTACACTCTCCATTACGGTGGGATTTTTAATAGGTTTGGCCGATGATGCCTATAATACCAATCCAACCTTGAAACTAATTGGACAGTTTTTTTGCGCAAATATTCTCATCATGAGTGGTTATGTAATTTGGGCTACCCCGTTTTTTGTACCCAACTACCTAATCACCACCTTATGGATTGTGGGTTTGATGAATAGCATCAATCTCCTGGATAATATGGATGGCGTGGCAGGAAGTATTGCACTAGCTATCATTGGAGGTTGCATTGTGCTTTTAAATGTGAGCGGACATAACGACGACTTCATGAAGATTGTGCTCCTAGGTGTAATGGCAGCATTAATAGCATTTCTATATTTTAATATCTACCCATCTAAAATTTTTATGGGAGATACTGGTAGTCAGTTCCTCGGCGTTTTTTTAGCAGGAATCAGTATTCAATATTTATGGGGAGTGCGATACGAAGGTGGCGCACCGGTGCAAGTAAAACAGTTTTTAGTGCCAGCACTTTTTTTTATCATTCCGCTCACCGATACCGTAACTGTTTTCTTCTGGCGTATAAAAAATGGTAAATCACCAAGTATGGGAGGAACGGATCATATCACCCATCATCTTATTTATAACGGTTTGAGCGAACGTCAAGTGGTTTTGTTCTTGGTATTGGTTTCTATGCTATCGGCAGCATTAGCAACCTGGATGATTGTCTTGAATGAATGGACAACTCTTCAATTAATCTTGCTTTCTACCTATGGAATTGGAATGTTTGCGCTCATTCAAGTATTATATATTCGTGGTGCATCACGCAAACCTGCCATTAATAAAGAGGAATTATAGTGAATAGATATCTAAAAATCAGGTATCTCTTCGATCGGCTTATTGCCCTTTTGGTGCTTCCACTTTGCATCCCCATCCTGATGATTATTAGCCTTATTCAGTTTTTTGTTTTTGGAGAAATTATTTTTGTTCAACAACGAAGCGGCTTGAATGGAAAGGTTTTTACACTCTTTAAGTTTATTAGCATGCAATATGATGAAGAAAAAACAGAGGAGGAAAGAATCCCGGCATGGGGGCGTTGGATGCGACGTACAGGCTTGGATGAACTCCCACAACTGCTTAATATCATCAGTGGGGAGATGGCATTTATTGGTCCTCGACCATTACTCGCCGAATACAATGCACTATATAATTTGCAACAAAAAGAAAGATTAAATATAAAACCAGGAATCACCGGATATGCACAAGCTACCCATCGAAACGATACCACTTGGAAACAACGTTTTGAACACGATTTGTATTATGTCAAGCACGCATCTTTATGGCTTGATTTGAAAATCCTTACCAAAAGTTTTTTGCATATTTTGAGGGGTTCTCCTTCAATAATTATGAATAAATTTGAAGGTAATAGAGATTAAATGTTTAAACGACACATACAACTTTGACTTCCTACATTCAATCGATTTTTAAAAAGGATAATTAATTAGCTCCTATAAAAGCTAAGAGTCCAACTCCAACTTTAAGTGCCTCCTCTTCAATATCGAATGTAGGGGTATGAACCGATGAGGTGATTCCCCTTGCTTCGTTGCGGGTCCCTAATCGATAAAAACAACTTGGTACTACTTGAGAGTAATAAGCAAAATCCTCAGCAGCCATCCAGATATCTAAATCAATTACATTTTCATGTCCTAAATATTCATGGGCTAACGATTTATTTTTCTGAGTGAGTGCCTCATCATTATAAAGAAATGGATATCCTTTTCTAATTTCAAATTCGCAAATTCCACCCATGGCTTTGGCTAAATCTTCTGCCATCTGTTTCATGCGAATATGTGCTTCATTCCTCCATTTTTCATCGAGGGTTCTAAAGGTTCCTTCCAAATATACTTCATCAGGAATTACGTTGGTAGCACCATTGGCAATTACCTTTCCAAAGCTAAGCACTGTGGGCATTATCGGGCTAGCAACTCTACTTACTATTTGCTGTAGGGCAACAATAATATGAGAGGTAATTAAAACAGGGTCGATATTGTATTGAGGCATGGCACCGTGCCCCCCTTTACCTTTTACAGTAACGTAAAGTTCATCGGTTGAAGCCATGTACAATCCACTTCTGAAACCTACTTTACCGGCAGGTATCTGTGGCATTACATGCTGCCCATGCATGAATTTCACTTCAGGATTTTTAAGTACCCCATCTTTAATCATTAAGCTAGCACCGCCAGGAAGTTTTTCTTCGGCTGGCTGAAACACCAGCTTAATGGTTCCTTCCCACTCATCTTTTAATTCATTTAAAATTTGTGCAGCACCTAAAAGCGAGGAGGTATGTACATCATGACCACAGGCATGCATCACTCCGGGATTGGTTGACTTGTAAGAAACATCGTTGGCCTCAACAATTGGCAGTGCATCCATATCCGCTCTAAGTGCACGAATTTTACTCTGAGGATTTTTTCCTTCAATAATTCCTACCACACCAAACCCTCCAATATTTTTTGTATGCGCGATGCCTAATTCGGTGAGGCGAGCACTTACAAATGCAGCGGTTTTTTCCTCATGATAGGAGAGCTCTGGGTTACTATGTAAATGACGTCGATAATTTACCACCTCCGGGTAAATTTCATTGCTTCGTTGTTTAATTTTATCTTTTAAGTCCATGCAAAATTTCAGAATTAGTTTACCATTTCATCAATGGTTTGTTGTGCAACACTATGGTATCCCGGCCGCGCCATGGTATATACTTTTTTGGCAAATGCTTTTCCATCAGGGGTTTTAACAAGTGCCTTATAAAGAGGAACAATGAATTTACGGCGTCCAACATTTTCTAAGAATATTTCAAGCTGAGCTTCCGAAGGTAAGTAATTACTTGTAATGGTGTGTTGAAACCAATCGCATAGAATTTCACAATTGCCACTCATGGTGAAATGGAATTTTTTATCCAATTCAGCAATCTGCTCCCTCGACATTCCTTCGGGAAGGTTGCGCAAGAAATGTAGCCATTCATGAGTACTCCAATCCTTCGTTACTAATTCCTTGGCGGGTTTGCCTGCAATAAATTCTTTCGCTTGGGCGGCAGCTTTTTCAAGCAATACACTTTTCACGCGGAAAGAATTTTCAGGGATTCCTGGGCCATAAATCCATTTCTCTAACTGAATTTTATTAGCACTTGCGGTATCGCCATTAATTAAGTTTTCGTTGAAATAGGTTATGAATCTTTCGGTGGTCATACTTTGGAAAGCGTGCTCAGTGAAATATTTATTGATAAATACATCCATGCGTTCTCTGCCCACAACATGCTCCACCGTCTTCAAGAAGAACTGCCCTTTGATATAAGCGATATCATTCATGCCATCATCAGGATCACGATCTTTTAAAGATAAAAATAGATGTGTGTCGATACTTGTATCACCCAATTCTTTAACAGTTTCTTGTAATTCATTAAATCCTAATTCATCGAGCATATCTGCATAATCGCGACCATATAATTTCTCCATGATACGATTCTCGAAATACATGGTGAATCCTTCATTCAACCAGAAATCATTCCATGTAGCATTCGTTACCAAGTTGCCACTCCAGCTATGCGCCAACTCATGAGCAACAAGTGCTACCAAGCTGCGATCGCCAGCGATAATTGTTGGAGTAGCAAAAGTTAATCGTGGATTTTCCATGCCACCAAAAGGGAAGGATGGAGGCAATACAATCATATCATAACGCCCCCAAGCATATTCACCATATAAATCACCTGCAGCATCCACCATCTTTTGCATGTCTTCAAATTCATAAATACAACGTTCCATCATCACAGGTTCGGCATATACCCCAGTATTTTTTCCAAACGAATGAAAACGAACATCACCCACTGCAATGGCCATTAAATAGCTAGAGATAGGCTGAGGCATATTAAAATGATATACACCATCTTTATGTAATAAGGTATCATTCTCTGCACTCATTAATGCCATCAATGAATGAGGACAAGTGATATCAGCGCTATAGGTGAATTTTACTCCAGGTCCATCTTGGCAAGGCACCCACGTGCGAGCTAAAATAGCTTGCGATTGTGAGAACATAAACGGAAATTGTTTTCCTGCAGTTTGTTCGGGAGTTAACCACATTAATGCGCCTGCATCGGGAGATGTTTCATAATACACAGTAACCTGGGTGGTACTTGTTTCCACTTCAATAGATAATGCTTTGCCTAAAAACTTCACTTCCTCACCGAACTGATATTTTGTTTCCGTTTCATTCTCCCCTTGGGTAATTTTTGAAACCTTCAAATCACGGGTATCCAAAATAAGTTGATGGGTACCAGTAATATTTTTAAAATTAATCTTTGCAAATCCTTTCAGAATATGATTTTCAAAGTCAACATTCAAGTTGAGGTGTATATGCGTAACCACTGCTTCCGCTGGTTTTGCAAAGGAATGAACATCAGAATTTGTCATGGGTTTATCTTGGTTATTAGGTGTAGTTGACATATGGCAGCTATAAATTAGAATGCAGGCAATTAAAACTAAATTTTTGAATTTAAACATTATGGAAATCATATAAAAAAAAGGTAACCGTTTTTTCAAATGGGTTGCTGTAACAGGATACCCTTGCTGCAAATTAAAGCGTTTTTAGATGATTCGTGTTTATGCCTCAAAAGATATTGTACATTATTTTAATCAATCCTTTACGTTGTAGTTCTAAATATGACAGTAGATGTTGAAAATTTGCAATTCTTAACTTTGATTTTGTGTAAATTGATGCTTAATTTGCATCATCAAATAAATATTCAATCCAATTCTTTTCAAATGGTTAAAAAACTTTTAGTAAGTGTATTTTCATTGTGCACTTTCGGAGCATTTGCACAAACGGCCCCGGCTGTTGCACCTCCCGATAGCTTGTCCAATTACACCTTTGCCAATGATGATAGCTCCACCCAAGGAGGAGAGGCAAATACGCCAGTAGTAAAGCCTTATATACGCTTAAAGGTTACCAATATAGATACTATAACCAATCTCATCACCTATAAGGAGATTGTTGAGCAGGAAGAATCTCAAGAAGATTCACTTTATATCCGATGCTTAAAACTTCTAAAAAGAAAATTTGGAGTTTATGGTAAAATGATTCCGGTGAATAAACCCAATGAAAAAATTCAGGTGACCCTACAATTACCTGTTTATAGTAAACCGACGGCTTATAATAAAATGCCAGCAGGTATGATTGATTTCACTTTTACACTAGATATCAAATCGGGTAGATATCGTTACCGTATCGATAATATACGCCACCTACCTCCACCAAATTCATTAAACCCTGAACCACGCCCAATCTATTTGGAATACTATATCGATTCGAAAGCGAATGTGAAGGCTACCGACCTAGTTATAAAAAGCGCGGATGAAGAAATTAAGAAATTTATTATTGAGTTAAAGAAACGCTTGCAAGATCCGAAAATTGCCGATGATGACGATTGGTAGATTGCAGCCCCTACAAAATACAGAAGCCTGTTACTTTAATGTAACAGGCTTTTTTTATGCAATTCTTTTAGAAGTCGGTATTTCCTGTGTGTTTCCTGTGCACTTATGATGGCAATAGTATAACCATAAGCGCCATCCAGAAATCCAGCATGTAAGAAATAGTTGCGAATGAATTTGCTAATTGTTTTAATAAATATCATTGGCACGGAAATATTTTTCTTAAGCTCAAATAAATGCCGAGCAGAAATCTCCGCATAGCGCAGGCTTCTATTACGATGCTCTTCAACAGTATAATAGCTGTAATGTAAAATATTTCCTTGCAGATGTATGATACTTGCAGCAGGTTCATAGAGCTCAAACTTATCATGAGGATTTATTCCTCCCCATTGCCCCTGATGTCGATTCCACAAGCGCAACTTGATATCTGGGTACCAGCCACCATGCTTAATCCATTGCCCGCAATAATTTGTCAAACGGTTCATTGAATATCCATCAGCTTCAACAGAATTTTTCACACGATGAATTTCATTCCGCAGTGTTTCGTCTAAACATTCATCGGCATCGAGGCTTAATACCCAATCGCAGCTTGCTTGTGAAGCAGCGTAATTTTTTTGCTGTATATGCCCTTCAAAGGGATGGATAATAAACTTCACTTTGAACTTTTCACAAATAGCTTTGGTATTATCAGTGCTATTTGAATCAACTATAACAATTTCATCGGTCACGTCAACTAATGAATCGAGGCATCGTTCAATATTCCGCGATTCGTTAAAGGTGATAATTACTGCAGATAATTTAATCATTTGACTTCAGTAAAATATTTAAGAGCCAGTTCGTATCCATGCAATCCAAAGCCAATGATGCTTCCAGCACAGGATTTACTTACCATCGATGAGTGACGGTATTCTTCTCTGTTTAAAATATTACTAATATGTACTTCAATAACTGGAGTGCGAATAGATGATACACAATCGGCAATAGCCACAGAGGTATGGGTATACCCCCCGGCATTTAAAATAATGCCATCACATACGAAGCCCGACTCTTGCAACTGATTAATTATTTCTCCTTCAACATTACTTTGATAATAGGTAATATTGATATTCGGATATTTTTGGATGAGTTTTTCCAAATAATCTTCAAAGTATTCCGAGCCATAAATCTCGGGCTGACGGCGTCCCACCAAATTGAGGTTAGGTCCATTGATGATGCAAATATTCATTTTGTACTTTTGTGCAAAGTTAAATTAAAAATTTACTCCTACCCGATTACATAAATAGATAGTAGCAGCACCTCATGAGTTGGCCAGTATATAAGAAAGGATTTAAATCTTATCTAAAGTTAGAGAAGAGTCTGTCGAAGAATACAGTAGAGGCCTACCTGCGCGATATTGAGAAGCTCACACAGTATTTTGATGTGCATCAAATGGAATATGCACCGGAGGATGTGAAGCTAAAACAATTGCGAGAGTTTATTGGATGGCTGAACGAACTGGGGCTGAGTGCATTCTCTCAAGCCCGAATCATATCAGGTATCAAAGCCTTCTTCGAATACTTATTGCATGAAGAAGCCATTGATTCGAGTCCTGCCGAATTATTAGATGCTCCTCGCCTTGCTCGTACGCTTCCTGATGTACTCTCTGCCGATGAGATTGATGCCATCATTCAATCCATCGATATGTCGAAGCCCTTTGCACATCGAAACCGGGCTATCGTGGAAACGCTCTATAGCTGCGGCTTGCGGGTAAGCGAGCTGGTTCAATTGAAGCTAACTGATATTTATGAAACGGAGAAATTCCTTCGTATCGTAGGCAAAGGAAATAAAGAACGATTGGTGCCCATAGGAAATATGGCACTGCGCCAAATTGAAATGTACTTAAAAGAACGCCAGCATTTGCCAGTGGTAGAAAGCGCGCGAAATTTATTGTTTCTCAATAATAGAGGCAAAGCCATTTCACGGGTAATGATTTTTTTAATTATTAAAAAGCTTGTGAAAGAGGCCGGCATTCAGAAGGTGATTTCACCTCATACTTTCCGACATAGTTTTGCTACCGTGCTTATTGAGAATGGGGCTGATTTACGTGCTGTTCAAGCCATGCTGGGCCATGCAAGTATTACCACTACCGAAATTTACACGCATTTGAATACTCAGTATTTGCATCAGGTGGTGAATGAATTTCACCCGAGAGGGAAACATAAAAAATAAGGTAGTAAGATTTAATTGAAGGCTAGAACCGTTTTCCAACTCCAATCACCACTTGCATTTGCCAAGGGTATTCGCGGAGCCAGCGATCATTTTTAGAGAGACTGGTTAAGGCAATTTTAAATTGTGGAGCCAGGGTATATTCTACATTTCTGCGAGCCTTATACATGAAACCTCCTCCAGCTATTAAATTGAAAGCATCTTTATAATTCAAATAATTAAAAGAACTGCTGCTGCGACTCACCTCTGCTACCACAAACCCAACATTGTCGGCATCAACCAACTTCACATTGGCGCCACTTAAATACATATATGATAATCCGATATTCATCACATAGCTTAAGTTATTGTACTTAAGGGTAGGACGATTGAATTCAAAAATCAAAGGAATCTCTCTCAAACTATATTTATTAGTATATGAATTCGCATTCCCTGAAACTATAGTATCAGCTCGTTCAGAAACATTGGCATCAGAAATATTAGGATCGAGCTGAGATAAGGCAATATCCTTTCCGCAATTACATGGAGATTGCTCTGGGGTTGCGTTATAGTATAGTGTTTGATTTACCTGAGTGAAATAATATCCTGTTTTGATACGAATATCCTGGGTAATATTCATTTTCAATCCGAAACCAGTGGTATAACTAAATCCAACATGACTAATACTATTGCGCAGGTTACGATTGTTAGAAGCAGTTTTGCTTCCCAAGAAACTGGAGAGCGGGCTTTTAAGAATTATATTACTGAACCCTGGTGCATACAATATTTCCAAAACATATTTATTTTCTAAAGTAGTGGCCGGTTTTAATGGTGTTTGTGTATCCAATAATTTTGCTGCATCAAGCGGTAATACTTTGGTTTTGGTATAGAAGAGTTTTAGGTCGGGTAGATGCAGTAGTGAAGCAAAATCCGCCTTTCTTGTAGGCTTAACTAAAGTTTCAGCAGGTGTTGTAATGGCAGGAACTACAGGTGTCGGAGTAATTGGAGAAGTGACAATGGCTTGAGAAGCAACAGGAGGTTGTGAAACTACAGACCCTGAAGGAACAGTATTAGATATTGTGGCTTCTGACGATGTCGCTAATGGCATAGCAACAATGTTCGAAGCCTTTGAATTATTAGCATTGTTGGCAGGTGCTTCAATGCTTGGAATAGCCACCACAGGTGAGGTACTAGCTTGATGTTCGAATAACCACCACGCGGCAGTAGTGCCAGTGATAAAAAGTGGCAAGAGCCAAAGAAGATAACGACGTTTCTTCTTGACGGGCATCTCGGCGTTCAATCGTCCCAGTAGCTGCTGCCATGTAGCATGCTGAGGCATTTCGCGGTAGTCTTCAAATTTTTCTTTTAAGGAGCTCATGATTAATTTTTAGTAACAAAAAATGTTTTTTCAATTAATTTCTTCAAATATGTCTTACTTCGATTAAGTTGCGATTTACTGGTGCCCTCACTAATTCCCATGGCCTCAGAAATTTCTTTATGGGTATACCCTTCGATGGCATGCATGTTTAAAATCATCCTGTACCCTTCTGGCATGCCTTCCATTAGTTTTAAAATATCACGTGCACTGATGGAGTCAATTACATAATCATCCACCCCACTATCTTGTGAATCAAATTCATCGAAAGGCATTTTGCTTAGTTTGCGATAATGTTCAATTGCGGTGTACACCATGATTCGTTTCATCCATCCTTCAAAAGAACCACTAGCGGTATAACCAGAGATGAGTTTATATATTTTCATAAACCCTTCCATCATTACGTCTTCGGCTTCGGCACGATGCTTCACATAGCGCAAACAAATTCCCAGCATCAGCCCTGCGTACTTTTTGTAAAGTCGCTCTTGGCTTTTGCGGTTGTTTTGCCTGCACCCTTCTATCAGTTCAGCTTCGCTTTCGTGCATAATGCGTTAGTGAATTTACACAATAATCGTAATAACCATCCATTTCGTTGCATCTAACGCAAGAAAATCGCGATTATTTGCGATTTTATTTGTTTTTTCGTGGAGCAGATTTTTTTATTCCACCATGCCTAAAATTCAAACCGTGCTTTCGCCGATGCTCCTCCAGCTTACCAATCTTACTGGTAAAACGGTGGTAGTAATCGATATTTTAAGAGCTACAAGTAGTATGTGTGTTGCGTTTGCGCATGGTGCCCAAAGAATTAAACCCGTTTCTACACCTCAGGAATGCATCACCTATGCACCTCAGGGTTTCATCTGCGCCGCCGAGCGTGACGGAAAACCAGTAGAAGGGTTTGCCATTGGAAATTCACCGTTTAGTTATATGGAGCCAGCCATCAAAGGTGCCTCCATCGCCATCACCACCACCAATGGAACCCAGGCCATCGAAATGTCGAAATCGGCATCCCGTATTATGATTGGCAGTTTCCTGAATAAAAAGGCGCTTTGCAAAGAGCTCATCAGGCAACAACAGGATGTAATTTTATTATGCAGTGGATGGAAGAACAATTATAACCTGGAAGATACGCTCTTTGCTGGTGCTGTAGCCAAGGAACTTCAGGATGAATTTAGTATTGCAGATGATGCCACCATTGGTGCCATCGACTTATACGAAGTGGCCAGTCGCGATTTGAATTCGTATATCAAGAAATCGAGCCATGCACATCGCTTCATTACGCTTGGTATCGAAAAGGATATAGCCTTCTGTTTACAACAAGATATTTATGATTTGGTTCCTATTCTTGAAAATGATTTCTTAATTTTACCAGAATCAAATTTAATTGCATCCATTACATGAAGAAATTGCTTTTTATTTTCATCTGCTTTTTAGCCATTGCCTCCAATTGTAAAAAGAAGACCGCCAAAGACCATCTGGTAGGGAGCTGGGGAATTCTTAATTATATCGAAAATGGGGTAGAAAAAACGAGTGATTTCAACCTGATTTATCAAGGATATAAGATAACTTTCGATGCCAAAGGAAATTACAAGGAATACTATCGAAATGTTTTTGGTATAGAAACAAATATCTCAGGAACATGGACGCTCGAATCAAACAACCTTCAGTTAATATTGGTTGATAACGATCCTAATAGTGTAAATAAATTGCGCACTTTCAATGTTCTTACTCCGATTACCGATTCTGAACTAAATGTAGGTGAAACTAATAAGGAGTATGATTTACGACGGAATTAACCGATTGCAATTTTAAATTTCCTAAGTTTGCCCTTTATTTTACACGCATCTAATGACTACATTCAAACGTATATTAATATATATCATCGCAGCGGTGGTATTTTTTAGTATTGGCTATTTTGCCTTTGCCAGCTTCACTTACAGCCAAGGCAGTCGCACCGGATTGCTTATGAAATTCTCCAATAAAGGATATGTATTCAAAACCTGGGAAGGAGAATTAAACCTCGGAGGAATGACCCAAGAAGGTGGTGCTTTACTAAATAATATCTGGCAGTTTTCGGTTCTCGACGATGAGAAAGAAACCATCGATGGTCTCAATAAATACGAAGGGAAACGCATTCGACTTTCCTATAAAGAGAAAATGCGACACTTCCCATGGCAAGGTGAAACGAATTACTTTGTTTACAAGGTGGAAGTTGTCGAATAAAATTAATTCTTTCAATGAATTCTATTTGCGAATTATTCAAAATTAAATATCCTGTTATTCAGGCGGGAATGATATGGAACAGTGGCTGGCGCCTGGCTTCCGCTGCCTCTAATGCTGGTGGACTTGGACTCTTGGGTGCAGGCAGCATGTATCCCGAAGTGCTTAGAACGCATATTCAAAAGTGTAAAGCGACTACCAGTATGCCATTTGGCGTCAATGTGCCATTACTCTATCCTGATATTGATAAAATCATTTCAATAATTATTGAAGAAGGGGTGAAAATTGTATTCACCTCGGCAGGGAATCCTGCCACCTGGACGAAAATTTTGAAGGATCAAAATATCACTGTGGTGCATGTGGTGAGCAATTTAAAATTCGCACTCAAAGCGCAGGAAGCGGGTGTAGATGCGATTGTAGGAGAGGGTTTTGAGGCGGGAGGTCATAATGGCCGCGAAGAAACCACCACCCTTTGCTTGATACCCTTGCTTCGTGAAAAAATTGCTGTACCCATCATTGCAGCAGGTGGCATTGGCTCAGGGGCCGCCATGTTAGCAGCGATGTCACTGGGCGCACAAGGTGTTCAGGTAGGCAGTCGTTTTGCAGCAAGCATCGAATCGAGTGCTCACGATAATTTTAAACAAGCGATTATTCACGCCAAGGATGGTGATACCCAGCTCATGCTGAAAAAATTAGCTCCTGTGCGATTGCTAAAAAATAAGTTTTATGAAGAAGTGAAGGCTGCTGAAGCTGCGTGTGCCAATGAGGAAGAACTTAAAAAACTATTAGGCCATGCCCGCGCCAAACACGGTATGTTTGAAGGGGATATGGAAGCAGGTGAATTGGAAATCGGACAAATATCAGCCACCATTCATAGCATAAAATCGGTTCAGGAAATTATGGATGAAATAATTGGAGAATATGAAATGTTGGTGAAGAAAGGATTCGAATCGTTTCGTTAAGCAGGCACCTTGGCCGACTTCATAATACTTTCAAACAATCCCAAACCATCGGTATTAAACACCTCCATGCTCGCAGCGCGCTCAGGGTGCGGCATCATTCCAAATACATTTCGGGTACTATTGGTAACACCAGCAATATTTTGAAGCGATCCATTAGGGTTTGATTCAGGAGTGATATTCCCTGCTGCATCGCAATATTTAAATAGGATTTGATCGTTATCGTTCAATGCCTTGAGTGTTGCCTCATCAGCATAATATCTTCCTTCCCCATGTGCAATTGGGATTTTCAAGGCCTGATTGGTATCAAGTGAATTCGTTACCAAACTATTAACTGAAGTGGTTTTCAAATACACATTATCACAGGTAAACTTCATATTCGTATTACGAATCAGTGCGCCTGGAAGTAATCCAGCCTCACATAAAATTTGGAACCCGTTGCAAATTCCCATTACAAATCCACCATTATTGGCAAAGGCAATGACATTTTGCATGATAGGGCTAAAACGAGCAATGGCACCACTTCTTAGGTAATCGCCATAACTGAAGCCACCAGGCAAAAAAATCATATCACAACCTTGTAAATCGTGGTCTTTATGCCAAAGCCTTACTACTTCTTGTTGTGTGGTTTGTTGTAGGCAATGAATAAGATCTTCATCGCAGTTGCTACCGGGAAATACTACTACTCCAAATTTCATGCGGCAAAGATAAGATAATTTGAGAATCGTACTTCCTTTAACAAAACAGAGAATGCACAAATCATTAACTATCCTTAATCCGTGTAATTCATTTCATTACTGACGAAGATTCTCCCCCTATCTTTTGTATTTGTGTATTTTTGCCGTAGTCATGACCAAAAAATCGACCCGCCCCTTAATTCTTATTACCAACGACGACGGTATCAGTGCTCCAGGCATTAAAAATTTAATTGAAGCAGCAGCCCCATACGGCGACCTCGTAATTGTAGGTCCCGATAGCCCACAAAGTGGCATGGGACACGCCATCACCATCTCTAAACCACTGCGTATCGATAAGGTGAAAATTTATCCTGAACATACCGCGTATCAATGTAGTGGAACCCCTGTTGATTGTGTGAAAATTGCCGTAGATAAAATCATGCATCGCAAGCCGGATATCTTGCTTAGCGGAATCAATCATGGGAGCAATAGCAGCATTAATGTAATTTATTCGGGTACCATGAGTGCCGCAGTGGAAGGCGCCATCGAAGGTATTCCTTCTGTGGGATTTTCATTGCTCGATTATAGTTATGAAGCCGATTTTACTTTTTCGAGAGAAGTGGTGCAATGGACCATTCAACGCATCCTAAAACATGGGATGAGTAAAGGAACATTACTCAATATCAATATTCCTAAGTTGCCTATTGAAAAGGTTAAAGGTTATAAAATTTGCCGACAAGCGAACGCCAAATGGAAAGAGGCATTTGATGAGAGAGTTGACCCGAATGGAAGAAAATATTTTTGGTTAAAAGGAGAATTTGATAATTTCGACAAAGGAAAAGATACGGATGAATGGGCATTGAAGAATGGTTATGTATCGGTAGTACCTGTACAGTTCGATTTAACCGCACATCAAGAAATAAAAAAATTGCAAAAATGGACAAGCTAAAAATTGATAACGATTGGTTTGGAGCACTGGTGGGCTTAGTTGTTCCCACGGCCTTTTACGGTTTAGCCCTCGCAATCAAAGCATTGATTCATCACATGATTTCAACGCCCTTTTTATTAATACTTTGTGTAGGCGCCAACTTCTTACCTGTGCTTTTCTATACCAAATACAACTTAGATAAAACCTCTCGTGGATTGGTTCTTATAACAATTCTATTAGGCCTGGTTTTCTTTTATTATAAATTGTTTGTGCTGAAGGATTAATGTTTTAAGTTATGAAATACTATATCATCGCCGGTGAGGCTAGTGGAGATTTACATGGGAGTAATCTCATCAAGCAACTAAAATTAAAAGATGCGAATGCAGAATTTACTTGCTGGGGCGGCGATGCGATGCAAGCCGCCGGAGCCTCTTTAGTAAAGCATTACCGCGAGTTAGCATTCATGGGTTTTGCAGAAGTGCTGATGAATATTCGCACCATCATGAATAACTTGTTTTTTTGCAAGCAAGATATTTTAGATAACAAACCCGATGTATTAATTTTAATTGATTACCCTGGATTTAATTTAAGAATAGCGCAGTGGGCCAAGAAACAAGGGATTCCAGTGGTATATTATATCTCACCGCAGGTATGGGCCTGGAAAGAAAGCCGTATCCATAAAATCAAACAATGTGTTGATTTGATGCTGGTGATACTGCCTTTCGAAAAACCATTCTATGATAAATGGAATTACGATGTAACATTTGTAGGCCATCCTTTATTAGATGCGGTGGATCATATCCCTGCAAGTAATTTGCATTTTGAGAAGCCTGTGATTGCACTATTGCCGGGCAGCAGGAAACAAGAAATAAAAGCCATGCTTCCGGTGATGCTCGAGGTGATTCCACAATTCCCCGAATATGAATTTGTGATTGCACAAGCACCTTCGCAACCTGATGAATTGTATCAGGAAATCATGGGTGAAATGAAAGTTGCGATGGTAAAGAACAATACGTATGCCTTGCTTCAAAAAGCCACCGCAGCCATAGTTACCAGTGGTACCGCTACCCTTGAAACAGCCCTCTTCAATGTGCCTCAAGTAGTATGTTATAAGGCCAATGCAATATCATATACCATTGCCAAGCAACTGGTAAAAATCAAGTATATCAGTTTGGTAAATTTAATTTTAGATCGTGCTTGTGTTACCGAATTAATCCAAAATGAGATGAATGCGAAACGGTTAGGGGAGGAGTTGAAAAGTATCTTAACTACTCGCAGAGATGTAATCTTGAAAGATTATGTTGAATTGATTGCTGCCTTGGGTTCAAGTGGTGCTTCGGCTCGTGCCGCGGAGGCAATCGTCGCAAAATATGCGATATAGTATTTATCTCAAATAGCGTTTCACCAATTTGAAATGATGATTTTGATGGAAGGTTAAAAACTCCAGCAAATCTTTTACCCTCAGCTCTTTCAGGTAGATATGGTTTACCCAGAATAAGGGCCACTGTTCGGGCGTTACACTTTCAAATAACTGTTTTAATTGCTGACGCGTTTTCTCAAAGTCTTTCTTCAATTCCATTAATTCAAAGTTTTCGATGGCAGGTTCAATGACCTTGGGTGATTTTAATTTCACTCCAAAATTGAGATAGGCTTTGAAAAGGAAGCTCCTAAAAACGGTCTTCATGGGTGAACCATTTAATGGCTGGTTGCTTCGCAATGCCTTCGATAAAAGAATCACAAAACTACGTTCGGCCTTATTGATATGTACCAATTGCTGTAACGCACTCCATTTGCCTTGGGCAGGCGATAAATTCAATGTTTGACCATCGTATTTATCGAAGTATTTCCAAATTTGATCGGTATTCGTTTGTAAGGTGTTAAAAGCTTTTTCAAATGACATGCGTTTAGGCTTATTTTTGCATCAAAGATAAACAACAACGATTCATGTTCAAACGTATTCGGTTAGTTCTGCAAAGGGAATATATTTCTCGCGTTAAGAAACGCTCGTTTCTGGTAATGACCTTTTTAACACCCATTCTGGTTGCCTTATTCTATGGGGTTATTTTCTATATCATTTACAGTCAGCAAAACACCCAAAGTGATAAACAAATTTGTGTTTTCGATAACTCTGGATACTTCGTTAATAATCTAAAAAACAGCGATCATGTAAAATTCACGTATAAACCGGAAGCCTACCGCACCGATTATAATTTTATCGATGATGGCTTTGATGCCTGTTTAATTCTAAATGCTCCCGATACAGCTTCATCAGAATTCAAGGCGGAAATTCTCACCAAAGAATCTTTGAGCCTGAATGATCAAGGGAATATCGAACGCACTATTTCTGATTTGCTTTATCTGAATAATTTGAATCAATTAAATATTAGCAAACAACAACTCGATCATGCACGCATTGATGTAACCTTAAATGCAAAAAAATGGAGCCATGGTGAACTGAAAGATAGCAGCGCAGGAGCAGCCACAGGACTGGGTTTCGCAGGTAGTATTCTTATTTATTTCTTCATCTTTATTTATGGTTCACAAGTAATGCGAGGCGTATTGGAAGAGAAAACAAATCGTATTGTAGAAGTAATCATCTCGTCGGTGAAACCTTTCGAATTGATGATGGGAAAAATTTTAGGCATTGCCCTCGTAGCCCTCACACAGATGGCGCTATGGGTTATTTTATCGAGTGTTGCCATGGGTTTCGTTTCGAATTTATTGGGATCACAAATGCACCTCGATGGTACCTCACAACAAATGATGGAACAAGCTCAGCAAGGTGGAGGCAAATTTAAAATGTTGCAAATGCTGGCTTCTCTCAATTTGGGAATCATGGGATTTGCTTTCTTCTTTTATTTTATTTTTGGATACCTCTTCTATGCCTCTCTCTTCGCGGCAGTAGGCTCGGCAGTAGATAGCGAAACAGAACTACAACAATTTACTTTGCCTATTTCATTGCCCTTGGTTTTCTCATTTATCCTTACCCAGTCGCTCATAAGCACCGACCCCAATGGGTCACTACTATTTTGGATATCCATGATTCCATTCTCCTCCCCCGTGGCGATGATGGCGCGTATTCCATTTTTGGAGAGCAATAATTACTGGCAAATATTGCTATCGATGGGCATCCTCATTATTTCATTTATTGGAACGGTATGGGTTGCTGCCCGAATTTACCGCACCGGAATTTTAATGTATGGTAAAAAAGCAAGCTGGAAAGAAGTAGGTAAATGGCTGTTCTATAAGCGTTAATAGCCTTAGTTTGATTGTTTAACCGATTCGTTTTGAAGTCTGTTTCAAATCGAGACAATTCGATATTATTCCTACTTGCCTATCTTTTGTATCTTCGCGTCTCAATTATCATATGGACAGACAAATAATTTTCTCGATGGCTGGGGTAAGTAAAACCTACCCACCTCAAAAGCAAGTTTTAAAGAATATTTACCTTAGTTTTTATTACGGGGCAAAAATTGGTGTACTCGGATTGAATGGTAGTGGAAAGTCAAGCCTATTGCGCATTATCGCGGGTGAAGACAAAGACTACCAAGGTGAAATTGCGTTTAAGGGAAACTATAAAATAGGGCATTTGAGTCAGGAGCCACAACTCGATCCTACCAAAACGGTGATGGAAGTAGTGAAAGAAGGAGTGAAGCCACTGGTTGATAAACTGCAAGAGTTTGATGATGTATGTATGAAACTGGGTGAGCCTATGGATGATGATCAAATGAATAAATTGCTCGATCGCCAAAGCCGCCTGCAAGATGAGCTCGATGCATCCAATGCATGGGAACTCGATAACCGCCTGGAAGTTGCCATGGATGCACTTCGCTGCCCTGAGAGTGATAAACTTTGTAGTGTACTGAGTGGTGGTGAGAAACGCCGTGTGGCATTATGTCGTTTGCTTTTAAGCGAACCAGATATTTTATTACTCGATGAGCCTACGAATCACCTCGATGCCGAGAGTGTAGCATGGCTCGAAACCTTCTTGCAAAATTTCCCTGGAACTGTAATTGCAGTAACGCATGATCGTTATTTCTTGGATAATGTAGCAGGCTGGATTTTAGAATTGGATCGTGGAGAAGGTATTCCTTGGGAAGGAAACTATAGTAGCTGGCTGGAGCAAAAGAGCAATCGATTGGCTCAGGAAGAGAAGCAAGAAAGCAAGCGCCAGAAAGCATTGGTGCGAGAATTAGACTGGGTACGCCAAGGAGCGAAAGGTCGCCAAGCCAAATCGAAAGCGCGTTTGGGAGCATATGATAAAATGATGAGTGAAGAGGCGAAAGAGAAAGAAGATAAATTAGAATTGTTTATTCCTTCGGGTCCTCGTTTGGGAGATGTGGTGATTGAAGCCAATGGGGTAAGCAAAGCATTTGGGCATAAAATTTTATTTGAAAATTTCAGTTTCACTTTACCAAAGGCAGGTATCGTGGGAGTAATCGGTCCCAATGGTGCTGGTAAAACCACCCTCTTCAAAATGATTATGGGCTTGGAAGCACCAGATAGCGGTACTTTCAAGGTAGGTGAAACGGTAAAAGTTTCTTATGTAGATCAGAGCCATGATAGCTTAAACCCAGAGCAAAGTATTTTTGAAGCCATCAGCGGTGGCACGGAAAATATGATTGTAGGTGGCAAGCAATTGGTATCGAGAGCATATATCGGAAAGTTTAATTTCGGCGGACAAGATCAACAGAAAAAAGTAGGTGTACTCTCCGGTGGTGAGCGCAACCGCTTGCATCTGGCCATGACCTTGAAAGACGGTGGTAACGTGCTTTTGCTCGATGAGCCTACCAATGATATCGACGTAAATACATTGCGTGCACTGGAAGAAGCCATAGAAAATTTTGCTGGTTGTGCCGTAATTATTAGTCACGATCGCTGGTTCCTCGACCGTGTAGCTACGCATATCATTGCCTTTGAAGGTGATTCTCAAGTGGTATTCTTCGAAGGTGATTATAGTGCCTATGAAGAAAGTTTGAAGAAACGCAAAGGTTACAGTGGTCCGCACCGCGTGCGTTACAAGGATATTAGTGGTGGCGTAATGAATGCGTAATCAGCAATCAAACGAATAGAAAATGTTTACGGGTATCATAGAAAGTTTAGGCAAGGTCATCGCTATCGAGAAGTCGGGAAGCAATATTACGTTTACAATAAATTCTCCTATTTCCAGTTCATTAAAAGTAGATCAAAGTGTGGCTCATAACGGCGTTTGCTTAACTGTAATTGCTGTTGATGATAATCAACATCAGGTCACTGCCATTGATGAAACACTTCAAAAAACCAATATGAAATTTCTTCAAATTGGGTCAGAGATAAATTTGGAACGCTGCCTTAAACTGGGTGAAAGGCTTGATGGGCATATGGTTCAAGGACATGTGGATCAAACAGCGAAATGCATTCAAAGAACAGAAGAAAATGGAAGCTGGATTTTTAGTTTTGAATATGATGCCACACAAAATAATATCACGGTAGAAAAAGGAAGCATCTGTATCAACGGCGTAAGCCTTACGGTGATTCATTCTCAGCGTAATTCATTTTCAGTTGCCATCATTCCTTATACCTATGAGCACACGATTTTTCATTTAATCAAAGTGGGCGATGAAGTAAATCTTGAATTCGATATCCTCGGGAAATATATTACCCGCTGGATGGAATTGAATCAGAATGCAACTTCATAATTGCAAATAGCTCCCATAAAAAATTCCTTCTTTTATTTCGAAAAAAACGATTTACTTTGACCTTACATGTTACGTAAACTAAGGAATCATTTCACTCCCCAAAGTGCCATCAACGAAGATGATTATCGCAAAGCGGGCTTGCTCATTTTTGGATTGCTACTCATCGCAATTGGCTCCTGCGTGTCAGCTACAGCATGCCTTGTGCTCAGCGTTATCAGGGGAGCGATTATCTTAGGTGCCTTAAGCTTAGGTTCTATCATTTTATTATTGCTATTCAAAAAAGAACAATGGGGTTATCACCGAACCGCCAATATTTTTATTTTATCTATTGTACTGGCAATAGGATTATGTGTATTTTTTGATGGAGGAATTTATTCGGCGGTGCTTCCATGGTTTGCCCTGGCTGCAGTTGGCGCCATCGTGCTATTATCGAAACGAGAAGCCATGCGTTGGGGAATTCTCATTTCATTAATCGTAATTTCTTTCTCCTTTCTTAACTATAATGATATTGCCGTGAGTAAAGATGTACCCAAGTCGGTGTATCCTATGTTTATCTCTATTTGCACCCTGGGATTAATCATGGCTTTCTTCATGATTATTCAATATTTTGAAGATACCCTGATGCGCTCCATGGCAGCCATTCATGCACAGAAAATTGTGATTGAAAGAGAGCAAAAAAGAAGTGATGAATTACTGCTGAATATTCTCCCCGAAGAGATCATGCGCGAGTTGAAGGAAACAGGTAAAACCCGCGCCTATAGCTATGAACAGGTATCTGTGATTTTTGCCGACTTCAAAGATTTTAGTAAAATAAGTGCAACGCTTACTCCGGAAGTTTTAGTGGAAGCATTGGAAGATTATTTCGAAGCCTTCGATATGATTATTAAGGATTTCGATATTGAAAAAATTAAAACAGTAGGCGATGCCTATATCTGCGCTTCAGGAATTCCGGTTGCGAATAATTCCAATGCCTTCATTGCAGTGGAAGTAGCACAAAAGTTTTTAGATGTGATAGATGCATATAAAATTAAAAGAAAGGACAAAGTGCTTTTTGATATCCGAATCGGAATTCATACTGGCCCAGTGGTAGCGGGCGTTGTAGGCATTAAGAAATTCGCCTACGATATTTGGGGCGATACGGTGAATACGGCAGCACGTATGCAAGAGAATGGAGAAACCAATCTGATTAATGTTTCTCAATCGACCTACGATTTAATTAAAGACAAGTACAATTGCTCTTATCGTGGAAAAATTTCAGCGAAGAATAAAGGAGAAATAGATATGTATTTTATTCAAGGAATAAAATCATAAATAGAAATCTTTTGTGATAGAAATATATTCGGGATGACGTGTCCCATCTTCATTATAAATGATGAGGATAGATTCGGTTTCAGGTATCTTCTTTTTTCCAAATCCCAGCACGACCCTTTGAAACGCACTACTGGCCTTGCTTTGAATGCGGGTAGGATGAAACTTATGCAATCCATTCGAAGTACATATTGCTTCAAACTTTTCACTGGCATTCGCTGGAATAATTACAAAAAATGCTCCATCAGTTTCCAATAATCGGGATGCATGTTGTGCCAGTTCATCAAAATTAAGTGTGAACTGAGTGGCAAGTTTTTTCCTTCTCTCCGAAATATTTTGTGTGTTATTCCCTTTCTCGAATTCGGGCACTTCAAAATAGGGAGGGTTACTTACAATCAAATCATACTGCCTATCAGGGTGAAAATTCTGAAGTGGTTCATGAAAAGTTTTCATTCGGGAAGCAAAGGGCGAATTTTCAAAATTGAATGCCGCTTCATTACAGCTTGCTTCATCGGGTTCTAAGCCATGAATGATGGCCTTGGGGAATTTCTGCGCCAGCATCAAGGCAATGACTCCGCACCCTGTTCCAATATCCAAAATAGAATTTGTGCTGGCATCATGCATCGCAATGGCACCCAGCAATACCGCATCGGTATTTACTTTTAATAAACTATCGCGATGCCGAACTTCAAATTCTTTAAATCGAAAAATCATATTTTGGGTTTGATGGCACGCAGCATTTCTCTTTTGCCTGGTGCACCTGCCATACGTTCTACTTCCAGTCCGAGGTCGCGCATGGCACGTTTCAAATTGCCAGTTACACTATAGGTTACAAATACACCTCCTGGTGCCATGAGCGATACCACCTTGGCAATCGTTTCGCCTTCCCACATTTCTTGTTGACTATGGCGTGAGAACGCATCATAAAAAATCAGATCGTATTTTAAATCCGACTGGAATTCTTCGAGACTTGTATTAAATACTTTCAATTCACAATTGCCCAAGTATAAAGTCATCGGGTTAAGTTCCTGCTCCGTTTGTTTTTTATATTGATCAACCAAATAATCCTTTAAATGCTTTTGCTTTAAATATCGTGTGTAGTTGGTATTTTTTATGATATCCAAAGGCACTAAAAATGGTTCGAGGGTATGATAAATGAAGGGCTCAATACAGTTGTAATCGGCAGTGAGCATGGCATTTAGCCCTGTTCCAAATCCTACTTCCAAAATTTTTAGTGGGCGATGCCCCGTGCTTAAAATAAATTCCAGTCCCGTTTTTATAAATACATGTAACGACTCCTGCACCGCCCCATGTTTGGAATGGTAGGTTTCGTTGGTAGTTTTATTGATGAGGGTATTCGACCCATCACCCGTTTCATAAAATGCTATGTTCTCTGCGAACTTCAGTTTCATCGTTTAAAATTTAATTTTCAATAACACTTTAACACTTTCTTTTTTATTGCCTTCAATTTTGTCTAATCCACTGCCAAGGGTGGTTTCATCGGGAGAAAAACTATTCGAATATCGTATCCATATCTCACATTTTCTACTAAGTTTATAATTCATCATGAAGTAAAACCGAGAACCATTTCCATTTAACTGGGCCATACTAAATGTATATGGAACGTCATTTTCAAAGGTATACATTCTGGTGCTTGCATCCTCCGATTTAAATAAACAATATCGAAGGTCGAAGCCCCAACGCCCTGCCAGCGAATTAAAATGAATATCTTGAGAAATCAAACTGCCCGATTGAGGAAATGACAAATCGGTGCTTGCCCTATTTTGCTCCACCCGGGTGCGGAATATGAGTTGTTTGGAAAATAGATAATCGAGTTGCACCCTCAACGTTTGATGCATGGCGGTTTGTAGGTAGCCTATTGTTTCTCCAGTGGAAGCGGGCTCGTTGGCTTCATTTGAAATACTACGGTATCTTAATTCTAACTTCATCGCTTTCGATGGCTGATACTGTATGGCACTGGCATAATCGCGGCCATGAGAAGGTCCATTGGTGCGATATTTTGGCATGGGAGAATTGAAAAAATCGGCATAGCCCAAAACCCGAAATCCATTGGGTAGCTTGAGGGTAGTACCCAAATACAATCCATTTTCATTGGTAGGAGAGGAACCATTGCTAAAGGCATTGCTCAAATTATTTTGAAAGGTTGCCTCATAGTTTCTGTAGATGATAGCAATATCTAAATCTTTATTCAGTGATGCCATCATGCCCGCCACCAATGCCTTTCCTCCCCCTAATTGTTCGGCAGCTTCAGCAAAGAGGGAATAATTTTGCCTAGAATAGGTAAGGTCCAAATGCACCAAATGATTGAGTGCTGTTGTTTGTTGTGATACCCACCCAATGCCTGCATGGAATTTTTTAAGCTGGGTTTGAACATAAACACCTCCAATTTTTTGTGTGGTCGTATTCTTCAATGCCAGTTCCTTCACCGTGCGGTGATAGCCAGTTTGAATGAGATTATAGAATCGGTCCTTTTCAAAAAGTACCGTATCCGTCATCACCGTATTTCCATCCATTTTTTTATAAGACACATAGCATGTTGCGGATAATTTATCACTCCCTAAAGTAATGGCCCCTCCTCTGAAAAATCCAAATTCATTCATCGAGCGATAGGGCATCAATCCAGCGGCATAGCGATGTACTTGCAATACCTCAATACTTTTGTTCAGCACAAATCCGCTACCAACACCGAGGCCTTGGCCTATACTCAAATTATAATCACCCAAGGCGAGTTGTTTTATGAATCCCATATCCTTCACAAAAAAATGAGCAGAGTAGAAGTCGAATCCTTTTTGCTTTTGTTTAAATGACAAGGGCTCGCCCATATCTTTATCGGCATTAAAGCCAATACTCATGCGACTTCCACGAGTACATCGGTAACGGATATTGGTTTTGAAATTTCCACCCAGATAATCATTTAACGTATTGCTGTCTGTTGCATTCTTCAACCCTTGTGGCTTTTGAAATGGTTGTTCGTAGAAAAGAATCACCATTTGGTCGGCTCCCTTGAGCAGTTTCTTCATCGTAGTTTTGTTGAGTGTGGTGGTTTCACCAACAGTGATAAAGGGTAAAATTTTTCGAATCGTTTCCAAATCAAATCCTGGAACGCTCTGCAATTCATAGCACGATAAATAATTGCCATATCGCAAACGATGCAAGAGGAGTGCCTGAATTTGAACAGGGGTTAATAAATGCATCTCATCGAATGCTCCACGGTCTGCAGTATTAATATTGAGTGGATGGCTCTGATAATGCTCCAAAAGCTCCGCATAATCGGAGATGGAGGCATTGCCTGAGGCTGAATTATTGCTGTCGTCGGTAGTTTGGGTAGTGCCTTGCGCACAGAGTACCCCCTGAAAACAACAAAATAGAAAACAAAAAATATAAGTTTTTATCGAATACATTTTCTAAAACAACATCTCATACACTTCTGCCATCTCATCCTTCCCCTCCGAGTGTACAAGCTTAAATTTCTCCGGGTACTTATCATGAATACGACCCATAATTACATTGATGGTATTCACAATTTGGTTCGGATCCTTCTTTAAGGGATTCGCCCGAAGCTGAGCCAAAATTACATATTTACAATGATATTGTTGCACAAAACTTACCATGGAATCGGGCGTAATAATACTGTCCTTGGTATATGCAGGCACCTGATAAATGGGAGTAAACTCGCGACCATTTCCATAAATAAAACTCATCGAATGTTTGCGGGCAATGATTCCTTCTCCTTCAGGAATACTATCTCCACACCATTCACTTGCACGTAAATAATTTACCCAGTCGGGCGTGAAACCCGCATAGCGGTTGCCTTTCATGTTCTCTTTCAAGATGGGGAAATTGGTGGACGACTTAACCGCTGTATTATACAAGCTGGATACGATGATGAAACCAAAAAAGCCAATGAACAAAACCTGAAGCACCACTTCCTTACGTGTTAGCTGGTAAAAACCAAACATGAATAATAAAATCAAATAAGGAACTATGATGATGATGAGGCGCCATTGGGTGTTCTTTGATTGAATACCAAAAAACACAGCTCCAATCAACGATAAAATATAAAGGCTAATGAAGAATACCACCTTATTATGGCGATATGCTATATAAGTAAAAACAGCAATTAATACCAGTAAGAAATAAGCTAATGATGGAATTACAGCAATAAAATTTTCCTGAAATGATCGTAGATAAATGATACTAAAAAAGCGTGCCGACAAATACGTATTTGCATTATCGAAGAAACGGGTAATCATTCCTCCTGCCGTTTCGTATCCCAATTGGGGCTTGTATAAATCCACCAAAAACATCGACTGAAACTGGCCCACATCGGGCGCTCCATAAATAGAACGCACCGTGAGTTCATATAAAATTTTAAGACCAGCAAATGCTGCAAAACTTCCGATAACATAGTCCCATTTTTTTTGCAACATGAAATAAGCAAATAAGGGAAAAACACAAATAATAGCCACCGTTTTGGTGAGCGATATCAGCAAGTAAAATAGTCCCACCAACAGCACGAGCTTCCAGTCGGTTTTATAATTTAACTTTTGCGTATTGCTGAGGTCGATGAGTTTCAGGCTAAACAAAATGGCAACCGATTGCATGAGCAGGAAGAAAGCCTCGGTATAGGTTACACTCGCAAAGTATTGATAGAAGGCATTCAACGCCATGAACGACAAGAGTAAGAAAAGGAGCAAATATGGAATACGTCCTTTCAATGCCTTATAGGTAAAAAAGAAAGCCAGGTTAAGAAAGAGGCAGGAAACAAACTTTAAAACAAACAGGTTAATTCCAAATAATTTTACAAAGATGCTCAGTGTTAATGGATACAATGGTCCTTGTTCGAATGGGAAAATCCCCTTCTTCAAAAAATCGTGGGCCCTTTGAATATACGTGGCATCGTCACCCCCAATAGATAGTCGCATATCGAAGAGCACCAGTCCGGAGATGATTGAAATGCCCAGGAGGATATAAAAAAGAGTATTGGATCTGGCTTGCAAGAACTCCTCCATGAAATTGTATACACTCATTACCTTCCCTCCTGCACTCGGCTGGGGTTGTTTCTTCTCGGGTGCTGATTGTTTCTTTTTGCTGGCCATAGATGGGATGTTTTTGCAACAAATCTATAATTATAAAGTGTAATTTACAATAGCATAGAAATTATAAAATGCCTATTTTGCAGCCCTTTTAAAATGAGCACCCATAGCGTAAGTTGTATCGTACCAGTCATCAATGAAACCTTTTCGTTGGAGCAAACCATTGCTGCCGTGGAATCGCAAAATGGTGACTCGATATTGGAATATATCATTGTGGTAAGCAGCGCCAAAACTACGCCGGAGAGTTTTGCAGTGATTGAGAAATTGCAGCAACAGTATGGATCAAAGGTGGTGGTGCACAGGCAAACCTTAAAATTTTTGGGAGGTGCCATTCGCGAATCATTTGAAATTGCCCGAGGTACACATACGGTGATGATGAGCAGCGACCTCGAAACCGATCCCAATTTGGTGAAGGAGTTCATCGCACTCAGCAAGGAGCAGCCCGAGATTATTATTACTGCCACCCGCTGGAAAGGTGGGGGCGGATTCGATGGTTACAATCCATTAAAATATTTGCTGAATGCGGTATTCCAAAAATTCTTCTCCTTGCTTTATCGCACGCACTTGAGCGATATGACCTATGGATACAGAATTTTTCCAACGGCATTAGTACAAAAAATTCACTGGGAAGAACTCAAGCATCCATTTTTATTAGAAACTATTTTGAAGCCATTGAAACTTGGGGTGAAGGCCATCGAAATTCCATGCCGCTGGGAAGCCCGAAAGGAAGGGGTTTCACAAAATCCATTCTTCAATAATTTCATTTATTTTCGCATAGGACTCAAAGTATTATTCTTAAAGAAAGAAGATATCTTAAAAAAATAGCATCACGATAATTCACAACAATGAAAAAGGTTATTTGTACTACCACCATCAACGCACCAACCAAAGCCATCCGAAAGTTTGAAGCCATGGAAGACTGGGAATTGGTAGTTATTGGTGATTTGAAAACACCTAAAGATTATGCAGCCCAACTCAACCGTGGCATTTACGTAACCCCTGAGATGCAGGAGGCATACGATAAACCTTTAAGTGATGCCATAGGCTGGAACTGTATTCAACGACGCAACCTTGCCTTATTATGGGCACACGATATGGGCGCCGATATTGTGGCAGTGGTAGATGATGATAATATTCCCTACGATAACTGGGCTCAAAATTTAACCATTGGAAAGCCCACAGAAGTAAATTATTATGATACTGATTTGGTGGCATTCGACCCGGTGGGAGCCACCAACCATCCTGCCATCTGGCATCGTGGGTATCCTTTGCAATTAATTCCAGAACGCAATTACAGTAAGGTTTCTAAGCAAACCATCATCCCCGATGTGCAAGCCGATTTTTGGAACGGAGATCCGGATATCGATGCCATCTGTCGCATGGAGCATCGCCCCGATTGTAATTTTGGGAAAGAATATTTCCCATTGGCTGCAAACAAATTATCGCCCTTCAATTCTCAAAATACATTTCTCAATGCCAAGTGGTTAAAGGATTATTTCCTCTTCCCTCATATCGGTCGCATGGATGATATTTGGGCCGCATATTATATTGAGGCCAAGGGTGCCAAGGTGCTCTATCATGAGGCAAGTGTATTTCAGGATCGTAATGTGCACGATTTGGTGCGCGATATGAAGATGGAATATATTGGATATGAGAACAACCTGAAACTCGTTACAGAGTTGCCATCCACCCCAGAAGCCATGTTAAATTATTTACCCGAACGCAGCAAACTCGCTTTCGAATTATATCAAAAACATTTTAATTAATTTTCAATTTCAACACACAGAATGAAAAAGTCATTACTCGTTATTAGCGCCATCGCCCTCTTTTTATTTGGATGTAAATCGTTTAAATACCCCACCAAAGATGAGCTGGGACAGCCATTGCATTATATTCAAATAAGTACCAACTATGGTAATATGGTAGTGAAATTATACAATGAAACGCCCAAGCACCGCGATAATATGATGGCATTGGCGAAGAAACATTATTATGATAGCACCATGTTCTTCCGTGTGATTCAAGGATTCATGATGCAGGGAGGAAGTTGCGATACCCGCAATGCACCGTCGGGAGTGGCTTTGGGCAATTGCGATAGTACCTATACCGTACCTGCTGAAATTATGCCAACCTTATATCATAAGAAAGGAACCATCTGTGCAGCACGCGATAATAATCCTGCCAAGGCATCAAGTGGTACCCAATTTTATATTTCTCAGGGAAGAGTATTTACACCTACCGAATTGCGCGCCTTTGCTACCAGCAGAAATATTACATTTACTGATGCGCAAACCAAAGCATACACTACCGTTGGTGGTATTCCTCAGCTTGATGGCAACTATACTGTTTACGGGGAAGTAATAGAGGGTTTGAATGTTATTGATAGTATATGTAACAGCCCAACTGTTCAGTACCTCAACGATCGTCCGTTACGCGACGTGAAAATGGCCATCAAGGTATTGCGCTAATCGGCGCGCTGTCCTTTTGAGATTGTATTGCTAAATTTGTTTGCTTGAAACTCTTTCATCATCCTGTACTCTGCAATTATTATGTAACCTATCGTTGCAATGCGAAGTGCAGCTTCTGTGAAATTTGGGAACGCCCTTCACCCTATATCACTTTAGAAAATGTAACGGAGAATTTGCGCGACCTAAAAAAGATGGGCGTCAAAGTCATTGATTTCACTGGCGGAGAGCCCCTCCTTCATCGCGAGATTGCCACCTTCTTTGAGTTGGCTAAGAAGCAACGATTCATCACAACCCTCACTACGAATGCCCTGCTTTATCCAAAATACGCCGAGAAATTGCGTGGCAAGGTAGATATGCTTCATTTTAGTTTGGATAGCCCCATTGCCGAAGAGCATGATCAAAGCAGGGGTGTGAACTGTTTTGATGCGGTGATGAATAGCATTCAAATTGCCAAGTCGCTGGGTGAACGCCCCGATATTTTATTTACCGTTCACGAAGGCAACCTCCACCAAATTCAACAAGTGTATGATGAGATAACACGCCCTAATAATTTGATTTTGATTTTGAATCCGATGTTCGAATACCAGGAAGTGGGGAAGGAATTAAACAAGGAGGCAATTGACAAACTAAAAAAATGGGGACGAAAAAAACACGTGTATCTGAATAAAGGTTTTATGAAATTGAGAGAAGCAGGAGGCAATCATATTGCCCATCCTGTATGTAAGGCCATGAGCACCACGGTAGTCATTTCTCCCGAGAACAAAATGATTATGCCTTGTTATCACTTAGGACTGGAACAGTTACCCATTGAAAATAATTTACTGGAATTGCGTAACTCCAAAGAAGTGAAGGCACAAATCGCTTTAGAGGGTAAGCATGCAGGATGTGAAGGCTGCACGGTGAATTGCTATATGCAACCCAGCTTCGCCACCGAAATCAATTCCTACTTCTGGTCGGCATTACCTTCCACTTTAAAGTATAGCTGGGAAAAGAAAATGTGGCGTAGCTTATAAAAAAATCTTCCATTCTCCACTCCCTTGTATTCACGTTTTACGATTCACTATTTACGATTCACGCGCGCCCCGCGCCCTCACCTCACCAGCATCACCTTCCCACTAAACGTATGCCTGTTATTATCGCCATCGCGTGCGATGATTTGATAGAGATAGGTTTCTGATGGATAGTTGCCACCATCCCATCCTGTTATTGTTGATTGTCCTGCGATATA
>CAIVZR010000040.1 GCA_903910445.1 uncultured Bacteroidota bacterium
ATTCTAAATGGCCTAGCACATATATAGACCCGTTAATTTCCATTACTTTGAGTTTTGACGCAATAATGTTGTCTATTTTTGGTAATTCAAATATGACCCTTCTAGGGTATATTTTAATTAGTATATTAGCTTCCCGTGTAAAAAACGGTAATAGACGCATATTAGTTATTATTAGTTTCTTTTTTAGGCTTCTTCTGCTGCTATTTTACCACTCTTCATTCTCCATAAATAAAATCCTCTTATGCCATATTCTGGTTTTTTTCTTAATAGATTATCAGCTTCTCTTTCTGGATTTGGTTGTCTAGCAAAAAAAGCTATTAATCCATTTCTAGCGGCTGGTGGTAAAATTCTTAATTTATTTGCTTTCCCATTTGGTATTACAATACCTACTTCTTTTCTAAGATTAGCAACCTTAGCTTCTTCTTCTTTTTTCTTCTCAATATTATCAGCTTTTCTAACAGCCTTATGTACTTGTGATAATTCACGGATTTTTAATAAAAATCCAGCCTTAAATTTATCTTTAATATCATTTATTGTATCTTCTGCTACTTTTTTTGTTTTGGCTATTAGTTCTACTACTTTTTTTTTTCCAGCTTTAGTTCTATAATTTTCTTTATATTTGAATGAACCTCTAAATGTAGTTTTTGATGCTCCATGAATTCCTCCCTTAATAAAATGAGTCTCTAATCTAAAATATTGTATTTCAGGTATTTCCTGTTCAAATAATTTTGTAATATGCTCATTTATTTCATGTGGTATTGCTTCTATTTCAATTCCAAAAACATTGTTATATGTTTTTATATATTCTGATAAATAATTCAATCTTAATAATTTACCTTCGTCAGATTTATCCTCTTTTAAATTTTGATATTCTTTATTATCTCTTAATTCACTAGGTGGAAATATAATTTCGGGAAATTTTACTGCTATCATTTTTAATGCTAACATATAAGAATTAGAATCTCCTTTTGTATGTTTTATACCTATTCTTAAAAATTCATTTGCTTTAGCTTCTTTACTACAATTAAATTCTCCATCTTTATCTAAATCATCAGAAATACATTTTAATACATATAATAAAGCTGCTAGTTTTTGACCAGGATTTTTCTGTTTTTGAATAGTGTCAAATATCATTTCTAAATGATTTTGAAAAGGCCCTTCACCTATAAGTTGTTGTATTAAACCTTTTATTACTGGCCCTCCCTTTTTACGTTGAAAATTATAACCTGCTATATCTTCTGGAGCATTAGCAATAAATTTTTTTAATTTTGTACCTGGTGTTTCAGCTTTTGGCGTAGGGGCCTTTGGCGTAGGGGCATTTGGCGTAGGTGCTTTAGGCGTAGGTGCTTTAGGCGTAGGGGCCTTAGGCGTAGGGGCTTTTGGCGTAGGGGCTTTCTCAGGCTGATTCTTAGCATCTTTCATATGTCCCATAATAGCCCTAACTTTAGCATATTCCTCAGACCCTTTTCTAGGTATACACCATGCGCCCTGTCCATAATTAAATTGTCTTAGAGCATCAATCCACAGACTAGGCATTATAATATATACCATTAAATTTCTTCATCATCCGAATCTTGTGATAATCTGGCAACTAAATCCTCAAAATATTCCCGAACGGTTTTTACTTTTGGAGTCTCTTCAATAATATCCTTACGCCGGGTGTTTAAAGTTTTTGGTTTCTTGTCCATTGCTAACGGCGGTGGTGAAAAGACTTCTTTCTTTGTTTCTTTAACTACATCCATTCCCATCTTAGCTCGGTTAGCACGCATTTGTATTATTAAATCCATGAATTATTTTCTTCTACTAAAGAAATGGAAAATTTTAAAGATGAAGAATTTAAATTTGAATTACCAAAAAGTGGTGGTTGTTCAATAGCTTTAATAGGTTCTACAAGAGCTGGAAAAAGTCACTGTCTCATTAAATTATTAAATATGTATTTTAAGAATCATTGTTCTGTTATGATGACAGGTTCTTCACAAGCTAATATTTATAAGGGCGCTCCTAAGCATATTATTCAGGCCGGACAATTCATTCCCCGAGTGATTAAAGATATGGCTATGATTAATAAGCATACTGATAATAATTATGAGTTTTTAGCAGTATTAGATGATATAGTCCATGGTGTAAAGTTCAATCCCGAAATTTTAAAATTATTATGTGTTTACAGAAATTCAAATGTCTCATGTATTATATCCGCTCAGGCTATAACATTATTAAATAGTGCTGGGCGTACAAATATCAATTTCGTATGTCTATTCAAGCTTAACTCAGATGAGCAGGCTGAAAAAGTAATCAAGGCATATCTAAATTCTTATTTTCCTGCTAAAATGCGAATGAGTGAAAAAATACGTGCTTACCGTGAAGCAACTGAAGACCATCATTTTTTCGTTGTTGATAATCTGGAGGGGCGTGTTTATCGTACTAAGGCTCCTGAGTAATAATCCCCGAATAAAATATTTTATATTATTAAATGGCGTTTCAGAGTCAGACTTACTCAAATAGTAATAATGGTTACTATGTGGTTAATCAAGCACCTATTAATCCTAATCACCCTACAGCATTAGCAACACCAGTTGAATTTTTAGATGCTATAGGCCCTACTGGCCCTACACAATATTATAGTATGTTAGCACAGAATGATACTTATGGTATGTCTCTAACAGAACGTTCTACAATAACTGGACCAATAATTGGCTTAGCGATGAATCCTAATGGTACTAGAGGGCAAGCTGGCCAAACTGGGCCACAATTTTATATAGGTATTAATGGTAATGAAACTCTTGTTATGACATCATCATTAACTGAGGTATTTGGTACATTCGCTGTAGGTTCTATCACTAATCCAGGTGATGTAAATGCTTTAACTATAAATTATAGTTCTATTCCATTTCCTAATTCTGCTATAAAACAAACAGGCCAAGGTGTCGACCAAACTATAGAATTAGATTTATTTAGTAATATATCAAGTAGTAATCCATTAATTGATAAAAAGTCAGGTGTTGTAATTAGAAATCCTGATGAGATAATATATCCTGGTAATTCAGCAGTCATTACTAACAGTGCTATTCTAATTCAACAACCCACAGGATTAGCCCCTCAAGCATCTATGTCTTTTCTGGCTGGCCAGGCTACTTTCACTGCTACAACATCAAATAAGTCTATTACCATGATGGCTGATTCTGGTGGCAATGGTTCTATACAAGCTGACGGTAGTTTAGCCTTAAAGGCCAGTAGCCCAGCTGTAATAGGTTTACTTATAAATACAGATGGTACAACCGAAGTTCCTCTTAAAATGTATGGGCCAGAAGTTTCAACAATTGTTACTACAACTTCAACTATTAAATCTAATTACAGTGCCACTGCTAAAGATACTATTACAAATCAGAATGGCTCCTCACAAGGTAATTATCAATCAGGCTACAATAATTATCAGGGCCAATTAGTTTATAATACATTACGTAATAATTATTCTAATCCTGATGCTCCTCCAGTTACAGCCTTTGAATCCTTAGAAATTGTCAATGTATCTGGTGGCCCGCAAACAGGTGGCATACAGTTCTATACATCAAATAATGGTGCGCCTCTTGCTCCAAAATGGATGGGGGGCTTCTTAGAAAACAATACAGGCTCTGGTGTATCAGAATTTCGTCTAGCTTCAACAGTTCAAGCCTCAATGACCCAAATTACAAATGTATCAACACTTAATAATGTTTCTTTAACTTCTTTTGGTAATCCAGTAGGCACGATTATCAATTTTGCAGCATGGAATCCACCAGTAGGTTATTTAAGATGTGATGGAGCCAGTTACGCAAAATCAGCATATCCAGCGTTATATTCAGTTATAGGTAATACTTATGGAGAGGATACTTTAAATTTTGCTATTCCTGATTGTTTAGGTAAAACAATGATGGGGGCTTTATCTGCTTATAGTGGGCCTAATTCAGGACAAGTTGCTGCATATACAGCAAGTGCCGTATTTCAAGGTTTGGTTACTGGTGTAAGTAATCCTTTTGGCACAACTTCAACTGGTTTATTCTTTTCTTCCTCAAATAGACCAGTAACCCAGGGTATGTTGTGTCAGCAATCCGATATTACCGCCTCATCATATATAGTTCAATATGTAGTAGGTAGCGATGGTAGATTAACAGGACCCAATAGAGGTTTCTTAGTTATGCTTTTGGGCGATGTAACAGCTGTTAACCCATTTGTTATTATGCCAGGTACCTCAGTCTCATTCTTCCCTAACCCTTCAATGACTGTTGGGCAAAATTACCCAAAATTAGGCGACGAAAATCCACAGAGTATAGGTGTAGGCACAATGTCTATATGGCAAGATGCTTCACAAGTAGGCGCTCATACACATCCTCAATCAGCTGGAGGTGGTGGAGGCACAACTACATTTGGTAGTGCTAATCCAATTCAAGGTTCTCAAACAGGTGTTAATAATACCATTTTTGCTTATACTGCTCCTGCTTATGGTGGGTTACCAGCAATAGGTGTTGCTGCTCCACGCACCATGTATTCTCTTCCTTATAATTTAGGTGTAACTATGTGTATTAAATATTAAAATAATTTTCTTTATCTAAATAAATGGCGTTTCAGAATGCTACACAATATAATGGTGGTAGTGCTTATTATGGCAATCCAGGAGATTGGAGTAAATATTCTACAGTAAATAGTACTATACATTTTAATAATACCAACGCGGCGTTAAGAGTCCGCCCGACATCTCCCGATACAAATACAACAATAGAATTTAATGGCAATCAATTAGCGTATGCCTCAGATATACCTAATTTAGCAAACTGGGCGCAATATCC
>CAIVZR010000041.1 GCA_903910445.1 uncultured Bacteroidota bacterium
CCCTCACCTCACCAGCATCACCTTCCCACTAAACGTATGCCTGTTATTATCGCCATCGCGTGCGATGATTTGATAGAGATAGGTTTCTGATGGATAGTTGCCACCATCCCATCCTGTTATTGTTGATTGTCCTGCGATATAGGTGTTTTCGAAAACGAGTTCTCCCCATCGATTGTAAATGGTGAGCTCATACTTTTTGCAATAGCTAACCACGGGTTTAAATACTTCATTCAGATTGTCTCTGTTGGGTGTGAAGATATTGGGTATATAACACAGGAAAGTATCGGCATGAAACACCTTGGCACGCGTTTCGGTATAGCAACTATTTTTGTGATAAGCAATTGCTTTCACTACGTAGTGCCCCGTATCGAAGTATTGATGCGTTTGTGTGAAGCTGGTCAGACTGGTATTGAAGTTATCACTAAATCCATCATCCCATTCGATGACGATGCTGTCTGCTTGAGTGGAAGTGATGGTGGCCGTGCATTCTGTTTTGGGGAGCGTGATTTTAGCAGGAGCTATTTGCAAAGCAATTTGCGGAACACTCAAGGCTTCAATACTGGTAACAAATGAAAAACAATACGCACCCGCATTTTTAAATTTCACTTGTACCCGCACTGGGTAAACCCCCGGATTGATATAGGTATGTTTGGCTTTCAAACTGATGCTGCTTGAATTAAAATTTTGCACCAAAGTATTACCATCACCAAAGTCCCAAAGGGCTTCATAGGCTTGATTATTGGAGTACAACATATTCGCCGTTTCGAAGTTCACTTTTAATGGCGCGCAACCACTTTGCATATCGCTGGAGAGCAGCGTGCCGTTGGGCTCGGGCATCACGAATACACTGGCCGTATCGATGATGGTGGTGCAAGCATCACTTACCTTAAGCACCAAAACAAAAGAAGTACTCGGAGTTAAAACCAAGGAATCGACAAAAGAGAGCAGCGTACCACTGGCATCCATCCATTGGTAGGTTCGGGCTGGAGCACCAGCGCTGGTGAGGGCGTGAAGCACCTTGGTATCGGAGGCACAGAAATATAAATCGGGGAGAGGCTGCGTAAATTGTAAGATGGGGAAGGGCTTCAAATGCACGGTGCTGCTATCGTTCACGGGCGTGCAGAAATCGGTAACGAGCACGGTATAGGTTTCGTCGGCTGTCACATTCACAACGAAACTACCGCTGGTATTGGATTGTAGGGTGATGCTATTTTTCTTCAAGAGATAGGTAAACACTCCCGTGCCACCCAAGGCACTGGCTTTAATAACAAACGGAGCACCATTGCATACCACGGTATCGATGGTATTGAGAGTTATATTAATTGGCTTTCTTACGGTTACGGTAATATTTTTCCAGAGGGTATCCAAAGCACAGGCATTGATGCTACCAATGCGGTACACTGTGGTAACAGGAGGCGAAACCAAAAACGAACCAGAGGCATTACTTAGGGTGGTGGTGCTGTATTTTAAGATATAGGTGAACACACTATCACCGCCACTGGCGAGGGCCCACAAGGAAAGCAGGGCACCTTTGCAAAGGGTGGTATCGTTGGAGGCCGCAAATTGAAATGGAGCACGAGTAATGTGCGTAAATCCAGTGCTGTCGAAGCATTTGTTTGCAATCGCTTTGATGGAAATATTTTTTGAGCCAAGAGATGTGTAGTGATGAAATAGCAGTTGATTATTCCCTTTAAGCACGGTATCTAATCCATCACCAAAATTCACGATGATGCTATCATTATACGAAGTGCTGATAGAAATTTTAAGATTTGCATTCACGCATTTTGGATAAAGAGAATCAATGGTATATTTCAAATTGATTTTAGGAATCACATGAATATAAACGGTATCGGTGTTTTCGCAACCCGGGTTGTTGCGGGTATGTAATACAGCGTAGGCGCTATCGGTAGTAAACAGTTTCGTATTGATGGAGAGTGAATCGCTGATTGCATTCTGAATGCTACTTGTCCAGTAGAATGAATTATTATAATTATTCCCATTAAGAATAGCAGTATCACCATTACATAGTAAAATATCAACACCCGCATTGGCGGCAGGTAAGTTATAAATATAAATTGTGGTGTCGGCTAAATTGCTAGTACGGTCGGGACCAAGACTACGAATCCTCAAATAAAAAAGACCACCCCCCATATTGGGGATTTTGAGATTAGTATAAAAAATGCTGTCGTTGGCATTCACAGTATCAGTAAAACTACCAATATTTCGAATTGAATTATTGGGGAAGTCTGGATTGGTGCTGGCTTCCAATTTAAATTGAGTTCCAGAATGCCA
>CAIVZR010000042.1 GCA_903910445.1 uncultured Bacteroidota bacterium
ATTCGCGTTTTTTGCATGCTCAAAATATGAAACTCAAAAGGTTCAATTTTGATTACCTCATTCACCGCGGGAATATCTTCGTGATGAGAAATAATAAATCCGCCTAAGGTATCGTATTCGCCTTCTGGCAAATCGAATTCATAATTATCGTTCAAGTATTTTATTTCAAGGCGAGCAGAGAAAATAAATTCGTGCTCATTAATTTGTTGTTCGCGTAAATCTTCGGTATCGTGCTCATCATCGATATCTCCGAAAATATTTTCAATGATATCTTCTACCGTTACAATCCCTGCAGTACCACCAAACTCATCCACCACCAGGGCCACACTCTTGCGCTGCTTGTTTAACTCGGTGAGGAGCTGCTGTGCACTCACGGTTTCATGGGTGATATGAATGGGAAGCAAAATAGATTGAATGCTCTTCGGACCATTAAACATCTCTACCTGATGCACATAGCCAATGATATTATCGATATTGTCGCGATAAATTAATATTTTAGAATGTCGCGATTCCATAAAGAGGGTATGCAATTCTTCGATGGATGCATTGATTTCAATGGCCACCAATTCGGTACGTGGCACTAAGCAATTGCGAAGTTTCACGCTTCCAAAATCGAGGGCGTTTTTAAAGATTTCTGTATCTACATCGGCATCTTCTTCCAAATCCATATTGGCACTTTGACTTACATAATGATCTAAATCGATTTTACTAAAGATGGGCACATTTTCACTTACCGTTGAATTGAAAAAGACCCGTATCATCCATTTAGAAAGCCATACCACGAAATTCACAACTGGTGAAAATAAATAGTAGATGACCAGGAAAGGCACTGCAAAAATCTCCAGCATCAAATCGGGATTGATACGAAAGAGTACTTTCGGTATGAACTCAGCAGTAACCAAAACGATGATGGTTGAAATGAGTGATGAAATTAAAATCTCGGCAAACTCATGCTCTCCCTCGGGAATAACAGAATGAATATGGGGTTTGAGTATGATCTCCATGAAGATACCATACACTACTAATGAGATGGCATTTCCCAAAAGCGTGGTACTTATAAAACGAGCGGGTTCTTTTACAAACCCTGATAAAATTTTAGCAGTAAAATGACCTTGTTTATTGCGCAATTCAATACGCAACTTATTGGCTGAAACGAACGCGATTTCAATACCCGAAAAAAATGCGGTACTTAATAAGGTAATTAGAATGACGACGGGCTCAGGCACGGAATAATATTATTATTGTGTTGGTTTCAGCTTCTATTTTTTAAAATTCTTGTAACAAAAGTACAATCCCAAAGCCAATGTAACAAGAAACGGCCAAACTTTACCTTCTATAAAACCTTCCATCAGGCTGATATAGATGATATTGGCGGCACTCAAGAGGGTGATAATTACCCAACTCCATTTCTTAAATTTTTGCATCAAGGATTCTTTTTAAGGTTGATATTCCCCTTCACATTCGTGATTCGATATTCGGTAAAATTCTGATTACTTACCAGTCCATCTCCATAAATCAATTGATTGGGGGTGGTAATTTTCACAAATTTATCGGTATAGATTTTTTCCTTCACCTCATCCCAAACGAGATATTCGGTACTTAAAGTATCGCCTTTTACATTGATGAGGCGAACATTTTGTTTCATCACCAAATATTTTTCCTTCTCATAATAAATTCCAATATCGGCATAGGCAAAGCTGGCGGCATTTTTATTGGCATCGTAAAATGTCCCTTCCACCCCTTTGGGCATGAGGGTATACGGCTTGGCCGACATACTGAAATGTTGCATTAATGGCGATTTGAGTCTGGCTTTCACCTGTCCCGAGTCGGTATAGGTAAGCGTGATTCCTTCGCCTGTTTCGGTGGCAAAGGAGGGTTTCTGCACTATTTTCTTTGCTTCTTCATCGTCATTACAAGAGACTAAAAAAGCAAAGCAAAATAAACAAACCCAGAGCTTATTCATATTTGAAATGACGGAACCATTCATTTGAAATTAAGTTCATTCCAAGCGAAAGTCGATAATAGGTATCGGTTGTTAAGTTGTTTTCGAGGGTGCCCATTTTTCCGGCTTCAAAGCCAAGGTTCAAGACCCCCGATGTTCTTTGTTTGAATTTCAACGGTAATCCAAAACCAATGGATACACCATATTCGTTTACCTGAGTACCACGCACAACAATAGGTGTTTGTGTATAATGCACGCCTGCACGGTATTCTACCTCATTGAAATAATCGGTGCGATAGCTTTTCAGTGGTTTATAATACCCTCCTAACTTGATAGAATAGCTTTGATGCAAGGAATCGGAGTTTCCAAAATTTCGATAAGAAGTCCAGTTGCTATAATTGAAATCGGCCCCTATTAAGAAATTATTACGTTTATCTGATTTGTGTTCGTTGGAGATGGCAAATCCAATTCCGAGGCTTCCCGGAACAAATACTTTGCCCGATTCGCCAATGGCATAACGCACGGTATCTTTTACAATGATATTGCCTTGTTTGAATGGTAAATAATAATCTTTAAAAGTAGCACCAAACACATCTCGCGAAGCATTGTAATTGGAAGCGGTAGAATAAGTTACGCCCCAGCTAAAAATGATATTTACAGTATCGTGCTCGGAGCGGCGTCCATAGCGTTTGATATGCACTAATGAATCCTTTCCCGACTTACTCTTTTTGATATTCACGTACACCGAATCGTCGAGGCGATATTTTGCCGAATCCTTAATCATTTGATGATAGTGCTTGTATTGCATACCCAAATCGAAATTCAATCCGCGCAGAATGGTTTTGTTTTCGAGGAAATAATTATTGATAGAAGCGGTATCGAATGAAACCACTTGTATACTGTTTAAATCGCCAAACATATAATTTACATTGGCTCCCAACGACAAGTTTTTATTGAAGCTATAGGCGCCGCCTAAGAATAATTTATTCACGCCACCATTGCCAATATTGTAATCGGTGTGCGGGGCGGGGCTGGTAAACTTACGATTGATATCATAGCCTGCGGTGGTATAAGGCATTAAGCCAAAGCATCCACCCGCATTTTGTTTTTTCCCAAGAGGAAAAGCCAGGGCCATACGACCGAAGTTGAAGGTTTTGAAATCGTAATATCCGAGCGAATCGTGAAGGGTATTGATTTTACCGTAGAGGTTGAATTCGAAATTCACTTTTTGGTTAAAGGCATACGATGCAGGATTGGCGGTATTCACATAGTTAGCGTTGGCCAGCCCTTGACCGATGCCGCCCATGGTTTGGCTGAACACCCCGTTTTGAGGTTCATGCAAGCCAATGCCATAGAATGAATAGGGCGAAAATGTATTGGTTTGAGCAGTTAAACCAAAAGTGAGTATTAAAAGTAACGAGGAAAAGTAATTACGCATTATGAAGCAAAATTTCATTTAGTCCGGTTAAAACTAAATCGGGGGCCGCAAAGATGCTATTTTTCAAGCGCTTCGCCAAAAAAGAACTGTCGCCACCGGTAAGCAAAACATGTAATTTTTTGTAATGGGTCGAATAAAATTGAATGGCACCCGCTATTTCAAAACATACATGATTCAAAACCCCTGCATTTAGGCTTTCGTTGGTGCTTTTGCCGGTAATACGAACGGGAGCCCGTTTGGTTACATAAGGTAGTTTGGCGGTGAAATGATTCATGGCCTGGTATCGCATTTCAATACCTGGAGCAATGGCCCCACCTTTGTAAACACCTTTTTCGTTGATGATATCGAAGGTAATGCAGGTTCCTGCATTGATGATTAATGTATTTTGCTTAGGGTATTTGCTAAACCCAGCCACCGCCACGGCAATACGATCTCTGCCCAGGGTTTCGGGCGTTTTGTAATCGAGTTGAATAGGTAAAGGTGTTTTATGAGTAAGCAAAAGCACAGGGAGTGCTTGTTTCAAAGCTTTTAGCCACGTTTTATTGATGGGGCGAACACTGGAAACAATGGCCGTTGTAGGTTTATATTTCGCGATGAGCGATTGTATGAGTAGCAAATCAAATTCATTAGACACAGACTTATGTACCAATTTGCGTTGTTTAAACAGCGCATATTTAATCAGGGTATTGCCAGCATCAATGCAGAGTTGCATAGCAGCGAAGATAAAAATAAAATGAATGGGGTGATGCTATTTTTGGGAAGAGCATCGAATACAAAACTTTTCCAAAGTTTGATAACTCGAAACTCATGCGATAATTCGAAAATGAATATTGGAAAAGTTTTCACGCCTCCATCATCCAAACAAAAAACCCGGAACCATACTATTAAAGCCTGATTCCGGGTTCTCCCGTCTTATGTCATCTGTCTTCTGTCCTTTGTCTTCCCAAAAGACTAGTATCTGTACATATCATTTTTGAATGGACCGGTTTTCTTCACTCCGATATAATCAGCTTGTTCGGTATCCATCATTTCTAATTTAGCACCTACATGCGCTAAGTGTAAGAATGCCACTTTCTCATCTAATATTTTTGGCAATACATATACTTCGTTTTTGTAGTTGGCCGAATTCTGCCATAACTCCAATTGAGCCAAGGTTTGGTTGGTGAATGAGTTACTCATCACAAAGGATGGATGACCCATAGCACAACCTAAATTCACCAAACGACCTTCCGCTAAGATGATGATGTCCTTACCATCGATGGTGTACATATCAACTTGTGGCTTGATGGTATTCATGGTGCTGCCATAATTTTTGTTCAACCATGCCATATCAATTTCATTATCAAAATGACCGATATTACATACAATTGACTTATCGCGCATGGCGCGGAAATGACGCTCTTTAATAATGTTTACGTTACCTGTAGCAGTCACAAAAATTTGTGCATGAGCAACAGCCTCATCCATAGGCATTACCTGGAATCCGTCCATTGCAGCTTGTAAAGCACAAATAGGATCGATTTCGGTAACGATAACGCGGCAACCAGCTCCTGCCAATGAAGCAGCCGATCCTTTACCCACATCTCCGTAACCCGCAACTACAGCCACTTTACCAGCCATCATAATATCGGTAGCACGACGAATGGCATCAACCAAACTTTCTTTGCAACCATATTTATTATCGAATTTCGATTTAGTAACCGAGTCGTTGATATTGATTGCAGGAATAAGTAAAGTACCTTTTTTCATGCGCTCATATAAACGGTGAACACCCGTAGTAGTTTCTTCTGATAATCCTTTGATATCATTTGCTAATGCTGGCGATTTATCGAATACCATATTCGTTAAATCGCCACCATCATCTAAAATCATATTCAATGCTTTTCCATCGGTGAAAGCATGTAATGTTTGTTCGATACACCAGTCGAATTCTTCGTTGTTCATTCCTTTCCAGGCATACACCGGAACGCCTGCAGCAGCAATAGCAGCGGCAGCATGATCTTGGGTACTGAAAATATTACATGAACTCCAGCTTACTTCTGCACCCAAATGAACCAGGGTTTCGATTAAAACAGCAGTTTGGATGGTCATGTGTAAACAACCAGCGATGCGAGCACCAGCCAATGGTTTGGTATTGCCGTATTCTTTACGAAGTGACATCAATCCTGGCATTTCTGCTTCGGCTAATGTGATTTCTTTTCTACCCCATTCGGCCAATGAGATATCTTTTACTTTGTATTTAGTTGCGGTTTGTGCGCTCATAAAATTAAGGGAGTTAGTTGCTTTTAAAAAATGAGCGCGAAGATACGGAATCGGGCACAATTTACCTACCCCAATTTAGGGTTTGAGGTTGGGTACAGAAATATCGGCTGGAGATGCCTGAAAGCCAGTACTGTATTGGATTTAAAAAATATTATTCTTTATTCACCAACGATTTGGCTTGATGCAATGTATATACCCATAAGAACCCCTAGTTACCAGCTGCAGTAAGGAAATGAAGGAGTTTCAAACATTCACCTTGTAATTTAAAAATGATCATGAATACCTCAAAAATCGCACTGTTCATACTCGCCTTCGCGCTGGCAATTGCCTGCCGTAAAACCGAAACCCCACCTCCTGCTGCCAATGGCAACTTTACTACTGTTGAGGCATTTCTTGCTCAGAATGCTCCCGCTTTACAAACCTATACTATTGATGCCACCACGGGAGGCAGTTTCACTTCGCCGCAAGGAACCAAGGTAATTATTCCTGCCAATGCTTTTATTAATCCAGCCAATCAGCCAGTTTCTGGAAATGTAACCATTACCTTCAAGGACCTTTATAAGAAGAGTGATATGTTATTTGCAGATGTATCAACGGCACTTATTTGGGGAGCACCATTAAAATCGGCCGGAGAGTTTTTTATTAAAGCGGTGAAGGATGATATGAACCTGAACTTAGCCAATGGAAAGTTTATCAATATTGAACAACCCGCTGCACTCACTGGTGGCCTGGATAATATTAATATTATGGCACCCTTTGCCGTGCAAGATTCGGTAACCAAACGTGGGGGATGGACTCCTGACCCCTTGGATAGTGTAAAGTATGGCGTAGATAAGTATATCTTTTCGATGTATCGATTTAAAACTCCGCTCGATTCGGGCAGCTGGTGCAATAGCGATAATTCTACGTACTTTAACGGTTATACTCAAACGCTTCTCACACTAAAACCAACCGATAAAATTGATAGTTTTAAAACCTCTGTTTACCTGGTGTTTAAAAATATTACCAGTATGGTACATGTATATGATGACAATACGAACTTCCCTTATTCCTTCGCTCCTGTTGGGTTACAGTGCACCATGGTTGCCATTGGAGTAAATAAAGGAAACCTATACAGTGCTTTTGTTCCTATTACTATAAGTGCAAATCAGGTAGTAAATTTTACATTAAGCAAAACAACTGCTTCCGATTTTAAAGCGCAATTGAAAGCCCTCGATTAATTCTGATCTCGCATTAAAATAATTTTAATATCTTTCCTTATGGAATCGCCTAAATTGAAATACTTCCTCGCACTGTTAGTTCTGATCTTACTTAACAGTTGTCAGAAAAAGGAGGTGATTAATGTTGTGAATCCTCCTTCGGAATTGGTTAGTTTCATAGCGGAGAATATGCCAAAATCCCAATTCTTCACCATTGATGCTTCTACCATGAGTTATGTGAATGGTGCCCAGAATACCAATATTGCTTTTCCTTCGGGATGCCTTAAAACACCCGATGGGCGGCCGGTATATACTGGGAAAATTGAGATTGAGCTGAAAGAGCTTTTTACTAAGAAAGATATGCTTTTGAGTGGAATACTACCCACTGCCAATAACTTGATGCTGGTGAGTGGTGGTGAAATCTATATGAGAGCCATGCTCAATGGAGTAGAACTCGGCAAAGTAGATACAGCCGAAATCAAAGTAACTATTCCGGTGCTCGATAATTTACTTGCCGATACAACCCAAATGCGTGTTTTTTATTCCGAAGCGTCCACTTTGTTTAGCTCCAAGAGCGCTAACCAGTGGGGCGACCCCAAAGGAAATGTAACCCGTGTAGATTCTGGTTCAAATCATCGCTACATTTTTAATATCGAGAAATTAAACTGGATTAATTGCGATTATTTTTACAATGAAGGGGGCGCTAAAACAATAGTATCTGCGGTAACACAAGACACCAGCTTCAATATTAAAAATACAATGATCATTATTTCCATAGATGGGATAAATTCAATGATACCAATGTTTGAAGCTGCCAACCATGTATTTACCATTGCTCAGGAAATTCCAATTGGAAAGGCGGTAACTTTTGTAGCCATTGCCAATAAGAACAATCAGTTTTATGTAGCTTATTTGGAAACCCAAATTGGTAAAAATCATAAGCAGGGCTTAACCATGATTCCCATTACTCCCGATCAGTTAAAAGCACAACTCGATAAATTGAAATAAAAAATTAATCAATGAAAACACGCCTTCATTAATGGAAGTAAAACCGGAATTATTAAAAGAACTAATCAATGGCTCACGCAAGGCACAGCGTGAGCTCTTTGATATGTTTTATAAACCCATGATGCGGGTAAGCCGGATTTATTGCACCAATGACGACGACGCGAAGAGCATTGTGCTGGAGGCTTTTATGGATGTTTACAACAATATTGAAAAGTTTGATGGAAAGGCTTCCTTTAAAACATGGTTCAATAAAATAGTGGTGAACAGGGCATTGAATCAATATCGCAAAAACAAAAAAATTGCACAGCGGGAACCTGCCCTTGAACCCTTGATAATGCAAGAAAGTTTTGATGCAGGAGAAGCGGGTGCGGATATCATTCAAAAAATTACTGCCGATGAAATACTTACTGTTATTCAAACCCTGCCAGAGACCGAGCGATTGGTTTTTACACTTTATGTAATCGATGATTATGCCCATAAAGACATTGCCCTGGAGCTTGGTTTTTCGGAGCCTACCTCCAGATGGCACTATAGCAATGCAAGAAAACGACTTCAAGAAAAATTAAAAATGTACAATATCACTTCCACGAGCCATGTCAACGCCTAACGAATCGGAATTCAATAAACAAATCAAGCAAAAGCTTCAGGGGCTGCCTGTTGATGATGGGGCTGCTATTTGGTCGGAACTAGAGCAGATATTGGATAAAAAAGATTCCAAAAAAATTCTGTTTTGGTGGAATCCAAAAACACAATTGCTTTTGCTTTTCGGACTTTTCATAGGAGGAATTTCTGCTTTTTATTTTTATCAAAATTCGTCGACACCCATCTTAGCCAATCACCAAGAAAAAACAACAACAACTCAAAAGCCAATAGAATCAGTATCTCCAAAAGCACCATCAACAACTATCGAATCCCAAGATATAACTACAAATACTGCGACGATAGCAGAAACCAAGGCAGAACAAAAGGATACGAAGAATAACACGCCTGAAAAAAAGAGTGCTGAAACTCCTACAGTATCTCCGAAAAAAGAAAAGAATCAAAAACCTAATTTAAGCAATACCACTGCTGGTGCCACTGTTTCAACCACCACCAACTCAACCCCATCGAGTGAGTCGAACACTGGCACTCCAAAACAAGATCCGTCAGCAGCAAAGCCATCGGATAAATCAACATCGGCCAACCCTTTAATGGAAAAAGTTTTGGCACAAGCCCAACCCATGCCAACACCGGGCAAGGATAGCACTCAGAGCGCAGTACCAGCACCAACACCAACGCCTGATGCCCCAGCTCCTGATACAAAAAAAACAGAACGCTTACCATACTTAGTTTTGGAGGCCGGCATGGGTTTTAATAATTTTAGCTTCGATAATTTCCGTCGTCAAAACAATCCATTGAGCCCCTGCTTTTCCGTAAATGCAGATATACCATATGGTAAATATTTTTCCTTTATGCCATCCTTGAGTTTTGTCAATACCGCTGCTGCCATACAAGTAAATTATATCGACTCCCCAGTACAAAACCGTTATAATTTAAACGCCCTTCATTTCTTGCAATTAGGATTAAATAACCGCTGGCATATCAATAAAAATTTAAGTATCAGTGCAGGTATTGGCTATGCTCGATTTTTAAGAATTTACACTTTAAGTAACCAGGTAGGATATTTGCCGATGAGCGAGAACAGCGATAGTATACCCCGCTCAAGCTGGCGCAGAGAGCGCGATGTAAGTGCTTTTGTAGCTCGGGGTGACTGGAATATAAACTATGGAATCGATTACCGTTTTAAGAATTACGGACTCGCTTTCAGAGGAATTACTGGGCTCACCGATATCACCATCAATACCCCGTCGAAATACCGCCTCAGTAATTTTTCATTGAATCTTACCTACTGGATTCCTTCTAAGAAATAATAGTTTAACGCCGCGAATCAGGCGGTGCTGGCAAACTTTTCCAAAGTTTAATTTCGATTTAGAATCACAACTCTCCTTTGCCCAAACTTTGGAAAAGTTCATCCATCCTAAGCCACACCTAATATTTTAGATTTTTCCCGTAACTTCGTAGCAATGTTTATACGAAGAAGTTTCGCGGTATTTCTGGTTTTTATTTCCCTGTTCGCTCAAGCTCAAAATAAAAAGCCAACCCCACATTTCGGGAGCGCTCCCTTAAGTAGTAGTTGCATCGTTCGCAATCTGCCAGCCGATCAACCCGATACCAATTTTATTATGCACCCAGAGCCTGAAGAACCCGATGAACGAGATCCTCGCTTCTTTTTGCATAAACACAAACTACCCAATAATTCCTTTCCTAACTTTTATGAAGATCATGGAAGAACAATATTGAATAAAACCAATAGCGGTAATTTAACCATTGGTGCAACAGGAACTTTCGGTGTGTACACGCAAGGCACACCTCCCGATAATACGATGGCCATCTCCAATGCTGGAAAAACGGTTGCCTCTATCAATGTACGCATTGGGTTTTATGATAGCACTGGAACCACCTTACAATCTGAAAGAAATATTTCCACTTTTATTGGAGATAATCAAATTTCGCAATCCAGTCTTTTCGATCCTAGAGTAATTTACGATCCAAAATCAGATCGGTTTATATATGTTGTGCTCAGTGGAAGTACCGATGTGACATCAAAAATTGTGATTGGGTTTTCGCAAACCAATGACCCCATTGGTGCCTGGAAATTTTATAAAATAAATGGAAATGTAGATGGCTCATCCAACTGGTTCGATTATCCCAATATTGGTATCACCGATAATGAACTCATCATCACAGGAAATCTCTTCTCAAGTACGAATAATAATTTTTATCAGTCGGTAGTTTTACAAATAAATAAAGCAGAAGGCTATAGTGGAGCAGCCAATCTAAATTACCGTTACTGGGATAATATTCAGGACGGCAATAATATTAACGCCTTTACTATGGTGCCTGCGGGCAATTCGGGAAATGAAAGCTACGGGCCAAAATTTTATTTGGTGAGCAATACGGGTCTAGGTAGTGATATCATCACGATTTACGAAATTACCGATACTTGGAATTCTCCAAGTGCGCAAATCAATATTAAAACTGCCACTGTCGATTTTTATAGCACTCCTACGAATGATGCGCAACAAAAGGGAACTACACGCAGATTAGATATTAAGAAGAATAGAATTCGAAATGCTTATTATAATAATGGCATTGTGCATTATACTTATATCACACCTACTAATAGTTTTGGAGCGGTATCGGCCATAGCCTATGGGCGATTTGATGTGGCCACCGAAACAAACAAACTGATATATATTGGTGAAACAGGCTTTAATTATGCCTTTCCAGCCATTACCCATTTTAGTAATCTCGAGAAAAAGAATGCCACCTTACTTACCTACCTGGCTTCGAATACAACCATCTACCCGGAAATAAGAGCAGTTTATATAGATGAAAACATGGTGCCATCAACCTCTATCCTGGTGAAGGTGGGCAATGGGTATGTGAATTATGGATTTGGTGGAAACAGTGAACGCTGGGGCGATTATACTGGTATCTCACGCAGATACAATAGCACAAAACCAGAAGTATGGGTGTTTGGTTGCTTCGGAGAAACTACCCATTATTGGGGAAATTTCATTGCACAGATAACTGCGAGTCCGGATATCCCTCCAGTATTGGTTTCTACCGATTCTGTGTATTTCAGTCCCAATCCTACACTACGCTATCTCGATATGAATGTATCCACCAAAGACAGTGCGCAATTCAATTTGAAGATATATTCACTTAAAGGCCAGCTGGTGCGTGAAGAGATCATCGATATCCCATCTGGAATACATACCAAAACCTTCGATTTAATGGGATTGTCGCCCGAAGAATATATTTTAAAACTAACAAAAAATGGAGTGGAATTCAAGCCATTCAAATTTTTATTATTAGGTAAATAATGCGCAGTCGTGTACTCCTCATCCTATTACTGGCAACGCTTGGAACTCAAGCACAGTTAATGGATTGGGGTACTCCTCAAAAATTAGCCTCGCGAAATTTCTTCTGTAAATTCATTGGCTTCAATCATGATAGCTATTATTATTTACGTTGCAAAAAATCCGATTTTAAGTCGGATGTAAGCGTAGAAAAATATTCGCGCGGACTTGGTTTGATTTGGACCAAACCCATTAATACCGGTCGTTATGGAGAAACACTGGAAGAAGTATTATTAATGCAAAACCGGCTCATTGTATTGCTCACATCCGATAATTATAATAATGGCAATACCGAATTAAATGCCTTAGAACTGAGCTTCGACGGGGTTCTTGGTACTGTGACCGTGCCAGTATTTCAAATTCGCACTGCCAGTTTCTACGACTCCGAACCCGACCATCGTTTTATTATTCGATTGAATGCCAATGCCGATGCATTCGCCATCTGTTGCGTTACGCAATCGGATCGAAAAATAGCGGGGGTGAATTATAATTTAATTGATGCATCGCTTACCACCATTGGCTCTGGTGGCTATTCATACAATATACGCTCGGAGCAATTTTTCATTAACGATATCGCCTTAAACAATACCGATATTTATTGCTTAGTAAGCTATCATGAATCGGGAAAGAGAAATCAGGAAGATATTTATTTGCACGATGTCATCGGATTATACCCAACCTCCAAAACATATTCAAAAACTCCCATCGTATTAGAAGGAAAGATTCAAAGCGATTTAGGAATCTATATTGATACCGCACATCAAAATATTCAACTCACTGGCTTTTATTCCGAGAAAAAATCTACTTCAGCAGCTGGGATTGCATTATACACTTTGCCCCTTGCACATCCCGAAGATATCACTGCCGCTTTTACTCCCTTTCCGAAGGAACTCATTGCGCGTATCCTTGGAGAGCGCGCCAGCGAACGCATTCACGAGGTGGAGGATTTTGTCGTAAACCGAATTGTACCTCGCAGCGATGGTGGACTCTTGCTCATTGCCGAATGTTTTTATATCGAGAAACAAGCATATAACTCCTATGCCAGTGGCATTCAAGGAGTAACACCACAACCCACCACGGTGTTTCGTAATATTTATAATTACGATGAAATATTGGTATTTAGTATTGAGCCCAATGCAAGTATCGATTGGTGGCAGGTCATCACCAAAAATCAAAACAGTGTGAATGATGAAGGATATAATTTATCAATTGCCTCCTTGGTGAAGAAAGATAAGGTATATATCTTCTACAATTTAAATTACCATAATAGCAACGAAATACTGGAATATAGTATCAGCAGCAATGGCAAGATGAAAAATAAAATATTGTTTAAGTCGACCAACTACTATATTGATTTTGCACCACGCCAATGCCATCAAATTGCCACTGGCAGCATGCTAATCCCGTTGATCAAGGACCGAAAATTTAATCTCTTAAAACTTACGTATTAACTCTTGATCAAACTTTTTACCCTTCGTCAGCCCGTAGTTTATTTGCTCTTAGTGGTGATGATTTTTGTATTGAGGTTACCTGGATTTTGGGGTAAGGCCCTTCTTTCTGGTGAAATGAGTAACTATACTTTTTTCGGGGGTTTCTTTTCCTTTCTAAACCAATCGAAGTTAAGTAGCTACCTTATTGGTTGTACTATCATCATACTACAAACTTTACATCTCAATTATATTTTCGAAAAGCATGGAGTACATTATAAAAGCACCTTCCTTCCTTCTTTATTTTATGTGCTTTACACTTCCCTATTTAATGAAATGGATGAAAATGTATTACCTGCTTTGATTGCTCAAACGCCGCTAATGCTTGCACTAGAAATTTATTTCGACCTATACAAAGCACCCGATGTAAAAGATAAAATATTTAAGGCCATGCTAGCTCTTGGTATTGGCGTTTTGATTTATACGCCATTAGCATATCTTATAGTGGTTTTTTGGATTTGTATTTTCTTTTTTAAAATTCCATCGGTACGCGACTTTATCATTGCCACGGCAGGTGCCATCTTACCATTATACTTTGCCTTTGTATACTATTATTTCATTGGCAATTACCTGTTCTTCGAAAGTAAAATTAGTTTGCTTTGGCAGTATAAAATATATTATGCCTTGGAGCAAACAATTGCGCAACGTATTTTATTAATGGCATTGGGCCTGATGATATTAATGGCTTCGGCAAAACTTTATACCAACTATTTTAAGAACATCATCAAAACACGAATCATTCAACAAATGCTATTCGTATTGAGTTTTATTACTTTGCTATTATTGATTTTCCTATTACAATTTCAGTTTCAACATTTACTAATCTTTAGTCTACCTTTTTGCTATATCCTTTCATATTTTTTCATGGGTAAATGGCGATTTTATTTAGATGAAATATTAGCGTTTGGACTTTTTATTTTTATCGCCACTTTAAAATTTTCTTCCTTATGAGTATAATCAATTCGGTAGCCGTAATCGGGTCAGGCACCATGGGAGCAGGCATTGCACAAGTATGTGCACAAGCGGGGATGCAAGTGTTTTTATATGATATCAGCGCACCTGCCTTAGAGAAAGCACGTATCGGCATCGAAAAAAATTATCAGGTAGCCGTCGAAAAAGGGAAACTCACAGCGCCCGATAAATTGGCTGCCGAACAACGCATTCGATATACCAATGAATTTACTGAGTTAAAAGCTGATTTATGCATCGAGGCCATCTTAGAAAAACTGGAAGTGAAAAGAGATTTATTTTTAAAACTCGCTGCACAAAATTCAGCACAATGTATTTTGGCAAGCAATACCTCTTCCATTCCTATCACTCAAATCGCCGCTGGTATTGAATTCCCAGAGCGGGTGGTAGGAATTCATTTTTTCAATCCTGCGCATTTGATGAAGCTTGTTGAAATTATTGCGGGCGCAGAAACAAGTCCGGAGGTGATGAACACCGCCGAAGCCTTTGTTTTAAAGCTCGGTAAAACACCCGTCACAGCCAAGGATGCTCCTGGGTTTATTGTAAACAGGGTGGCCCGCCATTACTATGTTGAGGCATTGAAAATTATGGAAGAAAACGTCACTTCATTCGAAAATATTGATCGGCTCATGGAATCGAGCGGATTTAAAATGGGCCCTTTCCGATTGATGGATTTGATTGGGGTTGACACCAATTACTCTGTTACCTCAAGTATTTACGAGCAATTTGCCTATGATTCGAAATTCAGACCCAGCCGTATTCAAAAACAAAAAGTAGATGCAGGCCATTGGGGTAAAAAACGTGGCAAGGGATTTTATAATTATAACTAATGAAAATATTACATTCGATTGTAACGAACAATTCTATCTTCGTATAAAAAATCAACACATGAAACTACTTAAATTTTTTATTTTGCTATGCATTAGTGCTAATCTCCAGGCACAAGGCTCCTTAGATACAGGACTCATCGCCATGTATCATTTAAATGGTAACCCCAACGATGCCAGTCTCACGGGAGCACACGGTATTGTTGAAGCAGCTAGCCTTACCACCGATAAAAATAATGTCACCAACAAAGCGTATCAGTTTCAAGCAGGTGCCAATACAAGAATCAAAATTCCTTATACCGCAAAATTAAATATCTCTTCCACCAAATTATTTTCAACTTCTTTTTGGGTGTATTATACTGGATTTAATAAAACGGCAGCAAGTGAGTTGTTCTATTTTGGAAGTTTATATGCCAGCAACTATTCCGTAGCACTATTGAATAATACCACTGCCGATTCAGGAAAATTGAATGTTACCAATTACGTTCAATCAAATACCCCCGCCAC
>CAIVZR010000043.1 GCA_903910445.1 uncultured Bacteroidota bacterium
CCTACAAGTAAGAATATTACTGGCTTGCGATAGCGACGGAAACTTTCTTGTTTGTACTCATGGTCGCGTTGCATGAACGATACAGCAAAAACAGGGTTAATGATAAACGCAACTACCAATGATGCAAACAAGGTAATGATGAGCGTTACTGGAAGGAAGTAGAAAAACTTACCTACAATACCAGGCCAGAAGAGCAATGGGAAGAAAGGAGCAATATTGGTTAGTGTACCAGTAAGCACTGGGATGAACACCTCTCCTGCTGCTTCTTTTGCAGCATCGAACAATTTTATATTTTTATTCTTATTGAAGATACGATGGGTATTTTCGATTACCACAATCGCATCATCCACTACGATACCCAAAGCCAAGAGGAAGGAGAAGAGTACGATTAGATTTAGAGAGAAGCCTAATGAAGGCATAAATAAGAAAGCAAGCACCGAACTCAAAGGCACCGAAAGCCCCACGTAGAAGGCATTTTCAACACCCATGAAGAACATCAAAACAATCGTTACAAATAAGAATCCGAGGATTACTGTATTGATCAAATCGTTCAATTGTGTTTGTGTTTGTTTACTCAAGTCGCCAGTGATTGTAACTTTCAATCCTTCTGGGAATTTGCCGTCTTTTTGAAATGCAGCAATCGTTGCTTTAATCTTCTCGGCAGCGTTAATTAAGTTTTCCCCACCACGTTTGATCACATTTACGGTTACTACTGGCTTGTCTTCCAATCGAGCGTAGGATTCACGGTCTTTGGTATCATCGGTAACATCGGCGAACTCGTAAAGGTGCAATGGTGTTCCTGAAGGCGTACGCACAATCATTTTCCTTATTTCGTCGATATTTTTAAATTCGCCTGTGACACGTAAGGTACGACGCACATTACCTTCCAAGATATTACCTCCACTGATGTTTACGTTATTGTAACGGAATTGATTTTCTACATCATCGAATGAAATTTGGTAGGCAATCATTTTATTCAAATCCATGCTCACACGAATTTCGCGATCGAGAGCACCAATGATATCGCAACGTTTTACCTCGGTATTACCTTCTACCTTATCCTTTAATAATTTGGCGAAAGATTTTAATTTCAAGGCATCGAAATCACCACTCAAGTTCACGTTCATAATTGGCAATTCACTGATATCGAATTCACCTATTGACTGATTTTTTTGAGCATCGGCGGGGATATCGTTCTGTGCTTTATCCAAGGCGTCGCGAACTTTTTGCTTGGCATCCTCAATTTTCACTTTGGCCACAAACTCAACAGTAACGATGGATACACTCTCCATAGAAGTACTCGTTACTTTCTTCACCCCACTAATCGACTTGAGTTGTTTCTCGAGTGGTTGTGTTACCGATGTTTCAATATCTGTGGGTGAAACACCTGGATAGATTGTTTGTACGAAGATGGTGGGAAGCACCACATCGGGGAAACGCTCCTTAGGCAAGTCGTTATAGATTACGATTCCAGTAATGGAAAGGAGGATCGTAATAATATAAACTGCCGTTCTATTTTTTATAGCCCACGTGGTGGGTTTAAATTCCTTTTTCATGCTCAGGTTATTTTTTTATAAATAGGTACAATAAATAGTTTCAGGGATTAGAGGGGGAAATGTTTAACAACTTCGCCTTCGTTGATTCCTGCGTAACCGGTGGTGATAATTTCATCACCTTCTTTCACTCCATTAATGATAACCATGCCGTTATAGCTTTCTGCAGTTGTCACTACTTGCTTTTTCACGATTGTTTTGTCGCCATCATGTGCTAGGAGCATGATTGATTTTTGTCCTTCCGAACTGTGTACGATATTTTCGCTTACTACAAATACCTTCTTGAAAGTCGCATCATTTATTTTGATACTTGCATTCATATTCGGTTTTAATTCGGTGGCATTGGTCAACCAGATTACAACATCGAAAGTTCTTTTATCATTGATTGTTTTAGATACATAAGATATGGTAGCATCTATTTCTTTATTCAAGTCGGGTATCATACATTTAACATGGTCGCCAGTATGTACCTTATTGATATAGGTATCGGCTAACTTGGCTGTAAGTTTTAGTTTGCTGCTGTTGAGGATACGAATCCCGCCAAAATTTTGTGCTGGTGAGAAGGCAAGTGTATTATCACCTACTTTAAAGTTTACCGCATCAACAACTCCTGCGAAAGGAGCATATACGTTAGTATTAGCAATACTTGATTCCAGATTCGCTTTTTGTTTTTCTAAAGATTCTTTAGCAGTTTTTGCTTGAAGGTATTGGATTTCACTTCCAATTTTTTTATCCCATAAGTTCTTCTGACGTTCGTAGGCAGTGGTAACTAGGTTTAGTTGAGATTTAAGTGCATCTAACGACTGCACCAAGGCACCATTTTCAACGGTACATAAAAGCTGACCAGCATTCACCATATCACCTGGTTTTACCAAGATACTATTGATTACAAATCCAGGAGTACGAGCAGTTACCAATACGTTTTGATCGCTTTCAACCAATCCGGTAGCATCGATATAATGCATGAATTCAATGGGAGTAGCAACAGTTATATCCACCGTCTTAATTTTCTTCTGACTCATGGCGACCGTGTCGAGGTCATCAATTTGCTTTTGCAATGCAGATACTTTACTATTGAGTTCTGTTTGTTGTTTGATTAAAATTTCCAACTCGGCTTTCTTTTGTCCAAGGTCGGTGTTATCGCGATGGCAAGCTGCGAATACAAGGGCGAGAAGGGCTACGGATACTAATTTTTTATACATGATATGAATTGTTTTGAATCTGATAATGGTGTTTTGTTATATTATTTTCCTAAGGCAACTTTTAAATCATAAATGGCATTCACTAAACTATATTGAGCGATGGCATATTGAATTTTCGCATTCTTAAAATCGCTATCGGCTGCAGTTAATTCGAAACTGTTACCCACTCCCAAATCAAATTTTGTTTTGGTAGTTGTATAAATACTTTCGGCGAGCGCTAGTGATTGCTTATTGAGTTCTAATTGATTCTTTGCAGTATTTACATTGTTATTGGCACTGATATAGGCAAGCGTCAATGCATTTTGAACAGAGGCTTTGGTATTCTCTACTTGTTGAAGCGTTAATTGGGCTTGTTTAATGCGCGCATCTTTTGCAAATCCATCAAAAATTGGAACGCTTAACTGCAATCCTACTAAGGCTGTTTTATAATATTTAGGGAAATCGAAGGTTTTATTTTGACCATTCATTTGGTAAGTTCCAAAAGCGGCTAATGTTGGGTAATACCCCATTTTATTAGCTTTCACACTAAGCTTTTGTAGTTCCAATCCTTTATTTAATACTTGTATTTCAAGTTTCGCGTTGGGATCGAAAGTTGTTTTGGAATATAACTCAACCGAAAAGCGTTGGTTCATATCTTGGAGTGTACTGGTAAGAATAATAGGTTTCGTCACATCGTATCCCATTTGAAGATTTAGTAATGCTTTCAAAACTCCGATGGTTGATTTCAATTGATCGAGTTGCTGAGCCAATTGACTTTGAGCAAATCGCAAACGATCGACATCGAGTTTTTCAGCCAATCCTTGTTTGTATACTTCATTGATATTATAAAGTGATGTATCAATGCGATTCTTTGCTTCTTGCAAGATGCCGAGGGTAGCTTGGGTTGAAAGCACCGTGAGGTATGCCTTGGTGATATCGCGTTCTACATCAAATTTTGTTTTCTCTTGTTGTACCTTAATGAATTCGGCATATTCTTTAGATGCTTTCACACCCAAAAAGTAGCTACCATTAAATAGCAACTGAGATGCGGATACGCTTCCTGTAACATTATACTTTGGCACGAATGAAACTTCTGCGTAGGTTCCTTTTGGGCCTCCAAAAATTTCGGCTGGAATTAATGAGATGGGCGATTTGATATAATCGTTTAAGCTTCCTGCGCCATTAAGCTGAGGAAACCCACTACTCATAATTTCACGAACCTTCTGCTCAGCGAGTTTCACATCGATGGCTGAGTTCTTAATGCTGGCATTATATTTATTGCCAAGTTCAATTGCTTGATCCAAAGATAAACTCATTGGACCATCAGTTTGTGCAGAAGCAAAGGTGTAAACACATAAGCTCAGCATGATTATTAATATACGTCTCATAAAATTTGCTGTAATTCGGTATTAAATTTTTCTAATTCTTTTTCTAAAACTTTTCGGCCTTTGTTTGAGGTCACTGAGAATAAATGGTATTTCACCAATTCGAACATGAGTTTGCCGATATTGTTGAAGCCACTAACATTTTGGTTAAAAGAAAAGTCGATTAAATGCATATACACTTGAACCGTGAATTCTACATTCAGATTGGCGTGATATACTTCCACCTCTATTCCTTTTCTAATATTGGACATCAATCGCGGTTTGATAACACGGTCCTTAAAGGCTAAAAATTCCTTAAAACTTTCTGGATGGTATTTCTTCAAATCGAACAATGCACTTTGATTCATGCGACCATTGTTTTTGAATTGCCATTTGATCAAGTCAATCATCTCGCCAATGGGGTTGGCCGATTGAACAAACACATTATTGCATTCCATTTCTTCCGAATTGAGATGCATTAATACTGCTTGATTAACCAAATCGTCCTTATCAACGACATACAGATAAAGGGTTTTTTTGGAAATTGCTAGTTCGCGGGCAATATCATCCATGGTGAGGCTTTTCACCCCATACTTCATGTACATTTCAATTGCACCGGTTAATATTTTCTTTTTTACTTCGTCCATTTAAATACGGGCGCAAATATAGCACATTGGAAACAATGGAAACGAATTTTTATAAAAATGTTTCCATTGAGAATAATGTTTTTTATAATAAATTGATTTTCAATGCATTATTCTTTGAATAAAAGTATTTTATTATTTTAGTGTTATTTTAATATGAAAATGGGCTAAAATCTAATTTGTGCAAAAGCCGGGGTTTTTCATCCTCCTAATTCAATTGCAAAGCCTGTTAATTTGATTGGAGAGGTAAATAGCCCGAGTAAAAAAGTTTACTTTTGCCCTGTTATGACGAAGTTTAAAACCGATTCAGGAATTGAAATTAAGGAGGTGTATCATGAAGCTTCAGAGATGCATGAAATGCCCGGGCAGTTTCCATATACCCGTGGGGTGCAACCCAATATGTATCGTGGGCGCTTATGGACCATGCGTCAGTATGCGGGATTCAGCACCGCCGAAGAGAGTAATAAACGCTATCATTTCTTATTGCAACAAGGAACCACGGGATTGAGTGTTGCGTTTGATTTGCCTACGCAAATTGGATATGACAGCGACCATGAATTGAGTGAAGGAGAAGTAGGAAAGGTTGGAGTAGCCATTGATTCATTGAAGGATATAGAAATTTTGTTTGATGGAATACAGTTGGAAAACATCACCACCAGCATGACCATCAATGCATCGGCATCGGTGCTATTGGCCATGTATATTGCCTTAGCCAAAAAGCAAGGAGCCGATTTGAAGAAAATTTCAGGAACCATTCAAAACGATATTTTGAAAGAATATGCTGCCCGCGGAACGTATATCTATCCGCCCAAAGCGAGCATGCGTATCATCACCGATATTTTTGAATTTTGCAGTACAGAAGTTCCAAAATGGAATACGATAAGCATTAGTGGTTATCATATTAGAGAAGCGGGAAGCACTGCTGTACAAGAAATTGCATTTACACTTAGTAATGGGAAAGCATACGCACAAGCGGCTATTGCCAAGGGTTTAGACATTAATGTATTTGGAGAGCGTTTGAGCTTTTTCTTTAATGCGCATAACGATTTCTTTGAAGAGATTGCTAAATTTAGAGCAGCCCGTAGGATGTGGGCAAGCATTATGAAAGACCTGGGAGCGACCAACCCCAAGGCCATGATGTTGAGGTTTCATACGCAAACAGGAGGGAGTACCTTGACAGCACAACAACCACAAAATAATATAATACGCGTTGCATTGCAAGCCATGGCTGCAGTATTGGGTGGCACTCAATCACTACATACCAATGGCTTTGATGAAGCTTTATCGTTGCCTACCGAAGCAGCTGCGAGTATTGCATTGCGCACCCAGCAACTCATCGCTTATGAAAGTGGTGTAACACATACCGTTGACCCCATGGGTGGAAGTTTCTTCATTGAAGAACTTACCAATACGATGGAGAAAGAAGCTTGGCGTTATATTGAAAAAATTGATGCCATGGGTGGAAGTGTTGATGCTACTGAGAGTGGTTATATTCAAAATGAGATTGCCAATGCATCTTATACCTATCAAAAAGAGATTGAAAGCGGAGAGAAAATTATCGTAGGAGTAAACAAATTTACTGCCGAAGAACATCACGATACACCGTTATTGCGTGTAGATGATAGCATTCGCCAGACACAAATAGATAAATTGACATTACTTAAGAAGCAGCGTAATAATGAAACAGTGAAGGTTGCCCTTGCTAAAATTACTGCCGCTGCTCAAGGAACTGATAACCTGATGCCATTGATTGTTGATGCAGTAGAACAATATGCTACTTTGGGCGAAATTTGTGATGCGATGCGCACAGTCTTCGGAGAGTATAGAAGTTAGTTCTCTCAAGATTTTTTTCCTTTATAAATTTATCATGGGAAGCAGGTATATCAAGCAAATTTGTTAGGCGGAGAAAACATCATTCAGTTTCCTGAGTTTATTGAAGATGGAATTTATTTTTTACGCACCGAAAATTCTGTTCTGAAGGTGATCATCCATCGTGCTGATTAATACTTAATATCTGACAATATCCTAGTGTTTAGAAATATACATTTAGGATTAAATTATAGCTATTGGTTCCTGTCAAAATTATTTGATCCTCCGGATGGAACTATCTTTCGTCAATAGCACAAATTCTCATCAAAAAACCCGACCTTCGCCATCCTAAAAAATGAGCGAATTCGATTCTTTATCCCCTCGGGAATTTCTGATTGTTAAAGGTGCCCGCATGCACAATCTGAAGAATATTGATGTTGCTATCCCGCGTAATAAACTGGTGGTGGTAACAGGTGTGAGTGGCAGTGGTAAAAGCAGTCTGGTATTCGATACCATCTATGCCGAAGGACAGCGACGTTATGTTGAAAGTTTAAGCGCCTATGCCCGTCAGTTTATGGGCAAACTCAATAAGCCCGAAGTAGATTATATCAAAGGAATCGCCCCGGCTACTGCCATCGAGCAAAAAGTAAATACTCGCAATCCCCGAAGCACCGTAGGCACAAGCACAGAGATTTATGATTATCTGAAACTCCTTTTTGCACGTGCAGGAAAGACTTACTCACCGGTGAGTGGCGACGAAGTAAAGACAGAAACAGTGACCGATGTAGTTGATTTTATTCTCTCCTACCCCAGTGATACCAAAGCCCTCATCTATAATAAAATAAAAAAGAACGAAGAGAAAACCTTCGCTCAGGAAATACAATTGATTCAACAAAGAGGATTTACACGCCTCCTTGTAAACGATGAAACAAAACGTATTGATGACCTCATTGAAGAAGGTGGTATCAAGCATTTTGAAGCCACATTAAAAAAACAGAAAAGCAAATCGCCCTTTTATGAAAATGTATTCTTACTCATCGACCGTGTGACCGCTAAAGCCGATGATGAAGAAAATACCAATCGTATCAGCGACTCTGTACAGACGGCATTTGCTGAAGGTGAAGGATCGTGTTATGTAAAGATCTTAGATGAGAAGAAAGGACCCTTTGAAAGAAATTTCAATAATAAATTTGAGGCCGATGGAATTCAGTTTGAACAACCCAGTGTAGCCTTCTTTAGTTTTAATAACCCCTATGGTGCTTGTAAAACCTGCGAAGGATTTGGAAGTGTATTAGGAATTGATGAGCACTTAGTGATTCCTGATACACAAAAAAGTGTATTCGATGATGCCGTGGCATGCTGGCGTGGTAATATTTTAAGCAGCTGGAAAGACCAAGTGATCAAAGGGGCCAACAAGGCTGATTTTCCTATCCATCGTTCTTATAGCGAACTGAATGAAGAGGAGAAAACGATGCTATGGAAGGGATGCAAGCATTTCGCAGGCATCGACGATTTTTTTGCTGAAGTAGAAAGTCAGTTATACAAAATACAATATCGTGTTTTACTCAGTCGCTATCGTGGGCGCAAGGCATGCCCAGATTGCAGAGGAACACGCCTTCGCAAAGACGCGCAGTACGTGCGTTTGAAGGATTCTCAAATTAAAGATTTGAGTCAGTTAAAAAGCATCACCGATATTGTTTTGATGAGTGTTGATAAGGCTTGGGATTATTTTAAAAACATAAAACTCAGTGCCAACGATACCAAAATTGCCTCCCGTATTCTTACCGAAGTAACCAACCGATTGAGCTTCTTACACGATGTAGGATTGGGATATTTAACCCTCAACCGATTGAGTAATACCTTGAGTGGAGGAGAAAGTCAGCGGATTAATTTAGCGACTTCCTTAGGTAGCAGTTTGGTTGGCTCCTTATATATTTTAGATGAACCAAGTATTGGTTTGCACCCAAGGGATACACAAAAATTGTTGAGTGTGTTGATGAAGCTTCGCAATTTGGGTAATACTGTGATAGTGGTGGAGCATGAAGAAGATATCATGAGAGCGGCCGATCAACTCATTGATATTGGCCCATTGGCCGGTGTTGGTGGCGGCTATTTAGTAGCACAAGGCACGCCAGCACAACTCATTAAAAAGAATGATAGTCTCACCGCCAAATATTTAAATGGCAGTGAAAAAATTCATGTGCCCAGCATACGTCGCAAATGGAATAATTATATTGAAGTGAGAGGTGCCAAAGAAAATAACCTAAAAAATATCAATGTAAAATTCCCATTGCATACCCTTACCGTGGTAACAGGTGTAAGTGGAAGTGGCAAAACGAGCTTGGTAAAAACCATCCTGTATCCTGCGCTCAAGAAGCAATTGGAAGGCATGGCTCCCGAAACTATTGGTAGATATTCGGAACTACATGGTGATTTAAAAACCGTCACTCAGGTGGAGATGGTGGATCAAAATCCTATAGGAAAATCATCGAGAAGTAATCCGGTGACCTATGTAAAAGCGTATGATGCCATTCGTTCTTTGTATTCCGATCAGGCTGCATCGAGGGCAAGGGGCTATACTCCTGCACATTTTAGTTTTAATGTAGATGGTGGCCGATGTGATAATTGTAAAGGTGAAGGTGATATAACTGTGGAGATGCAGTTTATGGCCGATGTGCATTTACAATGCGACGACTGCAAAGGACAGCGCTTCAAACCCGAAGTGCTGGATGTAACCTATAATAATAAAAATATTTTTGAGGTACTGAGCCTTACCATCGATGAAGCCATCGTGTTTTTCGCGGGAGAGAAATCTATTTTAAATAAGATAAAACCATTGCAAGATGTGGGTTTAGGCTATGTTCAACTGGGGCAAAGCAGCAATACCCTGAGTGGTGGCGAAGCGCAAAGGGTGAAGCTGGCTTCTTTCTTAGGAAAGGGCGCACAAACCACTGAGCACGTACTATTCATCTTTGATGAGCCTACGACAGGGCTTCATTTTCACGATATCAACAAGCTGTTGGCTTCCTTCAATGCCTTATTGCATCAGGGACATAGCATCATCGTTATAGAACATAATATTGATATTATTAAGTGTGCCGACTGGATTATTGACCTCGGAGCCGAAGGTGGTGACGCGGGCGGAAACTTAGTATTTGAGGGACTTCCAGAAGATTTGGCAAATTGTAAGGAAAGCTATACTGCCCCATTCTTGAAGGCGCGACTCGCGCTTTAGTTGATACAACGACGGTTTGTAAACAGCGTTTTGCTGGCTCAGTCTCCATAGCAGCCTCTATTTTTTTTAATTCTTTACTCCGATTTCAAAGCCCTTCATTTCAGTAGAAAATAATTTATCTTCGCGGCTTATTCGAATTTGTTATGATTACTACCATTGAGAAACTTCAAAATTATATTGGGCAGACGGTTACTTTGCAAGGATGGACCGACAATAAGCGCAGTAGTAAGGGATTGTTTTTTATCATTTTACGTGATGGAACTGGACGCTGCCAATGTGTGGTAGATGAGAATTTGGTGAGCGCCGAAGTATTTGAGAACGCTAAAAAATTAACTCAGGAAACAAGCTTAACACTTACGGGAACAGTGAAAGCCGATGAACGCCAAGTAGGCGGTATAGAAATTCAGGTAAGCGATTTGAATATCGTTAGCATCGCCATTGATTACCCTATCACAAAAAAAGAACATGGTATCGAATTTTTGATGACCAACCGCCATTTGTGGTTGAGAAGTCAGCGCCAATGGGCCATCATGCGAATACGCAATACCATTATCTATAGCATTCATACTTATTTTCAAAACGAGGGTTTCGTACAAATGGATGCGCCAATCTTTACTGGTAATGCATCGGAAGGAACCAGCAACTTATTTGAAGTTGAATATTTTGATAAAGAAACCAAGGCGTATTTATCGCAAAGCGGACAATTATACGGTGAAGCGATGGCCATGGCGATGGGTAAGATATACACTTTCGGCCCTACTTTCCGTGCTGAGAAAAGCAAGACTCGCAGGCATTTGAGCGAGTTTTGGATGATGGAACCTGAAATGGCTTTCTATGATATCTTCATGAATATGGATTGTATCGAAGCCATGATGAAGCATGTATGTAAGGATGTATTGGCAAAGAACCGTGCAGAGCTAGCCATCCTTGAACGTGATGTAACAGTGCTTGAAAATACCGTGAATCAAGGGTTTCCAAGGTTGTTATATGATGAAGCGGTAGCCATCATCAAAGGAGAAAAAGATGTGAATGGGAAGAATAGTATCACTTCATTGGAAGATGATTTGAAATCGATTGAAGCTAGAATCATCGCAGTGAATGCAGAGATTAATGATCGTACCGAAAAAATTAAAACGGGAGTCATTAAAAAGCAGGGAGAGATTAATTTTAACCAAGCGAAGATTGATGGATTCAAGCAAGAGTTGAAAGACCTTGAAGAGCAACAACGCAATATACCGATGTGGATTGCATCGGCTAAGAATTTTGAGTATGGTAACGATTTTGGAGGCAGCGATGAAACGGTGATTACCCGCTTGTTCGATTTGCCTATCATGGTATATAACTGGCCACACGCCGTAAAAGCATTCTATTTGAAACGCGATCCGAACGATTCTCGATTCGCTCGTGGAGTGGATGTTTTGGCTCCTGAAGGTTATGGAGAGATTGTAGGTGGTGGAGAACGTGAAACCGACCTTGATTTATTGATTGAAAAAATTCACGAACATGGATTACCCATGGAGATATTCGAATGGTATTTAGATTTACGCCGCTTTGGCAGCGTGCCACATGCTGGATTTGGATTGGGCTTGGAGCGTATCGTAACTTGGGTGTGTAAACTACCACATGTGCGTGAAGCCATTCCGTTCCCAAGAATGTATGGCAACTTGATGCCGTAATTACGTTTGAAATATTAAGGACGATTCGCTCTTCTTTTAGTCGCCCCTCTTTAATAATTGAATTTTAGCAACTTGTAAAAAGGCTGAAACCACTTACACACTTTACTTTCAAGGCAATTTATTATCACAAGACTAATTGAACTTCTTGCGCTAAAAAGTGCTATAAAATTTAAATTTAAAACTTGTATGATTTACTACAATCATTACATTTGTAAAAATCGATTATATACAAACCTGTTTTAATTTATTTCAAAATTAGATTTTCGTATTGTGGCTAAGTCAAATATCATCCCAGCTTCTCCAGGATTAACGCATGTCAATTCACTAAAAACATTGGTTGAAAATCGCACGGTATTCAGTTTGGAAGCTTGCGAATTAAATCTTTTCGAGACCTATAAAAAATCGGAGTTGGTATCATTAAGGTTCAATGATTTGGTAGTGACGAGCATGCTCAAGGGCAAGAAAGTGATGCGGCTTTTTGATAAGCCAGGCTTTGATTATTTGCCAGGCGAATCAGTATTAATACCAGCGAATGTAGAGATGAAGATTGATTTTCCCGAAGCAGCGCTTTCCAATCCTACCCAGTGTTTGGCACTGGCGATTGACAATAAAAAAATTGTTGATACCCTCGAGTTTTTGAATACACGCTATCCGAAAGAGGGGATTGAAAATTACTGGAGACTTGATGAGCGGAACTATTTCTTTTATAATAATCCGGAGTTGGCGCTTACAATTAATAACCTGATTAATATTTGTCAGAGCAATTTTGTTACCAAGGATGTACTAGCCGACTTGGCATTACAGGAACTCTTAATTCGAATATCACAATCACAGAATCTCACAGAACTTAGTTCGGAAGTGCCCGAAACCAATACTTACTTAGCACAAATCATTCAATTTATACGCTTACACATCACAGATAAGCTTACGCTAAAAGCCATTGCCAGTAAGGCAAGCATCAGTACTACTTCACTATACCGATTGTTTAAAAGAGAGTTGGGAATTAGTCCTGTGGAATTTATTATACGTGAGCGAATCAAATTATCGAAACGACTTTTAAAAGATGATACCCGCTATATCAAAAACATTTCATTCGAAGTTGGATTTGATGATGCAAATTATTTCATTCGTGCATTTAAGAGTCATGAAGGCATCACCCCGAAGCAGTATCAGCAACTCAATAATAAGGATTAATCCACCAAAAAATTTACGGGTTCTAAATTGGGCAACTCTTCCGCAGTGAAGAGTCTTGAATGCGTCATGAAACGCAATCCCATCGGTATTTCGAGCGAGAAGCTGGAGCCTCTGCCTGCGCTAAGATGAATATGCAACTGGGTGTATTGCCAATATTCAAACTGGTCCTTACTCATCCAAAACTCACAGCCATCAATAGTTCCGAGGCAAACATCGCTGCTCCCTACTTTGAAATCGCCTTTCTCAAAACACATGGGTTGAGAGCCATCGCAGCAGCCACCACTTTGGTGAAACATCAAATCGCCGAAACGAGTTTTAAGCTGGCTTACTACCTCTGAAGCTTCTTTGCTAATTGTTACTCTTGGAATCATAATCTATTATAAAAAATTACAGGCAAAGGAACGAGCCTTTGCCTGTAATGTAACCTCTAAAAAAATAAAAACCTAGAAAAAGCCTAGTTTCTTTTTGTCGTAAGATACCAACATATTTTTAGTTTGGCGATAGTACCCCAGCATCATCTTGTGATTCTCGCGACCAAATCCTGATTTCTTATAACCTCCAAATGGAGCGTGCGCTGGGTATGCGTGGTAGCAATTTACCCAAACACGACCTGCTTGAATGGCACGTGGTACTTGATAGAGCTCGTGAGCATCGCGGGTCCAAACACCTGCTCCCAAACCGTACATGGTATCATTGGCAATAGCGATGGCTTCTTCGGTAGTTTTGAAAGTAGTAACACATACCACAGGTCCAAAAATTTCTTCCTGGAAAATGCGCATCTTGTTATGTCCTTTGAATAAGGTAGGTTGAATATAATATCCTCCGGCAAGTTCTCCATCGAGTTTCGCCACATCGCCACCACATAATAATTCAGCACCTTCTTCCTTACCTAATTTCAAGTATGATTGAATTTTTTCATACTGATCGTTAGATGCCTGTGCTCCCATCATGGTAGTGCTATCTAAAGGATTTCCCATTTTAATGGCATTGGTACGTTGTATCACGCGGCTCATGAATTTATCATAGATACTTTCATGTACCAGGATTCGTGAAGGACAAGTACATACCTCTCCTTGATTCACTGCAAACAATACCGCACCTTCAATGGCTTTATCGAAAAATTCATCATCCGCATCAGCGATTGATGGGAAGAAAATATTTGGTGATTTGCCTCCCAATTCCATGGTAACAGGAATTAAATTTTCGGAAGCATATTGCATAATTAATCGACCTGTAGTTGTTTCACCAGTGAAAGACACTTTTGAAATTCGTGGTGATTGAGCCAATGGCTTACCCGCTTCTGGTCCAAATCCTGAAACCACATTCAAAACACCCGCAGGCAATACATCCTGTAATAATTCCATCAAGCACATGATGGATGTAGGCGTTTGTTCGGCTGGTTTCAATACAATACAACAACCAGCAGCCAAGGCAGGAGCAACTTTCCAGGTTGCCATCAATAATGGGAAGTTCCATGGGATAATTTGTCCAACCACACCCAATGGCTCATGCAATACAATGCTCACTGTATTTTCGTCATGCTCAGAGATGCTTCCCTCTTCTGCACGAATAACTCCGGCAAAGTAGCGGAAGTGATCAATACATAAAGGTAAATCAACATTTACTGTTTCGCGAATTGGTTTACCATTATCAATAGTTTCAATCACTGCTAAATTTTGAAGATTCGCTTCAATCACATCAGCAATTTTATTTAAAACACCAGCGCGGTATGCTGCTGAAGTTTTGCTCCAGGTAGCGAAGGCTTTATGTGCTGCATCCAATGCCAGTTCAATATCTTCTTTCCCTGAACGTGCGGCTTTAGTAAACACTTTTCCATCGATGGGGCTGATGTTTTCGAAGTACTCGCCCTTAATAGGTGGAACAAATTTACCTCCGATAAAATTATCGTATTGAGGTTTAAAAGTTGGTCTAGGTTGTGACATATTAAAATAATTTATTGATTAGAAAACAAGATTAGCGGATTGGAAAGGTGAAGTATAGCACAATCAATGCAACTTATAGCATTTAAATTTCAGGGGCGGAAAATCAGTCAAGTAGTAGTGATTCCAAGAAGTACTTTAAATAGTATGCTGCATTCAAAATCAAAACGGGTTATTCGGAATTTGATTTGCTGGTGAATTAAAATTATTGAAAATATAGATGACTTTGTATTCACTTCCAGCGAGCCAGTCCTTCTTTGGAAGGAAAGTTATGTTGGCTAGAAAATTCGATAAGTTAGGTCTTTGTATTTGCACTTTCTTCCAGAGGAAGAATTGGTGGGTAGAAAAATTGTGAGTTTGAGTGTATTACCTTCTGTAAGAAGGTCTTGTGCCCGAATAAATCAATCAGCAAAACACCATGTAATTATGAAAATGAATTTCTATTTTTGAGCTATAAAAATTTATCTAAAATGCCAAACAGTTACACGCAACTGCACGTTCAATTCGTATTTGCAGTTAAATTTCACCAATCATTAATTCAAGAAGAAGGGAAGGAAGAACTTCACAAATACATTAGTGGAATATTTGAATCTAATCGGCATAAGATGCTTCAGATAAATTCCATGCCAGATCATATACATATATTAATCGGACTTCGGCCACATCAGGCTATTTCCTCATTAGTTCAAAATGTAAAAGTGGAGAGTAGCAAATGGATTAAAGTTCAAAAGTTTAACCCGCAACCTTTCGCATGGCAAGAAGGATATGGGGCATTCTCGTATTCAAAAAGCCATGTTGAAAATGTTATCCGATATATTCAAAACCAGAGAATACATCACCAAAAAGAAAACTTTTTAGATGAATACAGAAAAATGCTAACAGCGTTTAAAATTGATTGGGAAGAACCCTATATTTTTAATGCATTGCAATAACCTGTATACCCTTTGGTACAAAACCTTCCTACAGAAGGTTAAACAAAATCTAACCCTTTTTCTACCAACCAGTTCTTCCGCTGGAAGAGAATACAAGTGTAATTGATATTTGGGATATTCTTCCAATTGAAGAAATATTTGGCCACCTTATGCCAGCACATCAAATTCCGAATAAGCCATCAAAACCCTATTCATTTTTTAATCTTGCATATCGCTTAACTATTTTATTATTTGCAATACAATTTATTTAAAGTCATGAACATGAAATATCTCATTGCGTTAATTGCTGGTTTCATTGCGTGCAAGAGTAATAGTCAGGTGCCCAAAGTGAGTACAGGCAGCATTAAACTAATCACTCAGTTCAAATCGAATTATGTGGCATCAAGAGATATTGCGGTATGGCTTCCTGAGAATTATAGTCCTTCAAAAAAGTATGCTGTGCTTTATATGAATGATGGGAAATCGTTATTCGATTCAACCCTCATGTGGAATAAGCAGGAATGGGGTGTGGATGAAGTATTGGGAAGGCTCATGGCCACGCATCAAATTAGAGATTGTATTGTAGTTGGAATTTATAATAGCGGCGCCACACGCCATAGTGAATATTGCCCTCAGAAGCCTTTCGAAATGCTAAAACCAGCCGAGCAAGATTCCATGTATACGGCACGCCGAAAAGATCATAGCATATTTTTTGCTACCAAAGTATTTTCGGATAAGTACCTGAAATTTACTGTCGAGGAGCTCAAGCCTTTTATTGACAGCAGTTTCAGCACTTATACCGATGCGGCAAACACCTTCATTGCAGGCTCAAGTATGGGAGGTTTGAATTCATGGTATGCTATAACCGAGTACCCGGAAGTATTTGGAGGCGCGGCTTGTTTGTCGATTCACTGGACAGGAATTTATTCAGATATTGATAACCCATTGCCTGTTGCTGAATTAGAATATCTCAGAACACATATTCCAATGCCGGAGAACCATAAACTTTATTTTGATTATGGTACCGAAACACTGGATACTTTGTACAAGTCGTATCAAGTGGATGCCGACTATATTTACAAACTAACAGGATATAACGAAACCAACTATTTCTCTAAAGAGTTTGTAGGCGCCGATCATTCAGAGAATGCATGGAGGTCGCGATTAGATATTCCTATGCTCTTTTTATTGGGCAATAAAAAATGACAATTCATACGACGTAGGTCATAGGTGGATTATATTCGCTCTTGCTATATTTGTATTAAAGGATGTTTGGCATAAAAAGCCCATCTTTAGAACTATATGAGTAATCCTGTCAAGACTTCCATCATGAAGTTGATTTTTTCGTTGCTTTATATTTTAATTTTCCCTGTTCTCCTTCTTTGGATTGGCGGCAATTGGTGCTGGGTTGAAGGAACTATTTTTAATTATTGGTTTGTGGCACTTTCTTATACTACCATTATTTACCTCTATATCAAGGACCCTGCACTGCTTAATGAACGATATCAGCAAGTAGGTTCTGGCAATCAGAAAGCCTGGGACCGATGGGTTGTTGTTGGGTTGGGGCTTGGGTTCATGTTCTGGATTGTATTGATGCCCTTAGATGCGGTGCGATTTCAATGGACGCAAACCTTTCCTCAGTTTGTAAAAATCATTGGGATGGTGATGTTACTCTGTTCATCGTTTCTTTTCTTTCGATCGTATAAAGACAATACTTTTTTATCACCCTTGGTGCGCATTCAAAACGAACGCAAACAAAAAGTAATCACCACAGGAGTTTATGGATTTGTGCGTCACCCCATGTATTTGGGAGCGATACTGATGTTTATTGGAGCCCCATTATTAATGAGCTCTTTCCTAGGCCTTGCGATGGGTATTGCACTGATACTATTAATTGGTGCTCGAACCATTGGAGAAGAGGCAACGCTGGAAAATGAACTGGAAGGTTATGCCGATTACAAACAAAAAGTGAAGTATCGGTTCTTTCCATATATCTGGTAAATTATTCAAACACTTGTCGCAACTAGCACCCTATTTTGTCTTAATGCGTCTTACATAGATTGCATATTAAATTTTGAAGGATTATAATATCTTTACGCCTTTACCAAGCAATTATGAGATATTTGTTATTCAGTTTTTTATTCCTCGTTTCAATTTTGGGAATCATGACTTCTTGCCACGGCCCTAAAGAAACTACCACCACCAAAGCCAATGCCAATGGGCCTTTGGCAATCACACAACAAGATAGCGGAAAAACCTATACTGTGAAGGTGAATGATGAATTTTCGATAAGCTTTGGCGAGTGCATTGGATGTGCTGAAGTATGGAAGCTTGCCGATGTGGATGCACAAAAAATTGTGAAGCTCACCAATACCTATTCAGGTAATAAATGTAAAGATTGCGTGGGTGGTAGTCAGATTAATACCTTTCATTTTAAAGTTATTGCCCCCGGACCTTCAATTTTATTGTTTACTTATTTCGGTCAGCGATTTCTTGTTACGATTGTAGGCAATTAGATTTTTTTTCGAAGATAGAAATCTTCATAAATTTTGGAACCTACCTTAAAGCTTCGTTCGCCAATGGTTTCGAAGCCCCAGGCCTGATAGAACGCCAAGGCCCGATAATTTTCTTTCCATACTCCCAGCCATAAATACTCAAACGCATTTTGGATACTTTGCTCCAGTGCAAATTGCATTAATACATTTCCTGCTTTCTTTCGATAATATTCTTTGGTGACGTAGATGCGTTGCAGTTCTATGGCATTATCGCCTTCGAATGCTTCACAGGCTTCATGAAGATTTAATTTCAAATATCCCATGGCCAAATCCCCATCAAAACAAAGATAATAGGTGGTATGGGGATTTTTAAGTTCTGATTCCATCTGCGCTGCCGAGAACGACTTGTTGAGGTACACCTCCAAATCTTCTTTAGTATTATTTGCTGCATAGGCGTCGGTGAAGGTTTGTGCGCCCAAATTCCCTAATAGCACGGCATCATTAAGGGTGGCTTTTCGAATGAGATACATGGTGCAAGTTTAATTATTTGAAGATACAAACACAATAGCGAACAGAATTGTAAATTCGCGCACCCAAATCGCCATAAAAAGGCGCTCACTTATTTTGTTATTCATTTAAAAAAATACATCCCTTGAAACTAAATACCATAGAAGAAGCCATAGAAGATATCCGTAATGGAAAGCTCATCATTGTAGTAGACGATGCCGATCGTGAAAATGAAGGAGATTTCCTCACTGCCGCCCGCAATGTAACTCCCGAGATGATTGCCTTTATGGCGAAAGTGGGAGGCGGTTTAATTTGTGCACCTTTATGTGAAGATTTATGCGTGGCTTTGGGTTTAGATATGATGGTAACCAACAATACCGAAAGCTTAAAAACTGCGTTCACGGTATCGGTTGATTTATTGAGAAATGATATCAGCACGGGCATCTCTGCCTACGACCGCAGTGAAACTATCAAAGCATTGATCAACCCCAATACCAAGCCTACTGACTTGGCGCGACCTGGTCATATATTTCCTCTCAAAGCACATAACGAAGGCGTATTGCGCCGTGCAGGACATACCGAGGCAGCCATCGATTTTGCGAAGCTTGCTGGTTTTGAGCCTGCGGGAACCATCGTAGAAATTATGAAGGATGATGGAACGATGGCGCGCTTACCCGACCTATTCAAAATTGCCGAGCAATACAATTTGAAGATTGTAAGCATTGAAGATTTGATTCACTATAGACTTCGCTATGAGAGTTTGATTGAGCGCGTAATTGAAGTACAGATGCCTACTGAATATGGCGATTTTAATTTATACGCCTTCAAGCAAACGCATAATAACCAGGAGCATTTGGCTTTGGTAAAAGGCACCTGGGAAAAGGATGAGCCGGTGATGGTGCGAGTGCATTCATCATGCCTTACTGGCGACATCTTTGGCAGTTGCCGTTGCGATTGTGGTGAGCAATTGCATGAGGCCATGCGCCATATTGAAAAAGAAGGCAGAGGCGTGATACTCTATCTCAACCATGAAGGAAGAGGTATTGGATTATTGAATAAACTCCGTTCATATAAATTGCAAGAGCAAGGCATGGATACCGTAGAAGCCAATATAGAACTCGGTTTCAAAGCCGATGAGCGCGACTATGGTGTGGGTGCACAAATTTTGCGTGACTTGAAAATAAGCAAGATGCGACTCTTGAGTAATAATCCCACCAAGCGTGCAGGCCTTACTGGATATGGGTTAGAGATTGTAGAGAACATCCCATTGAAAATAAAAACGAACAAACATAACGCGTTGTATATGGAAACAAAAAAGACGCGTATGGGTCACGAATTGTAAATACTTTTCAACATGTCTGTGTGTTTCTGCTTTTTTTTGATTCTCTTTATCTATGTCTGATAAGACAAAACACTGTCTGAGTATTATATTGAGGCTATTGTATAACAATAGTGGCGCCAGATGCATTTCGTGAATACCTGCAGCCGGCAATAAAAATGATTATTGTCATTTTTTAGTTTTCCTGCATTTATTTCCTTTGGCATTGGTTTAACAACCAACTACTATGAATACAATAACTGGCTCTCTTGGAGCTGCTGGTTTAAAAAAATCCGTATCTGGGATTTTAGAACCAGGCTCTATTCTCACTATTTTTTTGTCGGAAGTATTATTATCGAAAGTAATTAGCTTCATACATCGAACCCTAAATACAAGATCCTTTTTTATAGGATTCTTAAAGCGACCGTCCCAGACTTTGATTTTCTTAATATTACTTCTAGGCTCCTTCTTTGGAAAAGCACAAGTGTCGCTTTCCGCCACATTAGGCACTACTACAGGAAGTTACACCACAGTAAAAACGGCCTTCGACGCAATTAATGCCGGCACCCACAAAGGAGATATTGTATTGACAATAACCGCGAATACAACCGAAACAGCAACGGCAGTAATAAATGCAAGTGGGAGTGGAAGTGCGAGTTATAGCAGCATAAATATTTATCCAACCAGCAGTGGCCTCAGTATCGGTGGTTCACTGGCAGCACCAATTATAGACCTGAATGGAGCTGATAATATCATAATTGATGGAAGAGTGAATCAAGCAGGGGGAAACGATTTGACTATAAAAAACACGAATACAGGCACGCTTTCAACTACCATTCGGATTTATAACGATGCATGTAATAACATGATTCAATATTGCACAATCAAAGGTGCTACCACCAACCCCTCAGCTGGCGTAGTGTTTTTTAGCACAGCCAATGCCTCAGGAACTGGCAATACGAGCAACACAATTTCCTATTGCAATATCACCAAAGATGCTGCGGGCACGCCATTATACTTATTGTATTCGAATGGTACTGCAACCAAAGAAAATGTAGCCACCATCTCAAACAATAATTTCTATGATTTTGCGAATATGGCCATTATTGCTTCTGGAATTAAAAACTGGTCGATAAATGGCAATAGCATTTATCAAACAAGCACTGTAACTACAGGCACTTATAACGAACTAATAAGAATTTATGGCAATGGATCGTCTATCTTTAATAACTATTTAGGAGGTAGTAGTTCAAGTTGTGGTGGCAGTGCATATACCGTAAATTGTGCCTCGGCTTTTTCCTTTACAGGCATCAGTGTATATGGCACAAACACTCCTGCCAACACGGTTTATAACAATATTATCAAGAATATTGATATTACTACCGTATACACCGCTAGAAACATGGTTTTTAGTGGTATTTATTGCTATAATGGCGATGTGAATATTGGAACCGATGGAGGAAATTACATAGGATGTGATACTGGTACAGGATCAATCATTATTCGCAGCAACGCTAATGGGTATTCGCCCTATAGTATTGGGATATATGTACCTTCCTTAACAACAGGAACTAAAGTAATTAGTAATAATAAAATTGGAAGTATTACCCTCGCCAATAGCTATACTGCCACCAATTCAGGAAACGGTTTTTGGGGAGTCTATGCATTGGCAGGAACGATTACAGTAAGTAATAATACCATAGGAAGTACCTCGACAGCCAATAGCATTAACACTACAAATAACCAAAGCACAGGAGCAACAGCTGACAATCAATTTGTGAAAGGAATTGAATTGAGCAGCTGCCCAACAGTTACAATCACGGGGAATATAATATCCAATCTAAACAATAGCTGGTTGGTGAGTACCAGTTCGAACTGGGGTTGCAATTATGGTATCTATGTATCTAGTGCATCCAATGCAAATATTTCCAATAATAACATTTATAATATTTCAACGGCCCAACCTCAAACAGGCACTGGCAGTGTATACGGAATTTATTTTAGCGGCTCTCCATCTACCGCATGCACCGTAAGTGGTAATACCATCTATAATCTTAGCAATACCAGTGCTACCGGCGCTGTAAAAGTACACGGCATCTATTACCTAATAAGTTCAAATTGGAATATCGTGGAGAAGAACTTTATTCATAGTTTATACACTGCTTCTTCTACAGCGGTGCAGTATGGTATTAATGTAGGCGGTGGTTATTCCAGTTTTAAGAATAATATTATTCGACTTGGAATTGATAAAGACGGCAACAGCATAACAACCACTGCCGAAATTTATGGCTTTTATTTAACGGCAGGAACCACCAGTATAAGTTCCATTCAACATAACACAATTTATATTGGCGGGAGTGGGGTATCGACGTTAACTACCGTGTATACTTATGGCATTTACAAAAATTATACTGCATATGATACGATCAGAAATAATATAATTGCGAATGTGCGTTCCAACACCTCGGCTTTAGTAAGACATTTTCCTGCTTACTATACAACCTCCTCAAATATTCCCAAAGTTAGTGATTATAATGTTTATTATTTTACATCTGGCCATGGGCAATTGGAGAGAAATTATGCCACGTTGCAATTATTTCGAGTATTTGAAATTGCTAATCTGAGCGACTTTCACAGTGCGGTTGCAGATCCGAAATTAGTAAATCCTACTGGCAGCGCGGCCACTTTGGACATGTCGATATCGACACTTTCGGGGACCACACCGATAGAAGGCAATGGGTTACTGAATAATAATGTAAGCACCGATTATTTAAATATCGACAGGAGCATTGTTGGAGCGACCGATATTGGAGCCTATGCCGGCAATTACAATGCAGAAACGGTGTCCGACGATCATTTCACCCCATATATTACCTATACAACGTTTACGGCAGTTGCCCCTCAAAACACTTATTCATTAACGTCTTTCGCAACCATTACGGATCAAGTATCGGGCGTAAATACCACCACTAGCACCAAACCTCGTTTGTATTATAAAAAGAGCACTGATGCCAATTCATTTGGTGCTAATACATCAGTTGCCAATGGATGGAAATGGGTGGAGGCTTCCAATTCTTGCTCTCCTTATACCTTCCCTATTGACCATACCATACTCTATCAAGGAAGTCCCGCTTCGGCTACTATACAGTATTTTGTGATTGCCCAAGATTTGGCCACCACTCCCAATATACTATGCTGGCCATTGGCTGGGAGTGCCGCTACTGGGGTAGGGAGCATCACCACCGCGCCAACTACCCCAAATAGTTATATTATTTTGCAGGCACCAGTTGCGGCGGAAGAGACCATTAAAACGACCACCAGTTTCCAAGCCAACTGGTCGGCAAGTACTGGAGCCACAAGCTATTATTTGGATTTAGCTTCTGACAACTTATTCACCAGTTATATAACAGGGTTTGAAAATCTAAGTGTGGGCAATGTAACCAATTATTCAATAACAGGTTTAACCAATAATAGTACTTATTACTATCGTATCCGAAGTTATAATGCTACTGGCGCGAGCGTAAATTCCTCAACAATTACGGCCAATACCTTGGCAGCCGAGCCTACCACTGCAGCTAATACTATTACTTTCACAAGCAATTTATGTGGTGGTAAAGCATTTAGTTTTACTAGAGGAGATGGAGCATATTGTGCAGTATTTGCAACTGCCGCAACGACGGGCTCCGTAACGGCCGTAGACGGAACCACCTACACTGCAAATGCTGCTTATGGATTGGGCTCTAACGTTGGTGGATGGTATTGCGTATATAAAGGCACAAGTAATAGCTGCTATGTAACTGGCTTAACAAACGGCACAACATATCGTTTTATGGTTGTTGAATATTCAGGACTCGCCACTTTTGAAAATTATTTTAATAGTACTGGTACTGGCAACCCCGACAACTATGTGGCCGTCGCAGGATCGGCCCTCACAGGAACTAAATATATTCAATCGAGTGGAGGCGATTTTGCTACTATTGGGTTGGCCATTGCCGCACTTAACGGATGTGGTGTTGGAGCGGGTGGTGTAACTTTTGTATTAGGAGATGCCACCTATCCATCGGAAGTATTTCCATTAACCTTTGGGGTTATAAGCGGGGCCAGTGCTTCCAATAGGATAACATTTCAACCTGCCTCTGGATTGGGCGTGACCATTAGTGGCGACTATGCTTCGGCCATGATTAACATGAACAATGCCGATTTCATTACCTTCGATGGATTGAATAGTGGAGGAAGCAGCCTTACAATTAAAAACATCAACACCGGGGTAGCCGCAGCCACAATTCTTTTCACCGCAGGTGCCACCTATGATATAATAACCAATTGCACTGTATTGGGTTCTCCAGGGCAAACTTCAGGAGCTTGGATTCAGAATGGAGTCATTGCATTTACCACAAGTTCAAATACAAATATTCAAATTACTTATTGTAATATCGGTCCTGCGGGCAGCAATAAGCCTGGAAATTGTATCAAGGCGGGGTACGGCAATGGGGTTAATAGTAATATTACGGTTGACCATTGCAATTTGTATAACTGGTTTGGCGATGGAGGTAATGATGCATCTACTTATATGAGCGCTGCCATTAATCTGGGATACTATAATGTCGCTGTAGATAATAACAACTGGACCATCACGAATAATAGCTTCTATTTTACCAATGAACAGGTGTACAATTTAGGTAGAATTCATGGAATTTATATTTATCATGGATACAATTATACCATTACTGGAAACTATTTCGGAGGAAGTGAACCGCTATGTGCCGGAAGTGCCATGAAAGCCAGTGGCACGCCGTTCTTAATGGGATTTGTATATGCAGATGGTCATGCCACATACGGTGGGTGCAATAGCAATTATACAAATACTATTTCAAATAATACCATACAGAATATTAATTTTTCATCCAGCAATATAACGGTTACTTCGGACTACTTCGATGGTGCAAGATTCTTCGCAGTAGGAATTCATTCTGGAAAATTCACAATAGAAAATAATTTAATAGGGTCGATGACCACAACAGGCAGTATCGTGCTAAACAACACTACGTATTCTGAATACAAAATTTTTGAATTATATAGTGCCATTACTTCTGTAACATATGCCACACAAGTACCTAAAATTAAGAACAATCGAGTGGGTGGAATAACTATAAATTCTACCTATTCTGATTTCGCCTTTGTAAGAGTGGAATATGCTAATTTAGGCCATCTCTGCAAGCTTGATAGTGTTGCTGACAATACATTTGGGTCGCCAGTAACAAATAATATTCAGGCGACCAGCCTTACCAATGCCAGTAGTAACTTTGCTTTAATTTATTTGGCAACCACGAATACCGCTCCAGTGCCTGTAGTTTCAAACAATATTATACAGCAAATAAATATCACCAATGGAGTAATCTACGGCGTTTCATCCGGATATTCTTATAATGCCATAGGTAACGTGCTTCGTAATTTCACTACCACTGGAGCTACCTGCTATGGTCTCTCTATGGGCTCAAACGACAGCTATTCTGGAATAAACATAACTAAAAATTTAATTCATAGCTTATCCGCTTCGACAACTATTTATGGAATCTCAGCATCTTCCTATTATACTGCCATTCCCATCAATAATAATATTATTGTTTTGGGTAATGACATCGCTGCCAATGTAAATATTCGAGGCATTTATACCTATTATTTAGCTAATATTTATTTCAATACCGTGGTCATCTTAGGCACGGGCACCAGCGGGTCAGTTTCATCCTATGCATTTTATAGAAATTCGAGTTGGACCAATACGATGAATATAAAAAATAACTTGTTTTATAATGGCCGATCGAATAGTGGCGGCACCGGCTCTCATTATGCAATTTATATAGGCGACCTTACAAGTTTAAGCATTAACTATAACGATTACTATGTAAATGGAACTGGAGGTGTATTAGGCTATTGTGTAAGTGCTGACAAGTCTACAATCGCTCTTTGGCGCACTGCAACATCTCAAGATGTAAACAGTATTAATACCGACCCACTTTTCGCTAGTGTTACTGGATGCGCTCCCGGCAATTACTATACTGGAGGTTCCATCAATGGCGTGACTGGATTGGGTATCACCACTGACTATTATGGCATGGCTAGAGGGGCCACACCCAAAATGGGTTCGGTAGAAAATCTTGCAGGAATTTGGTATGGCACAACGAGCAGTGACTTTGGCACGGCTTCGAATTGGCTCGACAATATTGTGCCTGCAACAGGGGCTAGTATTGTGTTTGCAACCAATCCAAGCAATCCTTGCGTTCTAGACCAAAACCGATCACTCAATATTATTACGAATGCACAGTCGAGTAAAAAATTAGATTTGAACGGTTATAGCCTAACCATCACAGGAAGTATTGACTTTTCGAATGGTGCACAGATTGATGCCACTGCCGCCACCTCAGGTATTGTATTTTCGGGAAGTGCCATTCAAACCGTACCGAGCGGATCGTTAACTAATAATTCGATTAATGTTTTAAATATAGATAATACGAGCGGCGTTACCTTAAGTAATCCTGTAACGGTAAACAACTCCTTAGTTTTAACGACAGGTTTAATTACTACTTCGTCGAGCAACTTATTAACTTTAGGAGCGAGCGCAGTGGTTAGTGGAGCATCCGACAATAGTTTTGTTAATGGCCCAATTAAGAAAATAGGCAATACTGGTTTTGTATTCCCTGTCGGAAAATCGGGTACAGGATATCAAGCAATTGAAATCTCGGCCCCTTCAAGTGCGACTGATGCATTTACTGCTGAGTATATGCGCGCCGATGCAACCAGTGCAGTAGGTAGCGCGAAATCTATGCCTTTAACTATTGTTTCAAAATGCGAATATTGGCAACTCGACCGAACCACTGGAACATCAACTGTAGATGTTACCATCTATGGAAATAGCCATAGCGGTTGCATAACTTCTACCAATGCCAATTACTTCACAGGCAATAGCGCCTCATTAAACGATTTAAGATTGGCACACTGGGATGGTTCGCAATGGGAAGTAGCTCCTAGTAGCGGAACAAGTGTTAGTGGAACCTCTCCTAATATAACCTTAACTGCAACATCTGTAAGCAGCTATAGCCCATTTACCTTCGGCTCTGTGGGTTTCAATCCATTGCCTGTAAAACTTACAAAATTTGTGGTAAGCAACGACGGCTCCAGCGGAATTCTCGATTGGAATACTGCCACCGAAATAAACAACGAACGCTTTGATATTGAAAGAAGTATTGATGGAATCAACTTTTTTGTTATTGGAAGTCAAAAAGGACAGGGCAATTCTACTTCTAATAAGTCTTACACTTTCATTGATTTGAATAGCGCTGAACAAGGTAGTAATATTGTTTTTTACCGATTAAAACAATTTGACTTCAATGGCAAATACAGCTATAGTAAAATTGAACATACACAATTCAATTCAAG
>CAIVZR010000044.1 GCA_903910445.1 uncultured Bacteroidota bacterium
AGTACAACTATGTCAATGGCAATTATAGGTGGGAGTGCTGCCCTTATTGGAGGGGGAATTAAAATAGCAAGTGGGCTTTCCCAAAAGCATCAGGCTAAACAGCAATTAAAGGAAATTGGTGATTCACCAGTAGAACAAATGCCAAGTGAGGTATTGCAGAATCAGGAACAAGCCCGTATTAACGCAAATACAGGCTTACCAAGCGAACAATATAATATGGCAATGAAGAACCTACAAAGGCAGCAGATGATGGCTTTACGGGGCGCACAAGACCGCAGGGGGGGCTTATTGACATTAGCGGGTAATCAACAAGGGTATAATGATGCCTTATTGAATTTAGATGCCAAAAATGCCCAAGCAAGATTACAAAACCAAAATACCCTATATGGGGTTAATAATAACGTAGCAGGGTGGAAGCATAGGCTTTTCCAAAATAACGTAGCAGATAAGTGGAATAGAAAATACCAATACTCTATGTCTTTATTAGGTGCGGGAAATCAGAATTTCACATCAGGTTTAGATGATATAGCAGCAGGGGGAATGAGAGCAATGTCGGGTATGAAACTTGGCGGTGGTGGTGGCTCAAATTCAGGGGGTAATTTTGGCGGTGGTTCTGAACCATTATCAGGAGGACAAGGTTAATTAATAAATATACAAATAAAGATGATTAATCCTAATCAAAGAATAGTAGGCCCATTTGGTTCAATATTTACCCCAAATACATCAGCCACAGATAAGCTGTCAGCACAACTATACGCAGAACAAAAAGCAAAAGAAGCACAAGATGCCAAAGATGCGAAAGAATTAGATGATGAGTTTGCGAAGAATATGGCTAATATTAGGGATGCTGATGTAGGAGATTTAAGTAAGGCTTATGGTAATTATAAAATGGCAAGTCAGAGGTTATATAAAAATCCAAATGCTACGCCACAAGACCAAATGGATGTACTTAAAAAGAAAGCTGATTTATATTCAATAATAGCAAGGAGTAAAAAAGAAAAAGCAGATGAAGAAACAGCCGGTAAGGATTTAATTAAAAACCCGAATAACTTTTTAGAAGGTGCGAATAACTTTTTAATGGAAAGGAGAAATACCCCATTATCTAATTTTAAACAACAAGGAATAGATAAAGCAACGGGGAAGCCTTTTACAAAGGATATGAGTGATATTTATGGTAACATATTGGATAATGGATATGGTACTGATTTTAATCCTGTATTAACAAAAGCGATTGGAACAAAAGCATTGAGGGGTGTCCCTGTAAAAACAAAAACAGATGATGGACTTCAAGAGGTAGCTACAACATACAAAGGTATAAATAGCCCCACTCAAATAATAATGGGATTGCATGATGCAATTACGGGGGATAGGAAATCAAAGCATTTTATTACCCAACATAGTTTTACTGATGATGAGGCTAATAATATCGTAACTGAATATAATAAATTAAAAGAAACTCCCGAATTTAAAGCCACTTATCCAAACGAGCCAGAAATATCTCCCTCAATGCTATTAACTCCATTAGGAAAGGCAGAGGCGTTATATGTAATGCAGCAGCACGTATTAAATCCTCCAACACCAAATGAAAAAACAACAACTAATTTAGGCGCGTTGATGGATAGGAAATTAAAGGAGAAATTAGACTTTTCTGATATTCAGTATAAACGTAGCGTAAATAAGATTTTACTAAATAATCAAGGTAGACGATATGAAATAGAGGATG
>CAIVZR010000045.1 GCA_903910445.1 uncultured Bacteroidota bacterium
ATACTTACCCTGATTCATCGTGAATTATACGCGAAAAGGATGGAATCCAATTCAAATCGTCACCGTCATATTTTCGGCTATAACTCTTATCTGTCTAGAATTTCAAAGAACTTTTATATATTTTTACCGGACACTACTGATTTGTGATTAATAATAATAAAGTTCCTCCCAATGAAATCTTTGCAAATCTGCTTTGTAAGCATATTAATTCTTAGCTCTTTTATTCTCCATTCTCAAAATGATTCCATTGGGATGCCAGGAGATTTTCATAACCAAAATGGGTATCAGAGCTTGGGAAAAGATGGCCTTGTTATTTTTTATAGTATGCCATTAGAAGGGACATTTGATGCTAAAATACATTTTGAATACTATGATACTGCCTTTAGACGGCTGGCTGATACGGTTCTAATACATAACAAAGGCATGGACAGGGTAATGAGTTCATATAGTATCTTGGATAAGAAATTAAATGTTTTGATCTATGATTATGCGCTGTTAGAAACCGAAGAAAGTAACTTCAAATTTTATTCATTCAGTATATCGGAAAAGAAACTTACAATGCATGATGGCAAGTTTACTAAAGGGTTTCATCCCGATCTTTTTTTTGTGAATTCAAAAGCTGGATATATACGTGATGAAGAATATAATTGGTTTCGACTCGACCTCGATGATGCAACGATATCAGATGGCGGCAAAGAGCTAAATGATGCAGATGAATATTATTCACTGTTTGCTAGCACTCAGTTTACAACCTCTGCATTTGTATTTCAAAATAAATCTAACGACAGCAAATGGGGATTTAAATTATTGAATCCTGACGGAAATTCAAATAAGATTATGCTAATTAATTCTGATGCCAAAAACAGCTTGGCATCGTTGGAGTTAATCCAAACAAGTAATAATATGACTATTGGCGTAGGTACATATTGCGCCAACATTTCAAATAAAGAAGAACGAAAATTCATAAAAATAAAAGCAGAGCAAACCGACTTTCTCGCCAGTGAAGATGGTTTTTATATAACAGGGATTAAAAAAAATCAACAGCAATATATTAAGTTCTTTCCTATGCCAGGCATTCAATCAGTAATTGATTCAAAGGCGATTAAAAAAGAGGGTAACACGCTCACAAAAACCAATGTAAAAGTTCATGCTCCGGTAAAAGTAGGCGACAAAATAATCATGGTTGCCGATGTGTACACTGCAAATTATGTAGTGATAACAACCACCAGTTTTAATTCTCATTATGGCAAGCCCTTATTCAGAGAGGAACCTTATAATCGTAATTCCGGACCAGTTCATAGAGACGAAAACGCTCTTAATTATACACGGGTATTTAAACTTGAAAAGGAAGAATATAATCGTTCACTCGTTATGGCTTTTGATGAGTTAGGTAATATTGTATGGTTGGACTCGCTCGAAATAATTGAAAATCAAGAAACACAGAACTTATTACAAGGAAGCTGTTTTCAGAAATCGACCGACAATATTGGTTATGATATGTATTACTTTTCGGATGGAAAGATCAATTGTAAATACATAAGTGATAAAGGTATTATTGCAAGCACCAAAACTTCTGATAGAATTGTTATAGAACCCAAGATTGGCAAATGGGATAAATCACTTACTTGCTTTCAACTATATGATAATTCTTTTGTAAATTTAGTTTCTAAAGGTGGTAGTTTTAATAAGTATTTTCTGTTGAAGAAATATTAATCTTAAACTTCCAGAATATTTTTCTTTTACTGTATCCTTCTCGCTCTTATTCCTGAATCAATCAATTGAATCAGTACTTAAAAAAAAAGGATAATTCTAGAAAGTGAAGTTCACCAATCAATACAATAAATTCAAAAAGCTAATTAGATGAGTCCTCTCAAAATCGTCGCCATTTTAGGCTCGGTATTTTTTGCAATACCAATAATTTCTGGTAAGGTAATACGGTGTGGAACGGCTGGAAATGCTTCATCGGTAATTACAGCAACGGCAAATACGGGGAGTCCCAAATGATTGGCAGCAATCACTTCCGGTATGGTACTCATCCCCACACAATCGCCTCCAATGATTCGCAGATAACGATATTCGGCTGGGGTTTCTAAATTGGGGCCTTGCAATCCAACATATACGCCATGATGAAATTTTATTTGATGCTCAATCGCAATCTCCTCGGCCTTTTGTATTAGGCTTTTGGTATAGGGCTCAAACATATCCGGGAAACGAGGGCCCAGGGCTTCATTGTTTTTTCCTCTCAATGGATTCTCTGCATGCAGATTAATATGATCGTTGATGAATACCAAATCGCCTGCCTTGATATCTGGATTTAAACTTCCGGAAATATTAGAAATCAAGAGCTCCTGAATTCCCAACTGCTTCATTACATAAATTGGGAATACCACTTGCTTCATAGCATAGCCTTCATAAAAATGAAAACGACCTTGCATGATAATTACAGGCACTTCATTTAAGGTTCCTAAAATTAATTTGCCCTGATGCGACTCCACCGTTGAAACAGCAAAATTGGGGATTTCATGGTAGTCAAAAATACATTCGACTTGTACTTCATTTACCAAAGCACCTAATCCAGTGCCAAGTATAATTCCTTTTTGAGGGATGAAACTGGTGCGATTTTTTATGTACGCAACTGCGGCGGCAATGTCTTCCTGATTCATTAATTAAATACGATGATGGTATGATATACTTGCCCATACTCATCAATCATGACAAGATAATATAAGCCGTTCTCAAAATTGCCACGTTGAATGGTACAAATATAATTCGATGCGATGAATGCTCCTGCACATCCTGCCAAGGCGCATCCAAAGCCATTTTGATTGGGATAACTTGGGATTTCCCAGGCACTAAACTCATGTCGTTTTTCTCCATTGGTTGTAATTAAAGTAGCATACATTACCTTGCCCTGGGTGGTAGCATAAAACTGCTGATGCGCTGGATTCGGAAAAATTTTATAGGTACTATCAGACACCACGGAGCCAGTTGTTTGTGCCGATGAAGCAAAAACAAAAAGAACTAATAGGGCAGAGAATAGTAAACGAATCATGATAACAAATTTAGGAAAAATAATCCATGCTTTTTAAGTCTTAACTCCAAATTCATCTTGGGAATTAAAATCGACAATTAAAACCGTTGAACAAATATCGCTTTGAACTATTTAATCACCTTGGTTTTCTTACCAATACCAATGGTGAACTCTTTCATCATCACCGCCACTTCCTTGTTCATGGTAGCACGTTCATAGGTATCGGCCATGGTCATCATGGTTTGATAAAAGAAGTGATTCATCTCTTCTACCGACATTTCTTTGGTCCAAAGGTCGATACGCAAAGCGCCCTTTTCTTCTGGATCCCACATGCTCAGCATGATGGCTTTGGTAGGTTTGCGTGGAGCGCCAGCATCAGTAGCTTCCCAGTCGATGGCATATGGTACTTGCTCGTCATCGAGCGATACGGTGAATTTTATTTCGGATTGTTTCATAAAGCGGCAAATATAGTTTGAAATTGATGGCAAAAAAAAACGTCGCTGGCAAATACCAGCGACGTGCTAAAAATACGTGCAAACTATTTTTTGGTTGTAACGTCGATGGTAATTTCCATCAAGTTGTCAATAAATTTATCTTTAATGCTAGCGTCAAACCCTTTTGCATGGAAGTTTACACCCCATTTGGTACGATCGATAGTAAAAGTAGACATTATATGAGTAATACCATCAGTAGTAGTAACTGTAGCTGGAATTTCAATACCATTAACTTTTCCACGAATGGTTAAATTTCCTTTGATAGTATAGTTATTTCCTTCGGTAGCTGTTACTGATGCAATTTCGAAAGTTGATATTGGGAATGAATCAGTAGCGAAGAAATCACCACTTTTTAAGTGACCAATCAATTTTGGCTTTTTATCCTCTGGAGTCTTGTCATCAGTTACAGTGATTGAGTTCATATCGATAGTAACAGTTCCACCAGCTAATTTTCCATTCTCATCAAATTTTGCTTCACCCGATGCAATTGAAATATTTCCAATATGGGTTTTCATAGGGTCGGTTCCATGCCATGTGATGGTGCTTGAAGCTAAATCTAAAGCTTGTGTGGTAGCCGATTTCTTTTCTTCCATCTTATTGGCTTCGCCAGTTGTCGATTCTTTTGATTGGGTTTGGTTATTACATGCGCTGAAACCCAATATGAAAAGCGCGCTTACTAATAATGTTGATTTTGTGATATTCATGTGGCGAATATAAATTGGAAGTGCCTAACTTATTGCTTTCTACGGGTATAGTAACGGGGTGTGATGGATAGTAGCTTCTGAAAATTATAACTGAAATCATATATTTTATTGGATTGTGGCAATTCCTTCAATTCCGATTCCTTAAATTTTAATATTTTTACCGTCTGATTTATATTAAATCAATTTCTAAAATATTTTATAAAGCAAACATGCTACAACTTCAATTTATACGAGAAAACAAGGAAGCAGTGCTTCAGGGCCTTCAAAAGAAAAACTTTAAGGAACTTAATCTGGTGGATGAAATTATTGCCCTCGACGAGCAAAAGCGTAAAACCCAAACAGAAGCCGAACGGAATAAGAGCGAACTCAATGTGATGGCCAAAGAAATTGGTAATCTCATGAAACGCGGTTTGCCAGCCGAGGCAGAAGCCATGAAACAAAAAAGCAGTGCTTCCCGCGATGCTCAAAAAGCCATGGAAGACAAGCTCGAAGAGTTAGAGAAAAGTTTATATGAGAGTCTGGTGAAACTCCCTAATATGCCACATCCTTCGGTTCCATTTGGAAAAACACCAGAAGAGAATGAGAATATTTATCAGGAAGGGGAGATCCCTGCCTTGTTTGAAGGTGCTTTGCCACATTGGGAAATCACATCTAAATATGATATCATCGATTTTGAAATGGGTAACAAAGTAACGGGTGCTGGATTTCCTTTCTATAAAGGTAAGGGGGCTCGTTTACAACGTGCCTTAATTAATTTCTTTTTAGATGAAGCGTTGAAAGCTGGATACAATGAAGTGCAACCACCAATTGTTATTAATAAGGAGAGTGGTTTTGGTACTGGTCAGTTGCCCGATAAGGAAGGACAAATGTATTATATAGGTATCGACGACCTCTATTTGATTCCTACAGCGGAGGTGCCAATTACCAATATGTATCGCGATGTGATTTTGAAGGAAGAGCAAATGCCAACGAAAAATGTAGGTTATACTCCTTGTTTCCGCCGGGAAGCAGGAAGCTATGGAGCCCATGTTAGAGGACTCAATCGTTTACATCAATTCGATAAAGTAGAAATTGTTCAAATTGCCAAGCCAGAAGATTCTTATGCTACACTCGATACCATGGTTGAACATGTAAAAGGCTTGTTACAAAAACTAGGATTGCCATTCCGTATTCTTCGTTTGTGCGGTGGCGATATGAGTTTTAACAGTGCACTTACCTTCGATTTTGAGGTGTATAGTGCAGCTCAACAAAAATGGTTGGAGGTAAGTAGCGTGAGTAATTTTGAAGCATTTCAAACCAACAGACTGAAATGCAGATATAAAAATGCAGAAGGTAAAAATGTTTTAGCCCATTCATTAAATGGCTCTGCATTGGCTTTACCGCGTATCGTAGCAGCACTCTTAGAGAATTATCAGACACCGGAAGGGGTGATTCTTCCTAAAGTATTGCAATCATATTGCGGTTTTGAGTTGATTAATTAATTTTTTTTACTTACTTGCACCAAATTTAATTTAAAATCTATCACCTATATGTCGAACACACCATCATCAGGTCACCCGAAAGGACTGTACTTCCTCTTCTTCACAGAAATGTGGGAACGATTCAGTTATTACGGAATGAGAGCAATCTTTATTCTCTTCATGACAAAAATGCTCCTCATGGAAAAAGCCGATGCTTCCAATATTTATGGTAGCTATACTGGCTTAGTTTATCTAACTCCATTATTAGGAGGATACCTCAGTGATAAGTTTTTAGGTAACCGCCGCTCTATTATGATTGGGGGATTGCTTATGGCCATTGGTCAGTTTTGTATGTTTTTAAGTGCTTCAAGTGCTGGTGGTGCTGCTATCTCAATGATGTGGCTTGGACTTACTTCACTAATTATTGGAAATGGGTTTTTCAAACCAAATATCTCTACCATGGTAGGCCAGTTATATCCTGCCAACGATCGCCGTATCGATAGTGCCTTCACCATATTTTACATGGGTATCAATCTTGGAGCTTTCTTCTCACCTTTGGTGTGCGGTACCTTAGCCGAAAAGGTAGATTACAAATGGGGCTTCTTAGCAGCTTGCTTGGGAATGGTTATTAGCTTAATCAGTTTCGCACTCTATCAAAAGAAAATGTTGATTTCTGAAGAAGGAAAAGAGATTGGTTTGCCTGTTAAGAAACTTGATCTAACTGCTATACTTACTATTTTAGGTTCAATTGGAATTGTATTCTTCATGTTGAACTTCAAACAAATGTTTAAGACAAATGTTGATATTATAAGCTATGTTATTTATGGTGCCATGATCGCTATACCTGCTTTAATCTTATCTGATAAGAGTTTGGACTTGAAAGAGAGAAACCGAATTATTGTAATCTTCATTTTAGCTTTCTTCGTAATCTTCTTCTGGGGAGCTTTCGAACAAGCAGGTGCATCACTTACCTTATTTGCCGACCAACAAACCAATCGTACCTTGGGTGGATGGGAAATGCCAGCTTCATATTTCCAATCAATTAATCCATTAGCCATTATTGCTTTGGCTCCAATATTTACGATCCTTTGGGGATTCTTACACAAACGTAAATCAGAGCCTTCATCAGCCAAGAAAATGGCCATGGGATTGGCATTGGTTGCCTTAGGTTATGTGGTTATCGCATTCGCCGTTAAAGGTATTGGTGCTGAAGAAAAAGTAAGTATGTGGTGGTTGGTTGCATTGTATATTATTCATACCATGGGTGAATTATGTTTATCACCTATTGGATTGTCAATGGTATCAAAACTATCTCCATTGCGATTGTCTTCATTAATGATGGGAACCTGGTTCTTGGCTAATGCTGCTGCAAATAAATTTGCAGGTACACTAAGTGCTTTAATTCCTCCAGGTGCTGGAGAAGCTGCTGTTGATGCTTCGAAACCTGTTGTTTATCCATCATTCTTAGGATTTCAAATTACGAACCTATACGAATTCTTCATGTTGTTTATCATCATGACCGGCGTTGCTGCAGGTATCTTATTTTTACTAAGTAAAAAATTAGAAGAAATGTCGGCTAATGAGCCACATGCAGCCTAATTCTTTTATAACCTATATTAAAAGCCCTGTAATTATTTTTACAGGGCTTTTTTATTTATTATTGCTTCATGAACAATTCTGAATATACTTTAGAGCAAATCCAGTCATTTGAAGGCAAGTACCCAAAACAATTATGGTATTTGTTTTTAACGGAAATGTGGGAACGATTTTGTTTCTATGGAATGCGTGGGGTACTCACCATTTTCATGGCCGACCAGGTACTCGGACTGGCATTATCTGATAAGGATGCCAATCTTAAATATGGCGCTATTCAAGCCTTTGTATATGCTTTTACTTTTATCGGCGGCATCTTCGCCGATAAAATTTTAGGATTTAAGAAGTCGCTCTTCTTCGGTGGATTGGTCATGATTTCTGGCAATATTTTGATTGCTCTAGCACCTCAGAATTTTTTCTATTTAGGAATTACACTTTCAATTATTGGTACTGGTTTCTTCAAACCCAATATCTCTTCTATGGTAGGTGCCTTGTATAAGGAAGGCGATCCGCGCAGAGATGCAGGCTTCGGACTCTTCTATTCAGGAATAAATATTGGCGCTTTATTGGGAGGTTTCGTTTGTGTGTACTTAGGTACTAACCCTAATTATGGCTGGAGCTATGCCTTCTTATCGGCTGCCTTCGTCATGATTATTGGCCTAGTAACTTTTGTTTTCACACGCAAATCATTAGGGCCAATTGGTAATTCGCCTATTTTAGAGGTGCCTAAAAACACCCGACTTACTCGTGAAATTTTGGTATATGGTGGTGCATTGCTTACCATTCCGCTTATTTTCATCATGATAAAAAACACGGAGTATACCGACTATTTCATGTATACCATTGGCCCTTTGGCATTGGTTTATTTTGTGTACGAGACACTCAAAGAAAAAGAAAAAACGGCAAGAAATAAACTATGGGCTGCCATGGTATTTATCATTTTCTCTATTGCATTCTGGGCTTTCTTCGAACAAAGTGGAGGCTCCTTAGCCTTGTTTGCAAAGAATAATCTACACTCCAGTTTACTTGGATTTGATATCAATCCTAACATTGTAAACAATACATCTAACTCACTTTTTGTAATCATCTTCAGCCCAATACTGGGTTTGGTTTGGCTGGGTATGGCTAAACGAAAGATTGAGCCCAATACTGTGATTAAATTTGGGGTAGGATTCTTGTTTTTGGCCTTGGCATTTTATGTATTTTATTATACTCGCTTTTTTGCCGATGCCGAAGGCTTAACTTCATTAAATATTTTCACACTCGCTTATCTTATCATCACGTTTGCTGAATTGGCGTTATCGCCCATTGGCTTATCCATCATGACTAAATTATCTCCTCAACGTCTTTCAGGAATGATGATGGGATTATGGTTCTTAGCGAGTGCTTACGGACAGTATGCTGCCGGATTATTAGGTGCAGGAATGTCGAGCCCCGATGAAAATGCTTCACAAGTTACAAAGCTTCAACTTTATACAGAAGGATACCAACAACTCGCCATATATGCTTTAATAGCTGGCGTACTTCTTATTGCCATTTCACCAATTGTTCGGAAACTCATGCACGAGGTAAAATAAACCTCGATTTATTGGTCGTCCTGATTCTTAGTCCATTTGTGTTTATGCACCACTGCATCTTCATAAATAGACCTTGATGGCGCTAAAAGTTCTTATATTTGCATACATCAAAATGAGATTAACAATAACGCTTCTACTGTTTGTTCAACTGCTCTTCCTTTCTTCGTGTAGTTCTTTGAAAGAACTCGTTTATTTTCAAGAAAAGAAAGCTGCTATACCTACATCTAATGTACCAAATTCTCAAGCTCCTGTTCATATTATTGCCCCTGGAGATATCATCAATTTAATAATCAATACACCTTTACAATCATCTGCAACAATTTTAAATGCCAAGGAAGGCGCTAACGGTTATCAGGTAAAGGGTGATAGTACCATAGAAATACCGGTGCTAGGAAATATCAAAATTGCTGGTTTAGGTATGATGGTTGCAAAAGATTCAATTTTAAGTAGGGCCAAAACTTTTTATAATGAGCCAAGTATCAATCTACAATTGGTGAGTTTCAAAGTAACTGTTTTGGGAGAAGTATTAAATCCAGGATTGAAAGCCCTGTATATGGAAAATGCCACCTTTCTTGATGCCATCGCATCTTCTGGCGACTTAACCAATTTTGGTAATCGTAGTAATATTAAAGTAATAAGAGGAAGCAAAGTATTTTATTTGGATCTTACCGAATTAGAAATAATGAAATCGGAAGGCTATTACTTACAATCCAATGATATTGTATATGTGCAGCCATTGAGAAGAAAAAATACCGTTTCAAATTTATCTACAGCGCTGGCATTCACAAGTTTTGCATCGGTAATAACTACTCTTACCACTACTATTATTCTCCTAACCAAGAAATAAAATATGTTTGAAGAAGAAAGCGAAAAGGCTAAAAGTATCATTGAAGAAAAATACAATGTACGACCGCTCTTTAATTTAATTGTAGGAAATTGGTTTTTGTTTATGGCATTTATTGTTACTGCCTTAACCATTGGATACCTAATTAACTACTACTCTATTAATGAGTATAATTTAAGTGCTACCCTTTTACTAAAAGAAAATACTAGCCGTAGCGCTTCCGATGTAATTAAGGAGGATTTGGGTTTGCCCGATTCAAAGCGACCGCTAACTACCGAATTAAATGTGCTTCGCTCCCGTACACTTTATAAAGATGTGATTTCTAAACTTGAACTAGACATTACTTATGTTGCTATTGGAAGGGTTCAAGAAACGGAGATGTATCCAGATAATCCTTTTGTAGTGAAAGGTATAGCCTTAGATAGTGGCACCTACGGAAGATGGTTTATTTTAAATTTAATTGATGATGAAACTTTTGAATTGAAAATCGATAAAGAATTCAAAATATATAAATTTGGAGAGACTATTAAGAACTCCATCTTCGATATTAAAATTTTCAAGAATGATTTAGCGTCTGGCAAAAGTTTAAAAAATGCTTCTCAACGAAATTTCAAATTTGCGTTTAATACCGCCGAATTCTTGGTTGATTATTACAAATCGATGGTAGCTGTAAGTTTGATTAGAGAAACAAGCATCTTCGAACTTCAAATTAATGATCCAATTCCTCAAAGAGGTATAGATATCCTTAATAAGGTATGCGAAACTTATATTGATTATGGAATTGATGAGAAAAATTTAATAGCTAATAATACTGTTCGATTTATTGATGAACAGGTGAAAAGCATTTCAGCCCAATTAACTATTGGTCAGGATAGCTTCCAACGTTTCAGAGAGGTAAAAGGAGTAATCGACCTTAGCGATGAGTCAAAAACGATCTCTACCCAAATTGAGGCACTCGAATCGGAAAAGTTTAAACTCGAAACTGAACAAAAAATCCTGAATTTTATTTATGATTATATTTTCGCAAATAAGGATCTTGCTAATCTTTCTCCTTCTACAATGGGAATCGGCGATTTAACATTGTCAATTCAGATTCAAAAACTGCGTGACTTACAATCACAGCGTCAGAGAATGCAATACGAGAGTAAATCGTCAAACCCACAAATGATTGCCCTTGATCAGGAAATTGAAAACGTAAGGGCTTCATTATTGAATGGAATGTTCAATCTAAAAAAGAACTATCAAATTCATATGAGTAGTTTAGAGGGACAACGACAAAAATATTTATTCTTACTAAGTCGTATACCTGAGGCGGAACGTAAATTTCTAGATTTGAATCGCAAACTATCTCTAAACGAAAAAATCTATACCTACTTATTAGAGAAGCGTGCCGAAATTGGCATCGCAAAAGCAGGTACAATTTCCGATAACAAAGTTCTTGATTCGGCATATTTAAAGGGCATGGTTTCTCCCAATCGCAAAAACAATTTACTGATAGCTTTTTTCATAGGATTAACCATTCCTTCATTAATCATTTTCCTACGCCAATATTTAGATGATAAGATTCGCAACAAACTGCAAATCGAAAAAAGTACCAAAGTTCCTTTGATTGGAATTATTAGCCATAGTGAAAAGCCATCTAAGCTGGTGGTACGTGATAATCCTAAATCACAAATTAGTGAAGCATTTAGAAGTATTCGAACCAATTTACAGTACTTCACCGTAAAAGATGGTCCGAAAGTTATTGTGGTAACTTCTACCATTGGGGGCGAGGGTAAAACATTCTGTGCAATGAATCTTTCTTCTGTAATAAGTTTGGGCGACAAGAAAGTGGTGCTTATTGGATTGGATATGCGTAAACCGAAAATCTTCGATGATTTTCATTTAACGAATAAAGTTGGCGTTAGTACTTTCTTAATTTCAAAAGCAACTGTAGATGAAATTATTCAGAAAACAGACATTCATAATTTAGATATCATTACTTCTGGCCCGGTACCTCCAAATCCTTCGGAGTTACTCATGAGCGAAAATTTATTGTTATTACTTGAGAAATTGAAAACTCTTTACGATTATATCGTGATTGATACTGCGCCAGTAGGATTGGTAACTGATGGTTTGCTGCTCATGAAACATGCTGATATCAATATTTATGTAATGCGTGAAAATTACTCGCGCCTTTTCTTCTTGAATTCAATTAATGAAATTCATAAGAATGATACCATCAAGAACTTATGTTTATTACTCAACGATTCAAACCTCAATAACTCGAAATATGGTTATGGATACGGATATGGTTACGGCTACGGTTACGGTTATGGAAGTGGGTACGGATATTATGATGAGCGTAAACAACAAAGTTTTTCAAAAAGAATGAGAGATAGAATATTTTCAAACAAAAAGAGATGATTAAGGAATTAGAAAGTAAAAAAAAGAAGATTGCAATAATTGGTTTAGGTTATGTGGGTTTGCCCATTGCCCTTGAGTTTGCCAAGAAGTTTAGTGTAATTGGTTTCGATATTAATGAGGCCCGCATTAAAATGATGCAACAAAAAGTTGATCCAAGTGAAGAATTAACTTCCGAAGATTTTAATGGTTGTGATATTGTATTTACCAATAAATTGGAGGTGCTTAAGAAAGCTAGTTTCTTTATTGTAGCGGTACCAACCCCAATTGATAGCCACAATCGCCCCGATCTTCGCCCATTGATTGGTGCAAGTACCTCTGTAGGGAAGGTGCTTAAGAAAGGTGATTATGTGGTATTCGAATCTACCGTATATCCTGGTTGCACTGAAGATGATTGTATTCCAATTTTAGAAAAAGAATCGGGATTGAAATTTAAAAAAGATTTCAAGGTAGGCTATTCACCTGAACGTATAAACCCAGGTGATAAAGAACATACCCTTACCAAAATCTTGAAAATTGTTTCAGGTTGTGATAAAGAATCATTGGATATTATTGCCGATGTATATGGGAGTATCGTTACTGCTGGAATTCATAAAGCCCCAACCATTAAGGTTGCCGAGAGTGCTAAAATTATAGAAAATACGCAACGCGATTTGAATATCGCATTGATGAATGAGCTCTCTATCATTTTCAATAAGATGGGAATTAATACCTACGATGTATTAGAAGCTGCGGGAACAAAATGGAATTTCTTGAAATTCTCTCCAGGGTTGGTCGGAGGTCATTGTATAGGTGTTGACCCATACTATCTTACACATAAAGCTAGCGAAATCGGGTATCATAGTAAGGTAATACTTGCAGGCCGTTATACCAATGATGGGGTAGGTTCTCATATTGCCAAGGAGGTAATTCGCCAAATGATTGTGAATGAAATCCTCTTAAAGAAAGCAAAAGTTCTTGTTATGGGTGCTACCTTTAAAGAAAATGTAGCCGATATTAGAAATAGTAAAGTGGTGGATATTATTAATGAGTTGAAGACTTATCATTTAAATATTGAAGTGGTAGATCCTCGCGCGAGTGCTGAAGATATTCATCATGAATACGGATTTAAATTGGCTAAGAAAATTGGAAAGGATTATGATGCTATCATCGTAGCTGTTTCACATAATGAATACCAAAATTTATCGGATTCTTATTTCAAAGGAATATCTAAAAAGAATGCCGTGTTTTTTGATGTGAAAGGAATGTACAAGAACAAGATTCGTTCCTTAACTTATATGAGCCTCTAGGAATCCATCGAATCGGATGGTGAAATGTTCTTTTTGCATTTCTTTTCTAAAGAATACAATTCCCCAGCGGAATATATCTGCCGTGCATTGTACTCTAGGATGGTTTTGAATTTCATTCCACGCTTTTTTCATTCCTTCACTCCAGTAGATATCATCGAAAATGAATATCGATTCGTTATGCACCTTGCTTAGGAGCATTTGAAAATATCTAATGGTGGCTTCATAACTATGATTCCCATCCACAAAAACCAAATCGAGTGGGGGAAGGGTAGGAAGTAAATTTGGTAATACGCTATCGAAATTCCCTTCAATAAAATTCACCTGGTTATTTTTAAATTGCTGGTTAAAATACTCACTGGTAAATTTCAACAGTTCTTTGCTTCCTTCAATGGTATTGATTTTGGAGTTATTTGAATTACCTAATGCATTTTGCATTGCCGCCGTGCCCACACCCAAACAAGTTCCTATTTCGAGTATGTTTTTGCATTGATAGTATCGAACAATCTGAAATAAGATTTCCATCATCCTTCGATTACTGCTTGCTGTTTTATAAATTTCCTTGACCTTCCGTAGTGTTTTATTTAATGATTTTGAGCCACTTCCTAAATCCTCTATTTTCAAAACGGTTTCATTTTCTTTTAAATTTTGAATATAGAAATCCAAGGTATTCCATTCGATGGCATTCAAACGAGCATTCAGCACGTCTTCATTGAATTTGTAAATGAACGGAGAATGCACGCTGTGGCGGTTATTCGACTTAAATAAGTACTTGATGTAATCGAGGAACATGCTAATTTATTATACAAATAAATTCATCTTCAATTTGAAAGCAGAATTTAATGTCAGCGAAAATAAGAATTCGTTGGAAATATAAATCCTTTAAAATAGTTTATAGATATCTTCTATTTTTCAGGAGCACCACCATCAATCCAGCATTTTATCTTTTTACGATCTTCTAAGGAGAGGGAACTATTCTTAGGCATATCCTTGGTATACAAAACTCTTTGAGCCAAGGTGCCATTTTTCACCCTAGCAAAAATCCCTGCATAGGTAGTATAGTTTCCATTTGGAGAACCTGCATTATGGCAGCCTGAACTGAGGCAATGAGCATCGATAATTACTTTTATCGTGGAGTCATAGGTAACAAGCGTGGTGCTACAGTCCAACCCCTTATACTCGTCCTTCTTGCAACAGAACAGGCTGCAAATAATGATGGTAATAACAATGATTATTTTAGAAACAGTTTGCACTTAGTTGTTAGTTTGTACATCAAATTCTTTAATTTCTTTACGTTCACTCCAACCGATTGTGGCAGCAACACCTCCTTTTACCGCAACCATGGCAGTACTATCAAACGCAACAGCATATAAATAGTAATTCCCAGGACGCAATTCTTCAACATGAACATGGTTATCATCAAGCTCTCCCGAAACTTTCAAGTCGTAATTGGTTGTAGGGTTAGATGGTGCAGTAGTGGCATCAAACTTCACATACAGGGTTGTGGTACCAACAATAGGAGTGGTGCCATGATAGATGAGTGCATGGATAGTAGCTTTACCTCCAACATCATTTTTTTTGCAAGCTTGAAATGAGAATGCGAGGGTAAATAATATTATAATTAAAGTCGACTTTTTAATAGATTGCATAATTTGAAATTTTTAATTGTTTAAAAAAAATAAGATAAATCTGTGTTGAGATAGTTTTTAATTGTCATTTGTTTGCCATTTAAGTTTTGGTAAAATGGAATACCATATTCAACTCTAATCCGAAAAGGATGCAATAGTACAATCGTAGAACGATAAGAGGCACCTATAAATACATTAAGACGTGTACCACCATAATTAATTGAATTTGCTGTGATATCACTTGGGTTATTTAAAAGGATATTCATTCCTTTTATGTTAGTTGTATGAACCCAATTCACCCGCAAAGAGCTACTCACACCTTCTGTCCATTGATATGCACTCCAAACACAACTTTCAAATTCATTACCAAGCCGATAACCCAAGGTATTATACCCATTTCGAATATTGGCATTTAGTAATAATCCTATACTTAGTCTGGAGGTCTGATAATTACAATGTAACCCTAAAATCATGTCGTAGGTGCCTGAGCCAAGTTGCATAGAATAAGGCATTACCTGTTTCGGATACATCGTACTTTGTGCCTCTCCCAACTGACGTATTGAACCTGTAGGCAAACTCATCCCCACCGTTGAAATCAAATGAATTTCAGAAGATTTGAAAGTTGAAATCATAAATTGAACTTTCGTATCACTCATGCCGCTGGTGTTCATTCCATGAGTATGTATTTTATTACCCATCTTCATTTGCATTTCCATATAGCGAGTATCATATCCTAACATTAGCATCCCCGTAATTTTATCGGTAATTCCCCCCATCAACATGAGCATATACATATTCATATTCATGATTGTTGGTTCGGATGTATATTGTTGCAGTATTTCACCTGAAGCTAATTTTTGGCTACCATTCCTAATACCTACCATCGACATATTCATATATTGGCCGGTAATCATCCATTCATTCCTCTTATGTATGTGACCGCTTAATACACCAATGGGTGTTAAGTCGTGGTCACAATCGCATGCTGAATTGCATACGAGGGTATCTGTTTTTTGTGCAGATACTTGAAGTACAATCAGAAATAAATGAATGAAAATAATTTTGAATAAATTAATTTTCATTCGATAAAATAATTATGAAATACAAAAGAATGAATGTCACAAAAGCAACCCATTCGAAGGCGTATTTTCGAACCTTAATTTGAAAATTTTAACCGATTAAGTCAGAAAAAGGAGGGGGATGAAATATAAAAGAAGGATTGGAAACTTCATTCTTATTCAAATAACTAAAATGAAGGATATTTATATTTCCAAAACCTTGAAATTGAAATGGAATAGAGATTTCAAAATAATACGGAACTTCCAGTTGCTTTATTTCCGGAATTGATGAGGCGGGTGAAGCAATTGATTTCATTTCCTTGGCCAGATAGCATTTCCCATGGCAGGTTGAGTTCTTCACATTCTTGTTTACACACTCCACCTTGGCGATAGTTTCTTCTTGTAAATAAAATGCCATCAATAGTGTAACTATCGCCATATTCTGAAATATAACCAACACTAAAAAGGTATATGCAATAGTTTTTTTCAAATGATCATGGAGAATACTAGCATCTCCATTTATAACAATTCAAAGATATCAATCCTGGATAGATTTTGAAGCTGTTTTTTATCACCCAAATTAATGGGCAAAAAAATCAATTTTTCATACCTTCGTTTTAAGAATATTTTATATTTTTGCGCGTATATGTCGGAATCAACAAATACCCAATCAAAACCAAAAGGAAAATACTGGCTTATTTTTGTAGCAAGCCTAGTAGTTATTACATTAATTACGCTTTACCGCCCAGAAGCATTTTGGCTGCCTATTCCAATTATGGTTACCGCTTTTGCTCTTGCGAACGACTGGTTATAATTTTTTTACCAAAGATTTTTAAATTTTTACGGGTCGATCCCGAAAAATATAAATTATAAATAATTCACAAAGCCGCATCAGCCATGGTTGTTGCGGCTTTTGATTTTTAATAGTTCCTATATCAAGGAATTTAAGTGATGCACTATGATAGATTTCAATTTTAAATCCATTGACAAGAAATGGCAACAGCACTGGTTCGAAAATAAGACCTTCAAAACTGGTATTGATGCCAACAAGCCCAAGTATTATGTGCTTGATATGTTTCCGTATCCAAGTGGTGCCGGACTCCATGTGGGTCATCCATTAGGATATATTGCCAGTGATATTATGGCTCGTTACAAGCGCCTTCAAGGATTTAACGTGCTTCATCCCATGGGTTTCGATGCCTTTGGATTGCCAGCCGAGCAATACGCCATTGAAACAGGAACTCATCCCGCCATCTCTACTCAAAAAAATATTGATCGGTACAAGGAACAACTTAAGAATATCGGCTTTAGTTATGATTGGGATCGGGAAATAAGTACTGCTTCTCCCGATTTTTATAAATGGACACAATGGATTTTTACCCAGCTATTCAATAGCTACTTCGATAGAATTGAGAATAAAGCAAAACCTATTCAACAACTCATCGAAGATTTTAGTGAAACGGGGAACTATACTATCGAATGCCCTGAAGAAAATGCACGTAAATTTAGTGCCGCCGAATGGAATGAATTTGATGATGAAACCCGACAAATCATTCTGATGGATTATCGTTTGGCTTTCAGTGCATATTCTACTGTAAACTGGTGTGAGGCATTGGGTACCGTGCTTGCCAACGATGAAGTGATCAATGGTTTGAGTGAACGTGGAGGTCATCCGGTAATAAAAAAGGAGATGCGCCAATGGTTTTTGCGCATCAGCGAATTTGCCGATCGATTATTGGATGGATTGAATAAGGTAACCTTCAGCGATTCGTTGAAAGAGATGCAACGCAATTGGATTGGAAGAAGTGAAGGTGCTGAATTAGAATTTAAACTCATCGACCACATGAACGGGGTCAATGTATTTACCACCCGCCCTGATACCATCTTTGGGGTGTCGTTTATGGTTTTGGCTCCCGAGCATGAATTGGTGAAGTCAATAACTACCGCAGCGCAATTGCCCGAAATAGAAAAATATATTGAATACGTTCAAAGCAGAAGCGATCGTGAACGAATGAGCGAAGTAAAAAAAGTAACTGGCGCATTCACCGGAGCTTATGTTGAACATCCTTTCACTAAGAAGCCAATCCCAGTATGGATTTCGGAATATGTATTGGCTGGTTACGGAACAGGTGCTATTATGGCGGTTCCTTGTGGTGATGAACGTGATTATGCCTTCGCTAAATATTTTAATTTATCAATACCGAATATTTTTGATGGTGTTGATATTAGCGAAGAAGCTTATTCAGACAAAAACTTTAAGCTCACCAACTCCGAATTTTTAGATGGACTCGATTATAAGAATGCATTCAATATTGCATTGGATAAAATTGTAAAACGAAAGAATGGAAAAAGAAAGGTGAATTTCCGTATGCGTGATGCTGGTTTCAGCAGGCAACGTTATTGGGGCGAACCATTTCCAGTAGTTTACAAGAACGATATCCCATATTTATTAGACGAAAAAGAATTGCCTGTTAGCTTGCCTGAAGTAGAGAGTTACAAGCCTACCGGAACAGGAGAGGGGCCACTCGCAACCATTCCTGAATGGGTAAATCGCCACGATGGATCTCGAAGAGAAACCAATACCATGCCCGGTTATGCTGGAAGTAGCTGGTATTTCCTGAGATATATGGATGCCAATAATACACAGGAGTTTGCATCGAAAGAAGCAACCCAATATTGGAATCAGGTGGATTTATATGTGGGAGGTGCCGAACACGCTGTGGGGCATTTGCTCTATAGCCGCATGTGGACTAAGGTATTATTCGATTTACATTATATCAATTTTGATGAGCCATTCAAGAAGTTGGTGAATCAAGGGATGATTCAGGGTACCTCGAAATTTATTTATCGTATCAAAAACAAGGAGAACACTTTTGTGTCGAATAATTTAAAACACGAACATGATGTAACTCCATTGCATATTGATGTTAATTGTTGCGACGGATTGGAATTGAATATAGAAAAACTCCGCGCCTGGCGTAAGGAATTTGCAGATGCTACTTTTATTTTGGAAGATGGGAAATATATCTGCGGTACGCAAGTGGAGAAGATGAGCAAGAGACTCAATAATGTGGTTAACCCTGATGATATCGTTGCGCAGTATGGCACCGATGCATTTCGTATGTATGAAATGTTTCTAGGCCCAGTGGAATTAAGCAAACCATGGGATACCAAAGGCATTGAAGGGGTATCTCGTTTCTTGCGAAAATTATGGCGGCTGTTTTATGATGATAAAGGAAATTTCCTAATTACTACTGATGCTGCCACCGAATCTGAAAACAAAATTTTACATCGTACCATTCGCAAGGCCGAGAAAGATATCGAATCGCTGGCTTATAATACTTGTGTGAGTTCCTTTATGATTGCAGTGAATGAATTGCAGGAACAAAAATGTTTCAAAAGAGAAATATTAGAACCCCTCTTAATTTTATTGGCTCCTTTTGCACCACATATCACCGAAGAATTATGGGCTGCCTTGGGACATTCAGGCTCAATTTCATTTGCTAAATTTCCGGTATGCGATGAGCGTTTCCTCACCGAAAGCTCATTCACCTATGGCATTTCTATAAATGGAAAGGTGAGAACAGAAATCGTATTTCCGCTTACTGCCACCAACGAAGAAATTCAAGAAGAGGTACTGGCCAACGAGATTGTTATGAAATGGCTAGATGGGAAAGCACCTAAGAAAGTGATTATTGTTCCTAAGAAACTGGTTAATGTAGTGATGTAGTTAAACTGCCCGAATGCCTTTATTTTAGGCTATTTCATTGCGTTTCAAAATCCATACTGCATCTTCATCCCACGATACTTTAACTTTATCGTCGGCACGAGTATCTACTTGTTTGCCAATATAATCGGCTTCTATTGGAAACTCTCTATTGTATCTTCGATCGATTAAAACCAGCAGTTCAACATGCTGTGGGCGACCAAAATCGTTCAAGGCATCGAGTGCACTTCTAACACTTCGGCCGGTATAAAGTACGTCGTCAACCAAAATTATTTTCTTGCCTTCAATTGTAAAATCAATATTTACTTCGTTGGCTTCAATATCCAATTCCTTAGTACGAAAATCGTCACGATAAAAAGTAAAATCGAGTTCCCCGTATAGTATTTCTTTATTGATACTCTTCTGTAAAGCATCTCTTAGCTTGCGCGCAAAGTGAACCCCACGAGGTTGTAACCCAATGATGGCCGAATTGCTAAAGTCATCATGATTTTCTATGAGCTCATAACACAAGCGCTGTGTAGTGATAGCAATATTGCGGGCATCTAAAAACTTTCTTGACATGATAATTTATTTTTCGTTACTCATTTTAATCACTTCTTCAAACTCTTCTTGTTTCACCGTTTGAACACTCAATCTACCCAATCGAACCAAATCCATATTGGCCAGTCCAGGATGCGATTTAATTTCATCGAGTGTTACAGGTCGTTTCAATTTTTTAACCGGTGCTACTTCCACACACACCCAATTGATATGGTCGCCAGTAGGATCTTGGTAAGCTTCTTTTACTACTTTGGCAATTCCTACAATGGCCTTCCCAATATTACTATGATAATATAATAGTTCATCTCCTACCTTCATATCTCGTAAATTATTACGAGCTCCATAATTTCTTACCCCAGTCCAGGCTGTCTTTTTATCTATTACCAATTGTTCAAATGGATAAACATCGGGTTCCGATTTAATTAGCCATTTCTTTTTCTCTTTCGACATATTGCAAACCTACATTAAAATTAGAAAACTAAAAATAAAATGGGTAGAACTTAAGACCATTTTTTTTATCCAGGCTAATCGTAGGTAATGGAACCTTTAATGGGGCGAGGAATCGGGCAATTAAAAATAGGGTATGATGTTTTTTAATAAATGGAATCTTTTGAAGGCTGATATCAGGTGCAAAATATAAGATTCGATAAGGCTTGATATTCGAATAATTATAAAGTATCCCTTTTGAAACAAAAATATTGTTGTCGTTCGGATTGCCGGTAAGCATCCCATAGGCACCATATCCCACCGCCAAATTGAGCCATGCTGGCCATTTTGAGCTAGGAGCAAAGCCGCTAACATTTACACTCAGCCACCCAGTTAAGGCATTATAATCTTTTAAAACACCGGTTATATAATTAGAGCCTAATAATTCAGGACGCAAATGCCTTAAATCACTTTGATGAAAGCTATAACATAGTTTGATTCTTTGCTCATTCCAATAATAGCGCTGTGAAAGCGCCAAAGATGTTCCTATCATATTGGCGCCCATATCTCCCCAACTAAACCCCCATTTATTGCTATAACCATCCATCACTTCTATCATAGTTTGTACTCCAAAACCAATAAAACCACCTATCCACATGGCTTTCCTCTTAGGTAATCCCACATAATCCATCAGGTTCATTCCGTTCACCGCTTCCGAATAGCATGAGTAAGCATGTCCCAGTTTATCCATTTGTTTCCATTCGGAATTATCGTTAAAAAAATGAAATTTACCCGTATTGTAATCTTTGTACCAGGTATTATAAAGCCCATATCCCAGTCCTCCATAAAAGAGCCCAATGCCAGTATATACGCCTGCTTCACGCCTTCTAATGGTTTGGCGGGCAAATGTAGCAGAGTCGGTTTGAGATAATGCCGAGAAGCCGAGAAGGCAAAATAACAAGAACCAAAAACTTTTTAATTTAGTTTGAATAAGCAACCTTTTGAAGTATTTTAGCGTTTGTAAAAATAATCAACCCAACTCATTTACAACTGTTATTTTTGCAGAGAAGTAGGGGAGAGTCTAATTTCTTAATATTGATGATGCGCAAAAATATTGTTTATGTAATTTTATTGATGATGGCCATTGTTTCCTGTAAGCAAAAAGCCGAAGAACCTTCCTTCTTGAATATTGAAACCTTTACTGTAAAAACGGATAATCTAACCCAAGGAAGCTCGTTACAAAACATTTCGGAAGCCTTTGTTTATATCAATGATCAAAACGTAGGTGTTTACCATTTGCCTGCTACCATACCATTGGCTATTGCTGGGTCATATAATATAAAGGTATTCCCAGCAGTGGTTGAGAATGCTATTGCTTCCAATCCTCGTTATTCCTACACTTTCTTAAAAGCTTTTGATACCACTGCCGTTTTAAAAGCAAATAAATCAATCACCATCAAGCCTACAACAACTTATCAGAGTACGGTGAAGTTTGTGATGATTGAAGATTTCGAAAATATCTTGCCCTTGTTTGGCAAAACAAGCTATAATAATATTGATACCCTCTTGCGTGACAGCCTTCCTGCCGATAATATTGAAGCAGGGCATTGTGCCTTATTCGATATCAAAGATGGTTATACCATGGAGTATGCCACTCGCAATGAATATAGCTTACCAACAAGTTCTAGTTCAGAAACATTTGTTGAAATAAATTACCGTTCCGATTTACCACTGGCCATTGGCTTATTTATTAATGAACCTACCACCATAATTAAAACAGGGGTAGTTACACTGAACTCAAAAGAAACCTGGTCGAAAGCCTATATCAATCTAACCACAGTAGTATCCGTGCACCCAATGGGAACAAAATTCAGGTTGTTTATTGGCGCACAGAATACCACAGGCACGAGTAAAAAAGTATTTGTCGATAATATTAAATTGATCCATTTTGAATAAAGTATTTAAAGTTTTACAATATATTTTGTTTGATATTGTAGCCGCAATGATCACTTGGGGCTTGTTTTTCTGGTTCCGAAAAAACTATATCGAATCAGCGAAATTCGGATATATCATCCCTGTTGAATTTCAACAAAAGTTTTTTCTCTCAGCATTGCTCTATGCCTTGTATTGGTTGGTACTCTATTCTCTTGCAGGGCATTACCGCCGTATCTACCGTCGATCGCGTTTATGGGAATTATCCAAAACCATCAATATTGTTGCTATTGGGGTGGTGGTTTTGTTTTTTGTACTATTGTTGGATGATGAAGTAAATAGTTACCGCGACTATTATAAATCGTTATTGGTATTATTTGGATTGCATTTTTCTATTACATCACTTTTTCGATTCATTCAAACCTCAATCACTAAAGCTGCAATTTTGCGACGCGATATTCGTTTCCCTACCTTGATTATTGGCAATGGGAATAAGGCCTTGAGCTTATACCATGAACTCATGACTACTGGCAAATCTCAAGGCAATTGGGTTAATGGATATGTTACAGCCAATGAAGAAGCTCAAGATATGATGGGTGCCGTAACAAAAAATTTCGGAAACTACCAGGCATTAACACAACTCATAGCGCAAGAAAAAATTGAAGATGTAATTATTGCCCTCGAAAATCAGGATCATGATCACATGGATCCCATCTTCACCATTTTGGAAAATGAGAACGTGAAAGTGAAAATTACTCCCGATATGTATGATATTGTAACAGGAAGTGTGAAGATGAATAATGTATGGGGGTCGGCACTCATCGAAGTGAATACCGAGATTATGCCCGAATGGCAAAGGGTATTAAAACGCACCATCGACATTGCATTTGCGGCATTGGTCTTAATCATTGGGCTCCCATTTTTTATTATAACTGCCATCGCAGTTTGGGCTACTTCTAAAGGCCCTGTGTTTTATAAGCAAGAACGAATTGGACTACATAGTAAACCATTTTTCATTCATAAATTCAGAACGATGAAGGTGGATGCGGAGACCGATAAACCGCGACTATCAAGCAAGGAAGATGATCGACGCACCCGCCTTGGTATCTTCTTACGCAAGGTGCGCCTCGACGAATTACCGCAGTTTTATAATGTATTAATAGGAGAGATGAGTGTTGTTGGGTACCGTCCCGAACGTCAATATTTTATCGATCAAATTACACAGCTGGCTCCTCATTATAAACATCTTTATAAAATAAAACCAGGAATTACCTCTTGGGGCATGGTGAAATATGGTTACGCCGAAAATGTAGAACAAATGGTGGAACGCCTTAAATATGATATCCTCTATATTGAGAACATGAGCATTTCAATGGATTTAAAAATCATGTTCTATACTGTGCTTATTATGATTCAAGGTCGTGGTAAATAATGAATTCTCCTCTTTATTAAATTCAATCGTGCTTTTTTAAATTTATTTTATGGAATTAATGTATTCGATGCATCCATTAACTATAACCTGGCTATTAGTTAATATAATATATCTGCATCATGAAAAAATTAATTCTATCATTCCTTACCACTTTACTTTTTCTAAACACATTTTCTCAAACCAATGAGATTATAGGAATCGTAAAAAACAACAATACTCAAGCACCACTAAATCAAGTCTCTGTGGTGCTTTTCTTAAATCATCTATATCAGGAAACAGCCATAACGGATAGTTGCGGCGAATTCCGATTTACATCTTTACCCTCAGGAAATTATGAGTGTGTGGTACAATTAAACAATTTTGTAAAAACTAAGGGTGCAATTAAGTTAAGTGGTGATAGTATGATATCATTACTTCAACCCATTATGCTTAAGCCATTAGTTTTTAATGAATATGGATATGATGATGCCACTGAAGATAGAGAAGTGGCTGTAGTTGCTTATAAACGCACGGAAAGCGCCAAGGCTGATAAGCATAAAGCAGTGGGAAAACCTGCAACAACCTCGCCTTCGTTTTTGGGATCATGGGCAAATCAAACAGCCTATTATAAGCAAGGTGTGGTTGTAGTGTCCGGTAATGCTAAAACACTTGCAGTAAAATCATCCCCCGTTAAACAAGGAGAAATTGGAACCCATGTAAATGGAACCTATGCGATAAAATCACCTCCCGTTAAACAAGGTGAATTTAGAAGAAATGCAAATAATCAAAACGCGATTGCCGATACCACAATAGGTGTTAATCAAGATAAAATTAGTGCGGAAGCCTATAACGAAATTATTGAAACCCCATTTAAAAGCACCCATAAGAATTTACTTTCCACCTTTAGTATTGATGTAGATCGTGCAGCGTATTCCAATATGAGAAGGTACTTACAACAAAATTTATTACCTCCAAAAGATGTGGTGAGAACCGAAGAGCTCTTAAATTATTTCACTTACAACTATCCACAACCGAGTAATGATGCACCATTCTCTATCACCACCGAAATGGCTGAATGCCCATGGAATGCGAAACATAAATTGGTTCATATCGGCATTCAAGGTAAAATAATACCAATGGATGCTATCCCTCCAATGAACTTGGTATTCTTGGTTGATGTTAGTGGTAGTATGCAAACCTATAATAAACTCCCCTTCGTTATTGAATCATTGAAGATGCTTATAGCACAACTAAGAGCCACCGATAAAATTTGTATTGTAACCTATGCAGGAATGGATGGTATTGCATTGCCGCCCACTTCGGGTAATGATAAAGTAAAAATTTACGAAGCATTAAATAATTTAAGTGGGGGAGGGGGGACGAATGGTTCAATGGGTATCATCAGAGCCTACCAAGAAGCCATGAACAATTTTATGAAAGATGGAATCAATCGGGTAATTCTATGTACCGATGGAGATTTTAATATTGGGGTAAGTGATAATACCCAATTGGAAAATCTCATCATAGAGAAACGTAAATCAGGTGTATTTCTAAGTGTGCTTGGATTTGGAATGGGAAATTACAAAGACAATAAAATGGAAACCCTTGCCGATAAAGGGAATGGGAACTATGCCTATATCGATAAATTAGAAGAAGCCAAAAAAGTGTTAGTTCATGAAATGGGTGGCACCTTATTCACCATTGCCAAGGATGTAAAAATTCAAATGGAATTCAACCCGATGTTTGTTAAAGAATATCGCCTAATCGGATACGAGAACCGCCTCTTAAAAAATGAAGATTTTGAGAACGATGCCATTGATGCGGGTGATTTAGGTAGCGGACATACCGTTACAGCCATATATGAAATTGTGCCCAATACCGATAAGACCTCACAAGGGGTAATGCAATATGATCCAACAGATATTACTCCATCAAAATTAGATGGCGATGAATGGCTATTAGTGAAGATGCGTTACAAGAATCCAAATGATTCGATTAGTAAATTATTGGTACACAAATTATCAAATGAACACATCAATAATCCAACAGCCAATTTCTATTATAGTGCCGCTGTGGCAGAGTTTGCCATGCTAATGCATGAATCAATATACCTCGGTTCAGGTAGCTTCGAACAAGTTGAGCAATTGCTTGATCAATATACAGGCGACGATGGCTTGGGTTATAAGAAGGAATTTAAAACCTTAGTTGTCACCGCAGCAAAACTCATGAAAGAAAAAAGCATCGTCAAAAAAGATTGACGATGCTTTTAGAATAAACTATTGGATACTTACCACCACATCAATTCCATTCTAATTCCTTGTTTGTGTTGCATAGCTCGCATTTGTTCATAGAAAGAGTATTGGTCGCCCAATTCATTTTTAATTGCTGCTTTCACCGATGCATCCCCTCCGAAATTTTTAATAAATTCTTTCAATGGATCTTTTAAGGTAGGCATTTCAGTGATACGATAGCTGGTAATATTAGCCCTTTCAGCTGCCAGTTTAATAGCATCTTGTAATGAACCTATCTTATCTACAAGGCCTAAGTTAAGTGCATCTGAAGCTGCCCATACACGACCTTGAGCAATACTATCAATATCAGCCTTGTTCTTGTGGCGTCCATCGGCAACACGGCCAATGAAATTATCATAAGTGCGCTCAATGAATGATTGCAATATTGCTTTTTCATCTTCGGTAAATGGACGAGCTACATTACCCAAATCGCTGTATTGCCCAATTTTAACGGTATCAACAGTGAGGCCTAATTTTTCATTGTAAAGCTTTTGCATGTTTGGAAATAAACCAAACACACCAATAGAACCAGTAATTGTAGATGGCTCAGCGAAAATAAAAGTGGCAGGAGCGGCGATATAATATCCACCACTGGCAGCAACATCACCCATACTTACAATCACTGGCTTTTTCTCAGAAGCAAGTTTTACTTCTCTCCAAATGATATCACTCGCCAATGCCGATCCACCTGGTGAATTAATACGTAAAACAATCGCTTTTATCTTATCATCGTTGCGGGCTTTGCGAATGGTTTCAGCCAAACGATCGCCACCAATGGTTTGATTATCACCTTCACCATCCTGTATTTCACCTTGAGCATAAACTACGGCAATTTTAGAATCGTAATCCCCATCCTTCTTTTTGCCTGGAGCATTTTTATACTGTGAGATATTTAGGTAATTGATTTTTTCTTTTTCACCAATGCCTAATTTTTCGCGTACCGCTTTTTCGATTTCGTCGGTATAAGCTAACTCATCAACAAGTTTAAGGTTTTTAGCGTCTTCCGGGCTTCTTACCTTCATCTGATCGGCGATGCTATACAATTCATCAATAGCTATTTTGCGATCGGCAGCAACATAATTCATGAAATTTGAATAAACGGCTTCTTTATATTTTCGAATTTGTAATTTATTCTCTTCACTCAAATGCTCTTTAATGAATGGTTCTACAGCACCTTTAAACTTCCCGTGACGGATAACTTGTATATCAACCCCAATTTTATCAAGCATTCCTTTGTAAAAAATTGGTTGAGCAGAAGTTCCATTGAATAACATTTCGCCAGTAGGAGTGAGGAATATCTTATCAGAAAGGGAGGCCAGGTAATAGTTGCCATTATAATAATAGTCGGCTTTCGAATAAATAAACTTACCTGAAATTTGAAAATCTTTTAGTGCGCTTCTTATCTCGTCTTTGGTGGCAGCTCCAGCCATAACATTAGAAAGGTCGAGCATGATACCGCTGATATTCGCATCGTCTTTTGCTTTCTTAATATTTTCAAGCAATTGATTCAATCCGATGGCTGTATTATCATTCCCTTGAAGTTTTGCAAATGGATTATCAGCCGCTCGCTCCAGCACCTCACCTTTAAAATCGAGCACCAGCACTGTTTTGGCTTTTACATCAACAGCACTCTTCTTGCCCATGCTCGAAGCGATACCAATTAAAATAAAAACAGAAAGAATTCCGAATAAAAACAACCCAACAACCGTAGCGAGGGTATACTTGAAAAATTGCAACATGATTTTTAGTTTTTTAGAAGTAATGCAAAGATATTTGATTTATTGGTGAATGTATTCACCTAAAAGAGGGGAGAAGTAAAAGAGGAGATAAATTTCAATATTTTAGATCGATGGAAAGGTAAGGGTGAACTTTGAACCTTTACCCAATTCACTCTCCACATCAACATTCCCTTTTAAGTTTTTCATCATAATTTTCACATAATTTAATCCGAGTCCAAAGCCTTTCACATCATGAACATTTCCTGTAGGAACACGATAAAACTTATCGAATATTTTTTTACGCTGTTCATCGGCGATTCCAATACCATTATCAATAACTGAAATTACCAGACTCGTTGGTGTATTCGAAGTAAAAATACGTACTTCTGGATTTTCAATCGAGTACTTTAAGGCATTATCCAAAAGGTTGAAAACGATATTGGTCAAATGCAATTTATCGGTCATGATATTAGAATTGGTAGCAGCGAGGGTGCAATTAATCACTGCATTCTTATCATGTAAGGTGGGTTGAATATTCTGAATTGAATTCTTAATAATCTCATGCGCATCTACCACTTCCCATTTTAATTTTATATCATCACGGTCGAGGTGCGCCATTTGCAATACACGCTCAACCTGGTTCTTCAATCGTAATGCTTCTTCCTGAATGATGGTGGCATAGCTTGCCAGTCGTTCGGGTGTTTTAATAATATTGGGGTTCTTTAAAACGTCGCTTGAGATAGAAATTGTAGAAATAGGCGTCTTGAACTCATGTGTCATATTATTGATAAAATCCTTTTGTATTGCCGATAAACGCTCCTGACGCAATACGATATAAACAATAATTACGAAGGAGAAAAGCACAATTAAAACGGCAACAGTTGAAAAGATCCAAGCTCCCATGCCTGAAATGATATCCGCTTTTTTATCAGGGAAATACACCGAAAAATAGTAGTTGTCATGCTCGTAATTAGGCAAGTCACGGCGAGGCACAATATCGATCTTCTCCCCTTGTTCATTTAACGCACTTCGATAAACAATCCGGTCGCCTTCACAGTCATAGATAGCATAACTGAAGGAGGAACGAATGATTCCAAAGAATTCGTTTTTTAAATAATATTCGAGAACATTGGCATTGATTTCATCATTTATATTCACCACGTAATAGTCGCCAGCTAACTGACGCACGGTGGTTTGTTGAATTTTGCTTTGGTTATTGTTTAGGATAAGAATATCCTCCGCCACTTTTTGTAAAGCTTTCTCTGTTTTGCGTTCAAACTCCTCCTTTTCTTGTCGGTATTTCGTCACCACCCAATACAATTGTGTTACAGTAATACCAATAATGGATACTAAGGCTAGTACAATAATGAGTCGGACGGTACGTTTGCGCATAATTATGAAGCTAAATTTTGAGTAATTCCGTTTACTGAAATATCATTATGGCTAGTATTATAAATACATTTGCCATTGATGATTAAGAGCACCTGGGGCGATTCATGTTGCACCTCAAAAACTTCGGCAATATGTGATGAAACCGGGCGAATGGCTATTAAATCAAGAAAATTCAAATCAATCTCCTTGTTATTTTCATCCCAATTTCTTTCAAATCGTTGTAATGCCATTGAGCTAATACTACATCGTGTACTATGTTTAAAAATAAGTTGAGGTTTTTGATAAGAGGATTTAATTAAATTATCAATGTCTTGCAGCTTTTCTAGATTATTCCAAGGGGTCATATAACTGCAAAATTAACGAATAAACTGAAGTCATTAGATTTGATTTTTATTGACAAACAATATTAGATACAATTAACAACCTCCAATTCGGAGCTTTCCATTAAATTTGAATTCTATGCATCGTACGGTATTAATAATATTTTTTTTAATTTTAATGCAATCTGCTTGGACACAAACGCCTCCAAAAGCTACTATTAAATTTGATGAGGAGATGTTTGATTTTGGAAGTGTTGTAATTAGCGTAAAAACCGCGCACGAATTTTATTTTACGAATACTGGCAAGAAACCAATCAAGTTAAAGAAAGTTACAGCAAGCTGCGGCTGTACAACACCACAATGGGATTCCTTACCGGTACTACCTGGCAAGAGAGGTAAGATCATTGTGTTTTTCGAATGCTTCCCACTCGAAAAATCATTTGATAAAACCATTAGCATTGAAAGCAATGCAGAGCCTAATATACAGGTATTGGAAATTAAAGGACGTTGTGTAGATCCATACAAGACTCAAAAATCGAGGAACACCCTTCCTATCGGCCGTTTATTATTTGGACAGACACACGTGAATTTTGATAAGATTTATAATAACGTATCGCTTAAGCAAAAGGAAATAAGTTTTTTTAATAATAGCGATGATACCATCAAGGTGGATGAATTTCAAACACCAGCGTATTTACTCTGTGCCGCTTCACCAAGTATTATTTTGCCCCATCAAGAAGGCGTCATTTATTTAAACTATAATGCCACCATGGTAAACGAATTTGGATTCAAATTGGAGAAATTCAAGATGCTTACCAATGACAAAGATTTCCCTGTAAAATGGTTAACTGTGAGTGCAGAGATTTTAGAGTATTTCGATACCACACATCAAAACAATGCAAACATCTTTTTAAAGGAAAGTAGTTTTGAATTTGGCAAGATCAAAGTAGGGGATATTAAGACACATACTTTTGAAATTAAAAATACAGGAACCGACACCTTGTTTATTCATCAAGTTAAATCTTCATGTGGTTGTACTGAAGCCATATTAAGTAAGGATAAAATAGCACCAGGAAAAACCGCTCAGATTAAAGTGATTTTTAATACTGCAGGTGCTACACAAGGAATTAACAATAAACGAATCACTTTAATTTCTACTGATAGAAAAAACCCAGTTATTTACATTGGTGTAAGTGTTGTGGTGGACTAATTATAAATTCCATTAAATCTTTAAAAACCCTATTAATGCTGTATTTCTCAATATTGCAATTGTCTTATAATTTATATTATGTTAAATAGTATGTTAAAAGAAAACCGGAATATATGCTATTCCGGCGCTCCCTTTTTTTATTTACCTGAGGCTTTTAATGAATCAATCTTCTTGCCAATTTCAGAAACCTTTTCCATATTTCTTAATTGAGCATAAGCATATTTTAAATAGTTCAATACATCAATATCATCTCCTTTAATACTTAATGAAGCATCATAATATTTGATTGCAATATTTAATAGTTCAGTTGCCTGTTTATCTAAATCATCAAACTTCTTCTTTTGCTTTTCGTTGTCGGTATTTTCACGTTCGTTAATAATTGGAACAGCTTTATTAAAATACATGATACCTAATAAGGTATTTACATCGGCGTCATTTGGATCAATTTCTAAAGATTTTTTATAATCAGCTTCCGCTTTGTCTAAATAATCGGTACGTTTAATATCATTCTTGAAAAGACCTTCATAAGTACTTGCACGATAGTAATAATATTTAGAGTTACTAGGATCGCTTTCAATGGCCTTGGTTAATTTCTCAATTAATTTATCTCCTTGTCGAGTTAAACTATAAAGCACTAATTCTTCTGTAATCAAATCTTGATTTTCAGATAATAAGTTTCTTCCAATTTCAACATACTTAATTGCGCTAGCAGTATCACCTTGTTCTTGAAACGCTTTGCTTAAAGTAATATATACGTCAGCATCAGCAAAATTTTCATTGGCCAATTTCACCAAATATTTGTTTACCAAAGGCCAGTCCTTTTTAAAATAAGCTACTTTACCAGTGTTCTTCGTTACCATATTCTCTGATAACTCGGTATTGGCAGCTTTAATTTTATTTCCTTTATCATAAGGAAAAGCAGTTAGGATTAATTCGAAATAACGAATCGCTGTAGCAAAACCATTAGGGTCTTTGCCATCATTCTGACGTTGTAAAGCCATCAATCCTTCATTATAAACATAAGGAGCAATTCCTAAAACCTTTCCAGGATCACCTGCAATCTGTCCTATTGCTGCTTTTGAGAATTTCTCATCACCCGTTTTTAAACAGTTAATATATGATTCCAATGATTTATACGCTGGTTCTGGATCCATTAATCTTAATGCTTGTCCAACAACGGTGGTGTCGATTGCAATAGCAAAATACACGTCGCCACGGGTATACCACATTTTAGGATTGTTTTTAGTTTCCTCATTGGCAGCGGCTAAATCGATATATTTCTTAGCTTCTTTATAATCACGATCGCGTAAGCTAATTTGGGCGGTGGTGATATTTGACTTTTGTGCAGCAGCTACAAGTGTAGTAGCCATTGCGATAATTAAAAAAACGTGTTTGAAAAATTTCATTTTATAAATGTGTTTGAAATGATTGATAGCGCTCAAATTAAAATCCAAATTTACAAATCCTTAAAACATTAACAGTTTTTAATCAGTTAATTGTTCAAAGCTTGCAGTTATTACTCAGTAGGGTTTTCAGGCGATGGGGTTGCATCGGTATCATTCATAGCAGTTAAATCCGTTTCTTGATCTACCACAATATCCACCGTTATTGTTCCGTCAATCAACTCCTCCCCTTCTATTTCTCCGGCCGATTCCAATACAGTTACTGAAGCAATAGAATCCTTATCTTGAAGATTTATTAAACGCACTCCTTGAGTAGCTCTTCCCATTACGCGCATTTCTTTTACAGCCAATCGAATGGTGATTCCCTTGCGGGTCATAATCATTAAATCGTCGACATCAGAAACATTCTTAATGGTAATCAAACTTCCAGTTTTCTCGGTAGTTTTAAGGGTTGATACTCCTTTACCACCTCGTCCTGTGATTCTATAGTCTTCTAGGTCGGTACGTTTGCCATAACCATTTTCGCTCACCACCAAAATGGTATCGCTTTGTTGTTTGATGGCAATCATTCCAACTACATAATCATCAGCATTTTCTAGTGTTACTCCCTTTACACCACTGGCGGTTCTACCCATATCGCGAACTAAATTCTCGTTGAAGCGAATGGCTTTGCCTGAGCGCTTAGCGATGATGAGTTCGTCGTTACCCGAGGTTAAACGTGCCTCTAATAACATATCTCCTTCACGAATGGTAATTGCATTAACACCATTAGTACGTGGGCGAGAGTAATCTTCCAACATGGTTTTCTTGATGATACCATTCTTGGTACACATCACCACATAGTTGTTTTTCACGTATTCTTCATCGCTCAATTTCTTCACGTTGATATACGCTTTGATTTTATCATCAGCAGGGATGTTCACCATATTTTGAATGGCTCTTCCTTTTCCGCTCTTCTCCCCTTCTGGAATTTCGTATACTTTGAGCCAGAAACAACGGCCTTGCTCTGTAAATAATAGGAGGTAATTATGTGTTGTAGCAACAAATAAGTATTCAACAAAGTCCTCACTCCTATTCGAAACGCCTTTACTTCCTCGTCCACCTCTAGTTTGAGTGCGGTATTCATTAACACTGGTACGTTTTACATATCCCAAATGAGAGATGGTAATTACCACTGCCTCATCAGCAATTAAATCTTCTATATCTAAATCATCCGCAGTGTATTCGATATGCGAACGACGCTCATCACCAAATCGGGTTCTGATATCGAGCAATTCATCTTTAATGATTCCCATACGAATTCCTTCATCCGCTAAGATGGCTTTCAAACTATCGATATACAACATCAACTCAGCAAACTCAGCGCGTAATTTTTCAATTTCCAAACCAGTTAATACGCGCAAACGCATATCAAGAATGGCTTTCGATTGAATATCGCTCAATTTGAAACGAGCCATCAACTGTTCTTTGGCTTCGTCTGGAGTTTTTGAATCACGAATAATCTTAATTACCTCATCCAAATTATCTACAGCAATGATCAATCCTTCGAGGATATGAGCACGTTTCATCGCTTCATCTAGTTCGTATTGGGTACGACGAATTACTACTTCATGGCGATGCTCTACATAATAATGAATTAATTCTTTCAAGTTAAGCAACATCGGACGGCCATTAACCAACGCGATATTGTTTACACTGAAAGAAGTTTGTAGCTCAGTATATTTAAATAATTTATTGAGAACAATATTTGCAACAGCATCTTTCTTTAAGTCAAAAACGATGCGCATTCCATCACGGTCACTCTCATCTCGAGCAGCACTAAGCCCATCGATGATTTTCTCCGATACCAAATTATCAACCTTGCTCAATAAAGTAGCAGGATTTACTTGGTATGGCACTTCCGTGATAATGATTTGCTCTTTCCCGTTTGGTGCAATTTCAAAATTGGTTTTGGCACGCATCACAATGCGTCCTTTTCCTGTTTCAAATGCCTTTTTCACACCTTCATAACCAAAGATGATCGCCCCTGTAGGGAAATCGGGAGCCTTGATAAATTTCATCAACTCCTCAATGGTAATATCTTTATTATCGATATAGGCCATAACACCATCGCATACCTCAGTGAGATTATGAGGCGCCATATTGGTGGCCATACCTACCGCAATACCACTTGCTCCATTCACCAAAAGGTTAGGAACTTTAGAAGGTAATACTGTGGGCTCCGTTAAGCTATCATCAAAATTCGGACGAAAATCAACCGTATTTTTCTCCAAATCAACAAGCATTTCTTCGGCGATTTTACGCATACGAACTTCCGTATAACGCATTGCAGCTGGAGGATCGTCGTCGATGCTACCAAAGTTTCCTTGCCCATCAACAAACGGATAACGTACACTCCAGCTTTGAGCCAAACGTACCATGGTATCATAAACTGATGAGTCGCCATGGGGGTGATACTTACCTAAAACTTCCCCCACAATACGGGCTGATTTTTTATATGGTTTGTTGGAAGCCATCCCTAGTTCACTCATGCCATAAAGCACGCGACGGTGAACCGGTTTCAGACCATCTCGTACATCAGGTAATGCACGCGATACAATAACCGACATCGAATAATCGATGTAGGCGGTCTTCATTTCATCTTCAATGTTAATCTGGATAATTTTATCTTCTGCCATACTACTTTACACACTCCATTTTATGGGTCAATTTTCGACTTCAAAAAGGATGCTATTCGGGTTAATAAATTTGAGATTCTTAAACGGTTTATAAGAGGTTCAAAAGTACTAATTTTATTGCGATTTCAGGGCAAAAGATACTAACAATTCAGATGTTAATTGCGAGCGTGAAATGAGGCTATTAAATGGACTGATTCTAAGCTAAAAATGGTTATTGAAAATAACCTAATTAAAGCATCAACTGAGCGAGTAAATAATCGCTAAAAAGGATAAGCTCACAGCTATAAACCACTGCACGCGTACTTGCTTGTCCTACCTCACGTGCCCCACCCGTAACCTGATACCCATGATAGGCCGATACAGAGGTGATAATGAATGCATAGGTGAAGCTTTTTATGATAGAGAATTGCAAGGTGAAAGTTCGGAAAGAGCTTTGAGCTCCTTCGATAAACTGCTCTGGGGTGAGGATTCCGGAGAATTTTCCTGCAAAATAACCACCGCTGATACCTAGGAACATGGCTATGATAATGAGGCAAGGAATCATAATTAATCCGGCGATGATTTTTGGTAAGGCGATATAACCACGTGAATTGATTCCCATCACATCGAGGGCATCAATTTGTTCGGTAACTTTCATGGTTCCAATTTCAGAAGCGATACTTGATCCAATTTTACCAGCCAATACCAATGAAGTAATGGTTGGGGCTAATTCTAGGATTACCGAATCGGAAACGATAGAACCAATAACGGTACGTGAAAGCCAATCGGATAGCAACTGATAGCCCGTTTGAACGGTGGTAACCGCTCCCGTAAAAATGGAGATAATGGCCACAATGGTAAGAGAACCATTACCAATAATATACATTTCATCGAGGGTGCGTCGCACATAAACATTCAAATGTTCGGGCCGCGTAAAGATGCCTTTCAAAAACAATAAATATTTCCCGAAATGATTAAAGAATGTGATTAACAGCATGGTTCAATAGTGCTTCAATATTAGTAAAAAAATGCTAAACCAACCCATCAGGCAGTTTCATATAAATGGTTTTTTTTGCATCATCAATCGATTCGATAAGGTCGTCGTGTGCCGGGATGAGTAAGTCGTCTTCGAGCACCAATAGGAATTGCTTCCCATGATTCTCAATATTGATGACGGTGCCAATAAGTTTTCCAGCATTATAAACCGAGTAGCCAATAAGCAATAAAATATTATCCGTTTTCTTCTTCCGAATTGGCGTTTTTCGTTCTATCGACAATTGATAATTTAGAAAATCTTCTGCATCGGGTTTCGATGCGATGCTATCCAATTGCACGATGATATCGGTGAGATTGCTCTCTTGTACTTCTTCTAGTTTGAAGGGTACGGGTTTATTGCGGATATTTAAAAAGCAATAATTTGATTTGTTTAAAATCGATGGGTTATAGCCTTGAATCAAGCGCAATACCATGGCTCCCTGCACTCCGTGGGTTTTCACCAGAGAGCCTATTGTGATCAATTTTTTCTGCCTATAAATCATTTTTTAAAAGGATTGCGAAGTTACATTATTCGCATTGAAAATGTAACGATATTTATACTTGGTTACCCACAATTTAAAGAAAATATTGAAGCCTTATTTTATTTGAAATTGGGAATACATTGGCAATAAAACAGGGTTCTTTGGGGCTATTTTATACAATCGTTTCAAACAAAGAAGAAATTCCTTTCTATTGCCTTGTGCATTGTAAATATCCAAACAATTAATCAAGGCATTCTCCATATCTGGATCAAGCTGCAAGGCTCGTTGATAATAGCTTAGTGCTTTATTCAAATCGCCTTGTCCTTTATTGCAAATGATAAGGCCTAAGCTATTCCATGCTTCTGGATATTTAGGGTTGAGATATAATATTTGCTCGAATATTTTTTGCGCCTCCACAATTTTACCCAAATGATATTTTACATTGCCTTGTTTTAATAGGAAAGCGAGCTGCTTAGGTTTAAGTGAAACGGTTTGGTCAATCCATGATTCAGCTTCCGCATATTTTCCCTGTTTCATATAGGCCTCCCCTACTCGGTAACTTGTCCAGGAATCGCGGAGCAGCTCTCGATTCAATTTCTGAGAAAAGGAAATTAAATTGGTATAATCCTCTATGAGGTAATAGTAGTGAATCCAAAGTGCATTTTCGTTTGGACATGATTGCAAAAAATAAAATGCCGAGTCTAAACAAAGTGATTGCTTGGAATCAAATTTCTCAAAATAGTTCAAATAGGCTTCTGCTTTAGAAACTGCGGTGGGTTGGCTATTATTGATGCAGGATATACCCGCAAATTTTTGAATTCCTTCAATTTGTTTTTGGGTAATAGGCTTTCTAATATAATGATCGTGAACCGTTACGTGGGGGATATCGAGGGTGCCATTTTGTGGCATATGGCATTTTACGCAGTCATTATTTGCTTTTGACAATTCGGTTGGAGGAGCAGTACACTTCTTTTCTTGATGGCATTTAATACAGGCATTATTAAAAATTTCTTTCCCAGTTACCTTTACACTTACATGCGGGTTATGACAGGTGATACAGGTAAGTTTCAATCCGTTGCTTCCTTGGACGTCGAGTGTATTGCTCTTCAAAAAACAGGCACTCTTTTGAAGTCTTTCGGCATGAGAAGCCATGATAAATTTCGAATCATCGCCGGTAAAACGAGGCATATATACATCTTCAATAGTGCTCAGCTTCATGCCAGGGCGAAAATCGGCAAACGATTTACCTTCTTGCAATACGGCATTGCCTTGTAAGTGGCATCTTTGACAAACATCAATTTGCAGCGCCCATGGTAGTTTTGCAGGGTTCACAATGGTATAATCAATATCTTTTTTGATATCTACCATATTCCCTTTTTGTTTTTCCTGAACATGCATACTCCCTGGGCCGTGACACCTTTCGCAACTGAGTCCAAGCTCAACTTTATCATATTTATTTAAGCTTTGATCATCAAAAACAGGAAGCGAGTTATGGCACGACATACATTCGGGTTCAATGGCGCGACCAAATCTTGAATTATGCCCACCTTCAAAGCCGGGAGGCAAATTCCATTGGCCCATTTGGGTATAATAAGTTAATGGTGCCTGATATAAAAATCCATTGATATCAAAAATATGAGAGTTGGTATGTTGTCCGCTACCCACGATATATTTAATATTCTCAATTCGGCGATGAATCGTGTCCTTTCCAAGCAGGCGGAATTCCATAATTTGCAGGGTATCTCCATTCCATTGTGGGTGATAGTACAAATTAGGTAAGGTATCGTATACTAAAGTACTGGCATTAAATTTTGCAGATGATTTTTGGTGTGTTGCAAAATCCCACGATTTACCCATTCCTGTTTCCGAAAAGGTATTGTAAATATCCATATGGCAGCCTTTGCACACTTCCTTCCCAACATAAGTAACAGAAGCCTGATGATTAAGGTATGGCGATTTTTCCGAATCGGATTGGCCAATGTGGGAGCAAGAGTAACCGATAATTAAGACAAGGAAAACCAATAAAAAGAGATATGTAATCTTTCGCATGAAGAACACAAAGAAAAGCAAATTTCTGTTGAAAATTAAGTTAGTAAATAAACACCATGATGATGAAAAAAATCAGACTAACAGCAAAACGCAACATAATCATTTTGTTAGCAGTTTTCTGAATCTCTTCGGGGTAAGCGAGGAACCTTTTAACGTATTCTCTGAATCGTGCTTCATTTCCTATCGATTTGCTTACCACATTATATATTGAAAAAAACATCACCAAACCAAGAATTCTACCTAGCGCCTTACCACTAAGTCCAGGAATCCAGCTTTGGCTATACCAATGAATCTTAAATAATGAACACATTAGAAGGAAACCTGAAATTGTTACCATTAAGATAATGGCACTAAGAATTACATTTCCATTCAACCGGCCTTTATTACCATCCTTCCCGTTTTTGGAAATTTCGCTGTATTGGCTACCGTATAAGGCTTCTAAAAAAATCATATTATGTATTACTTAAGGTCGAAAGATAAAAATAATTATGTATTTGTCACGAAAAAATTTCACTGGTTTTAATAATTTATGACATTAGTCATGCGAAAGACATGGTTTGAATGCTATCTTTACTTTTTTAGTCATTATTGGTGTTGACTGCTTCAATTGTTTACAATTCTATCTTTTTGAATTGGGTAAATGGTTGTTATTTGTAGTATATTAATAAAAAATATAAAACTTAGCCTTAATTAAAATAATTCCACATTAAAGCAACCTTTTAAAATCAATTCGACAAACACAAAGAAAGTTCGTTTGTAATCTTTTTAATCGAAACTCATATTATGGTAGAATACTTCAAAAAACAATTTCCAGCATATTATTTCCTTATTGCCTTACTCTGTACATCGCTAGTATTCTTTTATATGCTAGACAAGAAGGAAAGATCTTTAAAGGAGGTAATGCAACAGAATGGAATTAGTCTTGATGAAGTAGGTGAAGGTTATTCGGGCACTGGTTCAAGTAATAATGGATTAAATGCAAATAATAATCAAGGCGCTGCTTCTAAACAAAATGCAGCACCGGCATCACAAAAAAACGAGAAACGCGTTGTACGTTCTTCAAGCGAAGGTTTTACCCGCCCTATATTATTAATTGAAACCACTACCCCTGCTGCTGAACTTTCAACCTTGGATAATTCATTAAAGTTAATCATTGACGCTGGCAAACAAAGTGGCAAAGTGCATTCGGCCTCAGTTTATATAAACGATATGGATAATGACAATTGGATTGAAGTAAATGATACAGAAGGATATTATCCAGGTAGCTTAATGAAGTTAGCTGTATTTATGTGTTACTTGAAAAAATCGGAAGAACATCCAGAAATATTGAACAAGCAATTGGTACTCGATAATAATGTGGAAGTGCCTGGACAATCATATAAAGACGTAACCATTAGACCTAATACACCATATAAAGTTAGCGACTTGTTTTATCCTATGATTGTGCGTTCTGATAATTTTGCAACTTTATTATTGAATCGTGAATTGGATATAGATGAGCTGAACAAATTATTCATGACCCTTGGAGTAAAAAAGATGGATATGCAAAATATCCGATATACCATTACTGCCAGCGATTACTCTAAATTTATGAGGGTATTGTATAATGCGACCTATTTGAACGTAAAAAATTCACAATACGCACTTACCTTATTATCTAATTCAACATTCACCAGAGGTCTTACTCGTGAGCTCCCAAGAAATGTAGTAGTTGCTCATAAGTTTGGAGAAAATGTATCCGGCAATGTGCGTCAATTACATGAGTCAGGAATTGTATATACTGGAGCTCATACCTATCTTATCACAATTATGACCAAAGGCACCAAGGTTACTGATTTGGCAGATGTAATTAGTGATATTTCTACTCAGGCATATCAATTTTTCAAGCCTTAATCTCATATTTAGAATTTTGGGTTTGAAATTCCAGCTTATGAATCGAAATTACTTAGATGGATTTTTCGCCGAATGTCTTCATCAAATCAAATAAAGCGAGTTGAGAATTTATTTGATTATCTGCAGTTGATTCATACAATTTATTATAATTAGGCAAATCCATATGTCGGGCTTGCACATTATCGCTCCACTGTAAATCGAAAATCTTTTCAACCTGTTTTTTGATTTTTTTATTCAAAATAGGTATTGTTGTTTCAACACGCGAATAAAAGTTACGTTCCATCCAGTCGGCACTGGCAATATAAATCTTAGGGTCTTTATTATTACCGAAAATAAAGAAACGTGAATGCTCAAGATACTTGCCTACAATACTTTTACATTCAATGTTTTTTGAACAAAGTTTATTCTCAGGTACCAAACAACATATACCCCGTACAATTAATTTTATTTTCACACCTGCAGCAGAGGCTTTATAAAGTTGTTCGATAACCCCAGTATCCGAAAGGCTATTGAGTTTGATATTTATATAGGCTTCCTTTCCTTTTTTAGCATTTGCGATTTCATTATCGATAAGTGCCAAAATTTCGGTTCGAAGATTAAAAGGAGCCGCAAGAATAAATGTTGTTTTAGGCTTGTAATTGCTCGTGGTTAAATACTTGAATATCTCTAAGGCGTCTTTCGTGAGCTTAGTATTTAATGTGAAGAGTGATATATCAGAATATATTTTAGAGGTATCGGCATTATAGTTACCCGTACCACATTGCAAATAATAAACTGGTTTTTTCTTCTCAATTCTCTTAATGAGGCACATTTTACAATGTACTTTTTGATTAGGCGAAGTAAAGATAACTCTTGCTCCTGCTTCTTGCATTTTATTAGCCCAATAGATATTATGTTCCTCATCAAATCGCGCCTTGAGTTCCATAATAACGGTTACTTGCTTCCCGTTTTTTATAGCGCTAATTAATGCATTGGCAATATTAGAGTTCTTAGCCAAACGATATAAAGTGATTTTTATTTCGGTTACCTGTGGGTCGAGTGCTGCTTCCCTAATAAACCTTACCGCATAATCAAATGTATGGTAAGGATGCATGATCAAATGATCGTGTTCCCTGATAGCATGCACAATTTTTTGTGCCTTATCGAATGGTTCGTACGGAACGGATTTCATGTCGGGATAAACCAGCTTTGGTTTATTAACCGATGGAAACCGCATGAAATCTTTGAAATTATGATAACGACCACCAGGAATCAAAGCTTGTTCTTTCAAAAGAAACTTCTTCACAAACATGCGTAAAAGCTCATCAGGCATCATCTCATCAAAAACGAAACGAACTGGTCTGCCCTTGCTTCTTTGCTTTAGGCTCTTACTCACTTTTACCAACATGCTTTCAAACCCTTCATTCAAAATATCTAATTCTGCATCACGGGTGAGTTTTACATTGTATGCTTTGAAACTATCAAAATCAAATATATTGAATACATCCTCCAAGCAATAACGAATAATATCATCGAGCATAATGATACGCGTAACTTTTTTTGATGCCTTGATGGTATAGAAACGGGATATTACTCGAGTAGGTATTTCAATGATGGCATACATTCTATTCAAAGGGTTGCTTTGTTTATAGAGATGCACAGCAAGGTAAATGCTCTTATCGTTTAACTCAGGGAAGGCATGCTTTTCGTTTAAAACAATAGGGTGAATATGAGGGAGTACTTCTGTTTTGAAATATTCTTTTATTTCGGTGGCTTCGGTTTTATTGAGCTGACTATCGTTAATCATCTCAATATTTTCCTTTTTTAGTTCGGCTATTAAACTTTTATATGTTGTTTCAAATTCATCTTGTAACTGAAAAACCTTTTCCTGAATTTGTTTAAGTATTATTTCAGGATTGTATTTTAAGGCGAAGGTTTTCTTAAGCAAACTCATTCGTTGGTGAGATGCCACACGAACTCTAAAAAACTCATCCAAGTTATTACTAAAGATACCCAAGAATTTAATCCTTTCAATTAATGGCACATTGGGGTTTTGTGCTTCTTGTAAAACGCGCTGATTAAAATAAAGCCAGCTTAAATCACGATCAATAAATAATCCCTGCTTATTTTTAGTTACCTCCATCCTGCGAAAATAAATTATTCTTCTCTTCTTACCATGTTATTTATTTATTAATGTGGCTTCTTTTTTGGAGATATGGCAAGTTTAAAATTTTATGTAAGTTGCGTTCCGTATGAAAATTACCGTATTGAGTATAGGCAAGACAAAAGAACCGTTTTTAAAGGAAGGACTCGGAATATATTTAGAAAAAATTAAACGTTATTGCCCTTTAGAATGGATAGAGATGGAGGATGTAAAAAATGCAGCCTCTTTGCCCAAGGAAGAACTGAAACGTAAGGAATCCAAATTATTTCTAGACAAAATAAAACCTACCGATTATATTATAATGCTCGATGAGCATGGGAAAGAGTTTAGCTCCACAAAATTGGCTAACGAATTTCAGGGAGTCATGAATCGAGGAGTATCCAATATGGTGTTCTTAATTGGTGGTGCTTTTGGTTTTGATGAAAGCATTGAAAAAATCACCCAGAAGAAAATTGCCCTCTCACAACTTACGTTTACGCATCAAATGATACGGCTTTTATTATCAGAACAAATTTACCGTGTATTTACCATTCTTAATAATGAAAAGTACCATCACTAGTTAATTCGTATTTATATTATCTTTGCCATCTTATTAAAATGGAACATATTCAATGCTTAATTATCGGTTCGGGCCCTGCTGGGTATACCGCAGCCGTTTATGCCGCCCGTGCCGATCTGAAACCAGTAATGTATGAAGGAATGGAGCCCGGTGGTCAGTTAATGATTACTACAGAAGTGGAAAATTACCCTGGCTTTCCTACAGGAGTGCAAGGCCCGGAGTTGATGGCGCATTTCAGAGAACAAGCCCTTCGTTTCAAAACAGATGTGCGAATTGGAATGGCGACAAAAGTTGATTTCAATTCAACTCCCAAACGCGTATGGATTGATAATGAAAAAGAAATCACTGCTGATACCGTAATTATTGCAACAGGTGCAAGTGCCAAATGGTTGGGTTTAGAAAGTGAAATTCGCTTAAGAAATTTAGGTGGAGGTGTTAGTGCCTGTGCTGTATGCGATGGATTTTTCTATCGTGGCAAAGAGGTGGCAATTGTAGGTGCTGGCGATACAGCATGTGAAGAAGCACATTACTTATCAAAACTTTGTACAAAAGTATATATGATTGTTCGTCGCGATCAGTTCAGGGCTTCCAAAGCAATGCAACATCGCGTACAAACTACACCAAATATTGAAATTCTATATAGCAGCGAAACGCAAGAAGTACAAGGTGAACATGTGGTAGAAGGTGCATTAATAAAGAATACAATTACGGGAGATGTTCGTCAGATTAAAATTGATGGATTTTTTGTGGCGATTGGACATCAGCCCAATACTGGAATCTTCAAAGGTTTCATTGATATGGATGAACAAGAATATATTATAACCCAACCCGATAGCACGAAAACAAATATTGAAGGTGTTTTTGCATGTGGTGATGCTCAGGATAAAATTTATCGTCAGGCTATTACTGCTGCGGGAACAGGATGCATGGCTGCCCTCGATGCAGAAAGATATTTAGCAGCGAAAGGACACTAAAATTTATTCAACATAAAAAAAGCCATTCAGAAATTCTGAATGGCTTTTTTATTTTAGAATGAATGGATTACATTTTCTCCATTACTGCTCTCATTGCAGCAAAGTTTACTTGCTCACCTGCATTTGCCATTTGCTCAGAATATTGAATGATACCATTACCATCAATAATAAAAGCGGAACGTTTCGCTGGTCCATGCATATTTAAAATCCAAACAGGTTCGTATACATCGTATGCTTTGTTTACTTCGTGATTATAATCACTTAATAAATCGAATTCTAAATTTTGCTCTGCTTTGAATTTACCTAATGTGAAAGGACTATCAGAACTACATCCTAGAACAACGCAATTTAAATTGTTGTAAAATGAATAGTCGTCACGAAGTCCACACATTTGTGCAGTACAAACTCCTGTGAATGCAGCTGGGAAAAAATTTAAAACAACAGTTTTTCCAGCAAAATCAGATAAAGAAACTTCTTTCTTTTCGGTATTGAATAATTTAAAGTCGGGGGCTTTGGTGCCTACTTGAAGTGCCATATATATAATAATTTAGTTAATTATGAATTGAAATTTTTGATGCGTTTAATGAATCGCAATTTATGTGTGTATTGTTTTAGATCGGTATTGTAAATTCCATTTTGATCTATTTTATCTATTTTAACTTTACCACTTGCATGAATTATTTGTTCGTTATCCAACATAATTCCTACATGAGTAATTTTATCATCAGTTCCAAAAAAGGCCAAATCGCCAATCACGGCCTCATGAATAAATGTAATGAATTCGCCTTGTGTAGCTTGTTGCCATGCATCGCGTTTCAATCTTACATTCATAATTTTAAAAACCAGCTGAGTGAATCCACTGCAATCGATTCCAAAAGGTGTTCTACCTCCCCATCGGTAGGGTGCGTGCAAAAACTGCATTACCGTTTTTTGGAGAAAGGCGATATCGTATTTTTTCTTTGGGCTAGTAACTCTACCGTTTACATTGAATTTCTCTTTCCCAAGTTTTACAATGAGTCCATCGTAGTTAGGTAGCGAGCTTCCTATTAAAATTGGTATTTGTCGCTTGTTACTAATGGCAGGCTGCAAAATATCATAACTGCAGGCATGCATTTTTTTTCTATCGCTTTTATAATCAACTGCACTGCAGATTGCATATACTGTATTTGAAATCCATCCTTCATAGTCGTCGTAACTGCATTTTATTTTAATCCAGTCTTTGTGCTCATCAAGAACTTCAAAGCTGTCACCAAAGAGCAATTCCGACACTTGTTCACTACGATGAGAAGGTTCTTTACGTATAGGTACACAAGAAATATCGCAGATACCGTACATGCTTTCTATAAAAGAAGTAAGGCATAAGAAAATGATCACTCCATAAATTTGGAGATGAATTTACTTATGCCTTCTGTCCTTTTAAATTCTTAGATATGTAAAGATGCTTTACGTTCTAATAACGCTTCTTCAGTTTCTCTTCTTTCAGGATCATCAACGCAGCAATCTACAGGGCATACCGCTGCACATTGTGGTTCTTCGTGAAATCCTTGACACTCGGTACATTTGTAAGGGGTGATATAATATACATCATCAGCAATTGGAGCAAAGCGTTTGCTTACATCCACCATCTCTCCATCCATACTGATAGATCCTTTTACAGTGGTACCATCGGTGAAAGCCCATTCGGCACCTCCTTCATAAATTGCATTGTTCGGACATTCTGGTTCGCATGCACCGCAGTTGATGCATTCGTCGGTAATCATTATAGCCATAATTTCGGGTATTAAAAATTTTTGTAAAAATACATTATTGATTCAAAATCAACAGATAAATTTTCGAATTTAGAATGTGTATAAACTTAGAAATTATACACGTTCTATAACGAGGGCACTCGCTCCTCCCCCACCATTGCAAATACCGGTAACTCCATATTTCTTTTGGTTTGCAATTAACTGACTAACCAAAGTACATACGATACGGCTTCCGCTACTTCCCAATGGATGACCTAAGGCCACGGCACCTCCCCAAATATTTACTTTGGCAGGATCTAAATTAAGCTTAGCAATATTAGCCAAACCAACTACCGCAAATGCTTCATTCAGTTCAAACAAATCCACTTGATCAATATTAATTCCTGCCTTATCCAATGCTTTAGGTATTGCCAAAGAAGGTGCGGTAGTGAACCATTCTGGGGCTTGAGCGGCATCAGCATAACCAATTATTTTAGCCAATGGTTTCAATCCCAATTCTTTCACTTTTTCACCACTCATTAATACCAATGCACTGGCGCCATCATTCATTGTTGAGGCGTTGGCAGCAGTAACAGTTCCGTCTTTTATAAACACTGGACGCAATCCAGGAATCTTATCGAAATTAACTTTGTTATAATCTTCATCAGCGCTGATAGTAACGGTTTCTTTACCCTTATTTACTTCTACGCCAACCATTTCATAATTATAATGACCAGCAGCATAAGCAGCAGCGGCTCTTTGATAAGATTCAATGGCGAAGGCATCTTGTTGTTCGCGTGTAAAGTTCATTTCTTTAGCACAGAGTTCGGCGCAATTACCCATGGCGTAATCGTTATATACATCCCATAATCCATCTTTTTGCAATCCATCAACCAACACTCCGTTACCATATTTATAACCACTACGTCCTTTATCAATATAGTATGGTACGCTGCTCATATTCTCCATACCACCAGCAACAACGATATCGGCATCACCTAATAAAATGCTTTGTGTTGCAAGCATCAATGCTTTACTTCCTGATGCACATACTTTATTAATGGTAGTACAAGGAATATTATTTCCCAAACCAGCATAAATAGCTACTTGAGTTGCAGGAGCTTGTCCGAGTGAGGCTTGCAATACGTTACCCATATACAATTCCTGAACATGAGAAGGTTCAATTCCTGCTCTCTTTACAGCTTCTTTAACCGCAATGGCTCCTAGGCGAGTTGCAGGAACTCCACTTAGCGACCCCATAAAACTGCCCATTGGTGTGCGGGCTATCGATACGATAAATACTTCTTTTGACATAATAATCGGGTTGATTTTAGAAGCGCAAAAGTATGGAAAACATGTTAATTGCCAACTGATTATTGTTATTTGAAGAGGGATAAGTTAACTTCGCCACAATGCATAACGTTCACCAATTCTTTCACAAGTATTTTTATGGGATCATGGGCGGCTACTTCCTTGTGCTACTCTACGTTTTTGGGCAGGATCCGTTTTTTGGTGATTCAATAACTTCCACCTCCCGCCTGGCTACGAATATTTATGAGAATGGAACCATCTTCTATGCGTTTGGAAGTGATCCTGGTCATCCCCCACTCTATTCGCTTTTTATGGCACTGAGTTGGAAGCTGTTTGGAAAATCACTTTTGGTGAGTCATATTTATGGTATGCTATGTTGTGTATTTTTATTGATGGGTTTCCGAAAGCTATGCAGCCTATATCTAAATTCAACCTATACCAATTATGCCACGCTATTGGTGATGGCGCACCCCACCTTTATTACACAAAATGCGATGATGTTGAATACTGCGATGCTCATGGGATTATTTTTGTTTGGGGTATATTATTTATTGAGTAATAAAGCTTTGTTATTTGTATTGGTTACAAGCATTATGATGCTTACCCATCTGCAAGGGGCCTATTTTTTGGCGGCATTCGCTGTTGGTGATTTTTATTTGCATTGGAAGAAATTGGAATGGAAGCAATTCTTTGTCACCCGTTTTTTTGTGTATGCTATTCCATTTTCGGTATTTATGCTCTGGATGATTGTTCATTATAAACATGCTGGATGGTGGATTAAATCGCCCGACTTTACCGACACTGCTGAAACAAATTCAATAGGGCAAATAGTGAAAGGCTTGGTGTATTGTATCTGGCGCTTCATTGATTATGGAATGATTATTCCAATTGTGTTTTATGCCTATTTTCAATGGAAAAGAAAGTCGGCAACCTTGAACACGCAAGTGTTTTGGGTATTAGTAATAGTAACTTCCATTATTTTAAGTATCACTTTAAAGAACACCATTGCACATCGTTATTTTTTAGGGCTGGAGTGTTGGTTTTTAATTTTATTCATGAATGTATTACCAACATCTTCTTTACCACAAAGAATAATTTATATCACCACGTTTTTATTTCTCTGTATTGGAAGTTTTATTTATTATCCTGGCAAAACCATTGCAGATGCTAATATCCAGTATCGTGGTTATTTTGAGATAGATCAGTATGCCATGAAATCGTACGATGATACCAGCAAGGTATATAGTAAAGCCCCTATTGCCAATCCATCAAAATTTATTGATTTAGGTTCTGATAACGTTGCCATATTGCGAATTGGTGAAAATCTGGATAGCTTGCCCATTGTTATTAGCAGTAATATTTGTGCAGAATTCACTCATGAAGAACAAGAAACACTGAGTCATTGGTATGGTCGAAGTTTTGAGCATGGTGCAGTTTATATGAATTATTATCTGAACCCGAAATTTTATGATAAGCCAGAAGGATGGCAATTACGATCACCTGGTGGCTTAGAACTGTTGATTTTGAAATTAAAAAAACAATATAAATAAATCAGGAATCATGGATTACGAAGTCGTTTATAGAAGTGCCGCCGTTTATATCTTTATGGTGGTTGCAATAAGAGTTGCAGGCAAAAAAGAGTTATCGCAATTATCTACCACCGATTTGGTGTTTATTATACTCATAAGTAATGCAGTTCAAAATGCCATGGTAGGAAATAACACCTCCTTACTGGGTGGTATTATTGCGGCATCCACATTATTTGTTTTGAATTATATCCTCAAATTAGGAATTTTCAATAGTAAATTATTTAAGAAAGCGCTAGAGGGGGAACCAATATTATTGGTACTTGACGGCGTTTTATTCGAGGAGAATTTAGCTGATGTAAAAATAACCAACTCGGAATTAGAGGAATCGATACGTGAGCATGGTGCCGAAAATCATACCCATGTGAAACTCGCTATGTTAGAGGTTGATGGTAATATTAGCGTAATTACCATGGATAATAATATGATTAAACAAACACATCATAAACGCAAGAAAATGCATAAAGCATTTGCTGGTAATTAATAATTATTGATGCGCGACTTCTTGCCCGTTGACAAATGTTTTAAACGGCAATGAATTTCTAATTTGAATCAAATCATCGGTTAAAAAATTCATATCATAAATAACGAAGTCGGCATACTTCCCAGTTTCCAAGCTTCCCTTTTCAGCTTCTTCAAAGTTGGCCGTTGCCGCCCAAATGGTAATTCCTTTCAGTGCATCTTCTCTACTAATTCCTTCAGTCATATTGAATCCATCTTTAGGTTTATTCATTCCATCTTTACGACTCACAGCAGCAAAGAAAGTGTATTGAGGATTTAAATATTCAACAGGAAAATCAGTTCCTAATGGAATCCAGTTATTTTGTTTCATCAGGCTACGATAAGCATAAGCACCCGGCATGCGGCTTTCACCTAAACGAGCCTGTGCCCATCCCATATCGCTGGTGGCATGGGTAGGTTGTACAGAAGGTACAATACTATAATCGCCGAAATAATGAAAATCGGCTGGATCTACAATCTGGGCATGTTCAATACGCCATCTCAAATCGTTTTTACCTTTTAAGTAATTGGCGTAAACACTGCAGATAAATGCATTGGCACTATCACCAATAGCATGGGTATTTAATTGAAACTCGTGCTGAATAGCCCATGCAGCATATTCTTCGAGTTCTGTAGGTGCGATTAACATGGTTCCAAAATTTCCTGGTTGGTCGCTATATTCCTTTTTCAATCGGGCACCACGACTACCTAAGGCACCATCGGCATACACTTTTAATGAGCGTACATCGAGGTAAGGCGTTTTGATTTTTCCTTTCGAATTGAAGAACTCTAAATTTTCTTTTGATGCGGATACCATAGCATAGATGCGCATTTTCAATTGTCCTGCTTTTTGAAGTGAATCAATAAATAGGATTTGTTTTGGACTTAATCCAGCATCAGCTAAGGAGGTGATTCCTAGTTTGAAACATTCCTCCTGTGCTTTCATCACCTCTGCTACCATTTGAGATGCTGGTAATTCGGGAATCAATTTTTCGGCTGCTTCCAAGGCTTTATCGAGAATCAATCCTGTTGGTACTCCATTTTTAGTAATGATATAAGGTGTATTCTCAAAGGGTTTCAATACTTCGGCAGCCATGTCTAAAAACTTTTGATTCACCAAAGCCGCATGTCCATCAATACGTTTTAGGAATACTGGCTTATCTCCAAAGAAAGTATTCAATCGTTCGTTGGTTGGGAATTCTTTTTTAGGCCATTCATTTTGATCCCATCCCCTACCATAAATAAATGAAGGATTCACACGCTGGTTATAGATGGCTACACGCTCTAATACTTTTTCGAAAGTAACCGTACCTCTTAGTTGGCATTTATATAGGTCACCAGCATATCCCATAAAATGGCAATGTGCATCAATAAATCCGGGATACACATACTTCTGAAGCAAGTCGATTTTTTCTTTGGAAGCATATTTCTCCATTAAGTCTTTGGTTGTTCCTGTCTCCAATATTTTTCCATCTTTCACGGCAAATGCTTCTGTAATTTGCATTTGCGCATTCATGGTGACCACTTTCCCATTATAAAAAATGGTGTCGGCTTTCGGTTTGAAATTACATGCTGATAAAAAAATAACAGCGGTGAGTATCGCGAGGTAAGATTTCATGTATTTAATTTAATTCAATATTTGGATCCCAGAACAAGGTGCTAAATTGTTGCACCTGATCATCAATCACTTTAATTTTTTCTTTTTCTAATAACTCCTTCATCCTATCGGGAGCAACAAAATGATGTTTGCCAGTGAGTAATCCTTGCCTGTTTACCACCCGATGTGCAGGAACTTTAGGCATCACGGTATGGGCTGCATTCATTGCCCAACCAACCATTCGGCTGCTTCCTTTACTTCCTAAATATGCCGCAATGGCTCCGTATGAAGTAACGCGTCCTTTCGGTATTAAACGTACCACCTCATATACATTATCAAAAAACGAAAAGGTTTGAGCTGAATACATGGATAGATTTAGAGTCCCAGATTTTCAGAAATTAATTCACTCAAATCCATGATTTGAATAGTATCTTCCTTATTAAAATGTTTCACACCATCCTTCACCATCGTCATACAGAATGGGCAATTCACGGCAACTATTTCTGCATTACTTGCAAGTATCTCTTCGGCGCGTTCCACATTCACTTCTTTATTTCCTTTTTCGGCTTCTTTAAACATTTGAGCACCGCCGGCACCGCAACATAAGCCATTGCTTTTGCAACGTTTCAGTTCTACCAGGTCGGCATCCAGCGCAGCCAATACGTCACGAGGTGCCTCATAGATATTGTTGGCACGACCTAAATAGCAGCTATCGTGATAGGTTATTTTTTTTCCTTTAAATGACCCACCTTCTACTGTCAAACGTCCATCGTTAATGAGTTTCTGAAGGTATTCCGAATGGTGCATTACTTCATAATTTCCACCTAATGACGGATACTCATTTTTTAAGGTATTAAAACAATGCGGACAGGTAGTAACAATATTTTTCACCTCGTACATGTTCAGTACCGAGATATTGTTCATGGCCTGAATTTGAAATAGAAACTCATTGCCAGCGCGTTTTGCAGGATCACCAGAACAACTCTCTTCCGTACCAAGCACTGCGAACTTCACTCCTGTATGCTGAAGAATCTTAGCAAAGGAGCGGGTTACTTTTTTGGCTCTATCGTCGAAGCTTCCTGCACATCCCACCCAAAATAGAACTTCTGGGACTTCGCCACTGGCTTGCATTTCAGCCATTGTTTTAACATGTAGTGTCATAACTGGATTTTCAGCAAAGTAATATAAAAATAAGTGAACCAGGAAAGAATAGAATCCACCGAACTCAAGTATATATGCCTATATCAATTTTGAAAGTGTATAGTTATTTGTTCTATAGAATTTTGGGTATGGATAATCCCCTGCTGAAACTTCATTGTAAATCTCAAACCTATGTTATATATTTGCAGCACTTATCCAGAAAGACGGAGGGAATAGGCCCTATGATGTCTTGGCAACCCAACTTGGTGGGTGCTAATTCCTATCTCAGGTTCGCACTGAACCATGGGAGAAGATAAGGTGAATTATCATGATTCTCTTGTAACTTTTTGGGTGAGTAATAAATAAATCTGTGAGCAATTGTTCATGGCTTGAAACAATTAATTTATACTCAACAAAATGACTACCGTATCAGCATCCCAAAAATCAGCACTGGAAGCCGCATTAGAGAAAAGAATTCTCATACTTGACGGCGCGATGGGCACCATGATTCAGCAATATAAATTGGAAGAAGAGGATTATCGTGGCGAGCGTTTTAAGAACTGGCATAAAGATATCAAAGGGAATAACGATTTGCTTTGTTTGACTCAGCCACATATTATTGAAGCCATTCACAAAGAATATTTGGAAGCAGGTGCCGATATCATCGAAACAAATACCTTCAATTGCCAGGTGGTATCGCTGGAAGATTACGATATGCAAAGTTTGGCTGCCGAATTAAATTTGGCAGCAGCACAAATTGCCCGCAAAGCAGCTGATGAGTACACCTTAAAAAACCCTGCCAAGCCTCGCTTTGTGGCAGGTGCTATTGGCCCAATGAATCGTACCCTAAGTTTATCGCCCGATGTAAACCGACCAGAGTTTCGTACCGTGAATTTTGATCAGGTGAAGAATGCCTATAAGGAACAAGTTACTGCCTTGATTCAAGGTAATGTTGAT